>NZ_CP166993.1:637123-955684 GCF_048319245.1 Litorimonas sp. RW-G-Af-16
TGATGAATGGATTGGGGAAGTTTTGACGGCCACGCCGACCGTTCAGGGTCGCGCAGGCGACCCCTCAAGCTTCACATATAACGCCCGGGCGCTTCGCCCTTATGCGCCTGTTCACCTCACGGCAGAGTGCGTAGACGGCGCCCTAAACCTCCGCTGGATACGTCGCAGCCGGGTGAATGGAGATGGCTGGGTGGGAGCTGATGTTCCGCTAGGTGAAGATGTAGAAAGCTATCGCGTGCAGCGGTTCGATGCCGAACAACTCGTCCAAACTTGGGAAGTAGAGCAGCCACACTTCATCTTACCGGAACCGTTTAATGGGCGCTACACAGTCGCACAATTCTCTACTCTGTATGGTTGGGGCGCGGAGGCAGAAATCCTCATCAACACGGCGGGGACAGGGCTTTAATTCCTGCGCAAACTACTTAGATAGAGGGTATGGCGAAGAACCCTTATACCTTGCTCGGCGTTGAGAAAACTGCGACTGAAGCTGAAATACGCAAAGCTTATCGGGCTTTGGCGAAAAAGCTGCATCCTGATCTCAATCCAGACGACAAAAAATCTGAAGAACGCTTCAAAGAAGTCACGGCGGCCTATAACCTGCTATCGGATAAAAAACTACGGCAGCAATATGATACGGGCCAAGTTGATAGTAGCGGCCAGCAGCAAAACCCTTTCGCGGGCGGATTTCAACGTCGAGGTGGTGGCCCACAGGTTCAGACTGGATTTGGCGGAATGGGCGGTCAAGACGATATGGCCGACCTATTCTCGTCACTCTTTGGGATGAATATGAACGGTATGCGAGGCGGCATGGGACGCCAAAGCCCGCGGCCCCAAAAAGGGGCCGATATTCGCTATAAAATGACAATCGGCTTGAAAGACGCGCTCAAGGGTGGCGTCAAACCGCTTGGGCCCGATATGAAGGTCAAAATCCCTGCCGGTATCAAAGACGGTCAAACCGTGCGCATGCGCGGTAAAGGTAAGCCTGGCATAAATGGCGGGCCAGCGGGCGACGTCAAAGTCGAAATTGAAGTTTTGCCGCACAAATCTCTGCGCCGTGAAGGCGATAATCTCTATCTTGACCTGCCGATTTCGCTCTTTGAAGCTATGAATGGGGCAAAAGTAAAGATTGATATGCCGACAGGCACCGTGCAACTGAGTGTGCCAGCAGGCACGAATACTGGCAAGAAATTGCGCTTGAAAGGCAAAGGCGTGAAGGGTGGTGACTTGCTGATCACTCCCATCATTACACTGACGCAGGCTGAATTAGGCGATAAAGGGGCTATTGTGGCCTCACTCCCTGTTTCACAAGGTGAAGAATTGCGTCGATCACTTATTTGAGCTAGCACATATTTGAAGAGTATGAACCTGACCAAACTTGCTATTCAGACTTTGTTCAGGGGACTATTGTTAACAGGGCGCATGATGAAAACACGTAGGTATATGATTGCAGCCTTGTCTGCCGCGCTCTTGACCAGCGGAGCTATGTCAGCTCACGCTTCGTCAAAACCTGTAGAACCATCACTGTCTTTGAGCAAATCGCTATTTACCTCTAGTTTTGCGGCCCCGCAACAGACGCGCGACCTGCTCGCACAGCGTCAGATTTCGGCGTCTGATGCCAAATCTATTGCATTGCGCCGTGTTCGCGGCGGCGAAGTCGTCGATATTTCCAAAACAGGTAACACGTATCGTGTGCGTGTAATTGGCAAAGATGGTCGGGTTGTTGATGTTTATATTGACGCCACGACTGGACGCGTCAAAAGATAAGACACGACTACCGCCGCCAACCGCTGGAGCCCCCTATGCGTATTCTCGTCGTTGAAGATGATCAGGACTTATCACGTCAACTAAAACAGGCGCTCAAGGATATGGGCTATGCTGTCGATGTGGCGGCGGATGGTGAAGAGGGTCACTTTTTGGGCGATACCGAGCCGTATGACGCGGTGATCCTTGATCTCGGTCTGCCGCTGATTGACGGTGTGAGCGTGTTGCAAAAATGGCGAGCGGACGGGAAAACATTCCCTGTCCTCATCCTGACAGCACGGGATCAATGGTCAGAAAAAGTAGCGGGTTTCGATGCGGGTGCGGATGATTACCTCACCAAACCGTTCCATACGGAAGAATTGCTGGCGCGGTTGCGCGCGCTCCTGCGCCGAGCCTCTGGCCATTCAACGGATATGATAGAGATCGGCGAATTATCCGTGGATAACCGTTCTGCGCGGGCATTTGTCAGCGGTGTTGCGATCAAACTCACGAGCCATGAATTTCGCCTGCTGTCATATATGGCGGCCCATAAAGGCCGCGTAATTTCTCATACAGAACTTGTAGAGCATATTTACGATCAGGATTTTGACCGCGACAGCAATACGATCGAGGTTTTTGTAGGACGTCTGCGCCGTAAAATCGGGACAGACAGGATTGAGACTGTGCGCGGCCTCGGCTACCGCCTTGTTGATCCCGAAGAGAGCAAGGCTTAGCCTCGCGCCGTTATGGCGAATCGCTCTCTTGTTTCATCCCTTGTTCGCAGCGCAACTCTTTGGGCTGTGCCAGCGCTTTTGATCTCTGCGATTATTCTGACCTTACTCTATCGCGACACCATCTATCGCAGCTTTGATGCGCCGTTAGAGAGTGCGGTGACGTCATTGATTGCCTCTGCAGAAGTCGACGAATCTGGGGCTGTGCGTCTGACACGGGAACCGCAGGACGATGACTTTCAGCGGGCGTTATCAGGGCGGTATTGGTTGATTGGACGAGAAGTGGCTGGGGAGCCGCTAGACGTTTTGCTCGCCTCGCGATCCTTGTATGGTTCGACTTTGTCACTGCAAGATCACGCGACTTCTGATTTGCAAGAAAGGGCGGGGGATTTCATTCGGACATCTGCGGTCGGGCCTGATGCAAATGAACCGTTGCGTGTCCTGGCGCGGCAAGTTGTGCTGCCCAATATGGAGCAACCCGTGATCGTTCTCGCAGGGGCAGATCGCAGGCCAGTCTCGCGATCAATCAGCCGATTTGCGATCATCGCGATTTTGCTGTTAACAATGGTGACGCTTGGTTTGGTGGCGGCGATATGGGCGCAAGTGCGGATTGGCTTGAAGCCGCTTTTTGCTCTACGAGATCGTGTCGTCGATGTTAGGGAAGGGCATGCGGCGCAAGTGGACGGCGATTATCCGCCAGAAATTCAACCTCTTGCGATTGAGCTTAACTCATTGATTTCGCATAATAAAAATATCGTTGAGCGGGCGAGAACACATGTTGGAAATTTGGCTCATGCGTTGAAAACGCCACTAGCTGTTTTGCAAAATGAAGCGCGAAATCAGACCAAAACACCCTCAGACATCGTCTTGCGCCAGACCGAAACAATGGCCTCGCAAGTTGATCACCATTTACGGCGCGCTAGAGCGGCCGCGCGAGGTCAAGCGATTGGCGTAATGACTCCAATAGATGAGGTGATTGATGGGCTTGTGCGGACATTGCCACGTATCTACCGCGACAAAAATCTACAGATCAAAAAAACAGGTCAGAAAGGTCTGACTTTCCGCGGGGCTCGGAGGGATTTTGAAGAGATGGCCGGTAACCTGATGGACAATGCGGCGAAGTGGACAACTGAAACGATTGCGATCAATATCTCTCACATGTCAGATGATACACTCATGGAAATCACGATCGAGGATGACGGGCCAGGCTTGTCGGAGGCGGATTACGCTGAAGCGCTCAAACGAGGTGCGCGGCTTGACGAAGCGACGCCAGGCAGCGGGCTCGGCTTGTCGATTGTTGATGATTTGGCCAGCGCCTATAAAGGGCATATCTCCCTCGCAAAGTCAGAGCTTGGCGGGCTGAAAGCCACTCTCGTTTTACCGCGTGCGAAGGGGTAGGTTTTATGTCTGACAAGCCCCCGATTGCCCTAGAAGACCGCGACGCAAAAAAAGGTCGCTTATTTTCACCGAGTGCAGGTCGAAATAAAGACG
The DNA here is from genome assembly GCF_048319245.1 of Litorimonas sp. RW-G-Af-16. Lineage (GTDB taxonomy): Bacteria > Pseudomonadota > Alphaproteobacteria > Caulobacterales > Maricaulaceae > Litorimonas. Next base: position 641,086 of record NZ_CP166993.1, read on the forward strand.
TTATTGCAGATGTTCTCGCAGAGACGCTGGCTAAAAATTCGAAAGTCCTAGAAATTGCCTCTGGCACAGGGGAACACGGGATTGCGGCAATAGAAAAAAGACCCGACTTATTGTGGCAATTTTCTGATCCCGATGCAGCCTCTCGCGTTAGCCAGCAAGCCTGGATTGAACATGTCGGATTGGCGCTGACGTCTCCGATCAACCTCGACGTTACGGCGACGAATTGGGCTTCGCGTATGGGGCCATATGATGCGATCTTTTGCGCAAATATGATTCATATTGCGCCCTGGGCAGCCACTTTGGGTTTGGCTAACGGAGCGTCAGCGTGTGTCGCTGAAGGCGGCATTATTTGCTTATACGGACCGTTCTTAGAGGGCGAAGATTCGGCGCCCTCCAATCTCGACTTTGACCAATCCTTGAAATCCCGAAATCCCGCATGGGGTGTGAGAGATTTAGCAAGTGTTAAGCATATATTTGCAAAGCACGGGTTTAATCAGGTCACACGTCGGGACATGCCCAAAAACAACCTCTTTTTGCTGCTATCTCGATAAACACCACTAACATGACGCTTTCGTCATGTTATGGAAAGATTGAGGTTACGTGCCACCTGTCAGGTTGCGCATCGAAGCAAGGAAACATCGTGTCAATTATCGTCCCAAATTCCAGACAAAAATTTAAAACTGCTATGCTTGCAACGGCACTTGTCGCTGTGCCGTTTTCGGGGTCTGCACAAATGACACCTGCAATTAACGACCTGAGTAATCCGACCCAAGCGCAGTCGCCTAGTTCTCAAACAACTCAACAAGATTTCGTCCCATTGCGCGATTTAGGTCAAGGCCAAACGCGGGCCGTTCCGTCAACAAACGACCCGGCGCAGCCAGTCATCGAGCTTTATGATCTGGCCCCAACAGACCCACCTGCCACCTCTGAGGCTGCGCTGCCTCTTGGGCCAAGTGTAACCACGCTCAATTCTCCCCCTCTCAATATGATGACCGCGCCTGTCAGCTCGCTGCCGTCGATTGCGGACCTCGTGGCGAATGTCAGCCCTTCCGTTGTGAACATCGTTGTGACAACAGAAAACGGCGAGACGACATCAGAGGGCCAAGGCTCGGGTTTTGTAATTTCAGACAAGCTAGAGGTCGTCACCAATTATCACGTCATCGAAGGTGGCACCTTCATTGATATTGAGTTTAACAATGGCGACAAATTCCCGGCTAAAATCATTGGCACGGATGAAGAGACAGATCTTGCTTTGCTGCAAATTCAAACAACCAAACAAATCCCACATGTCGACTTCCACTCGGGAGAAAGCATCCGTATTGGCGACTGGGTGGTGGCGATTGGCAACCCTTTTGGCATTGGTCAGTCGACCTCTCTAGGCGTTATATCTGCTATCGGGCGGGAACGTGTCGAGAGCGGCTCCTACGTTGATTATATCCAGACGGATGCCACGATTAACCGAGGCAATTCGGGTGGTCCGCTCTTTGATCTGGACGGTAAAGTTGTTGGCGTAAACTCCGCGATTTACTCCCCCACAGGGGCCAGCGTTGGTATTGCTTTCGTGATCCCGCATCACACGGCACTCGAAGTCGTGGACGCAATCCGCGCGGACGGCAAAGTCCGTCGGGGCTATCTCGGCGCAGGACTTCGCACGGCGACGTTTGAAATGGACGGACAGCCTGGAATTTTCAAAGCAGGCGCCACGATCAATAATGTTGTCGCAGGTGGCCCAGCTGATACTTACGGCTTGCAAGTCGATGATATCATTCTACGCATCAATGATCAGGCCGTGCGCAATTCCGTTGAGGCCACTCGCGCGATCGCGGCGCTGCGCCCTGGCGCCATTGCTAAGATTATCTATGAGCGCGATGAGAAAGCCTATCAGATTGATTTGTCAATCGGCGAGCGTCCAGAGAAAGCCGACATTGAGCGGGCCAACGCGATCAGCCAAGGCCTCCCGCCGCCCCCGCCCAAAGAAACACCCCATGCCAAAGTCAACATCGATACGGGTTTGCACTTGCTCGATTTATCTGCAGAATTCCGCACAGCCATTGGCATGCGCTCTGACCAAGTTGGCGTCTACGTCGAAGCTGTCGACCCGGGTAGTGACGCCGAGGCGGCTGGCTTTAAAATGGGCATGGTGTTGCTGGACGCAGATGCGCAACCGATCACAGAAGTGGCGAAGTTTAAGTCCATTGTCCTAAACGCCAAAATCGCGCAGCAAGATGGTCTTGTCGTCAATGTGCGGCGAAAAGACGGGCAGGAGACATATATGGTGCTGCCACTACCGCTTTAATCAACCGAATCATCAACAAAACTGGGTGGGGACCTATGGAGAAAAAAATGCGTTTACTAGTTGTCGAAGATGACGAAGTCGCGGCTGAATATGTCCGAAAAGGACTAATGGAGGCAGGTCACGTTGTTGATCTAGCTGCCGATGGTGAATTAGGCTTAGAAATGGCCCGCGCCGCTGATTATGACGCCCTGATCCTCGACCGCATGTTGCCAAAGCGCGATGGTTTGTCATTGCTGGCTGACCTCCGCGAAGACGGAGATGTGACCCCCGTGTTGATCCTGTCCGCTTTGGGCGAAGTCGATCACAAGGTCGAAGGTCTTCGCGCGGGCGGCGATGATTACCTCGCCAAGCCCTATTCTTTCACAGAGCTATTGGCGCGCGTTGAAGCCATTGGTCGACGGTCTGATCCGTCTGCGGCGGTGACGAAGCTAAAAGTCGGCGATCTGGAAATGGATTTGCTGGCTAGAACCGTGCGTCGTGCCGGGCAGAAAATCTTGCTGCAGCCGCGCGAGTTTCGTTTGCTGGAATGTCTGATGCGCAATGCAGGACGGGTGGTCACCCGTATGATGTTGCTCGAAAAAGTTTGGGATTACCACTTTGACCCCCAAACGAATGTGATTGATGTTCATATTTCTCGTTTGCGCGGTAAGATCGACAAAGAGTTCGATGAACCGCTCCTCCACACTGTGCGCGGTGCGGGATATCGGTTGCAGGTCTAGCCCTGCATCCGCTAAGGGCTGTTCGTGTTGCAAGCTCTTCAAAAACTATTGCGGAACACATTGTTCCGCCTCTCGCTTCTCGGCGCGCTCCTGACGGTTTTTTCCGTGGGAGCCGCTTTGAGCGTTGTCTACTACTCCATGATCAGCACCGAATTGCAGCGCGTTGATAGTGTATTGGAAGACGAGATTGGCGAGTTTCAAAACATCTACGACGCGGCAGGTCTCAAAGCGATCGAAACGGCCGTGGCGCTCGGCAACCTACCAGCCGAGAGTAGTTTGGAGTCGCTAGACTATAAGCGGATTTACAATCTCGGCGGTATCCAAGCGGTCGGGACAGCCATGACAACGCGCGGAGCTACCTTTGAGGGGCTGTATCTAGTGCAGACCCCACGCTTCTCCCAAGGTAATCTGATGAATAGCTCTGGCGAGCAAACAGAAGCTGTCGAAGTGGTTTTGCCGGGCAATGAGGGCGTGACCTACCAAAAGGTCAGCTTTATTTATTCCGATACCCGCTACGATAATGCCGAATACAAAGAGCGCCGTGCGAGAGGTATTACAGGGCAAATCTTACTCGATGAGGAACCGATTGCGGGCGTTATCGTGGGGCGCGATGTCGAGGCAATTTCGCGAACGGGCGATAAAATCTCACGCACACTGGTGCCAGCGATTGGCTTAGCGGCGCTACTCGGGTTGATCTCATCTTGGTTTGTCTCCCGTCGATTTGCACGTCGGGTTGAAGCGTTTAACCGATTGGCCACGGATGTGCGGGCGGGGCAACTGGACCGTCGTGCGCCGCGAAATTATTCCGAAGACGAAATGGATATGCTGGCCGAGCATCTCAATGCTATGCTGGACCATATTGACCGCCTGATGAAAGCCATGCGCTATGCTGGCGATAGCGTGGCCCACGATTTACGGACGCCTCTGACGCGCCTACGCACACGCCTCGAGAGCGCGGCAGTGGAATTGGGCGACAAGCCTGAAGCCGAGATATTGCTAGCGGCCTCTGAAGACGCGGCCATGCTGCTGGGGACATTTGACAGTGTCCTGCGGATTGCACGGCTTGAGGCAGGCGAACGCCGCGAACTTCTCAAACCTCTCAACCCAAAGCCGATATTGGATGATCTGGCCGAACTGTATGAACCCGCTTGCGAAGATGCGGGTCTGACATTCACAGCGGACATTTCCGATAAAACACAGATTTTGGCCGATCGAGGCCTGCTCTCTCAAGCGGTCTCGAATCTGCTGGAAAACGCGATTAAATATACGCCGCGTGGCGGCAAGATACATTTAGAGTGTCGCAAAGGCCGTCAGGGGCGCACGGTGATCGCAGTCATTGATGATGGGCCGGGTGTGCCGTCTTGGGATCGTGAGCGGGTCAAAGAACGCTTTGTGCGCCTGGATAAAAGCCGCACCCTACCTGGGAGTGGGCTGGGTCTGGCGCTCGTCGATGCTGTTGCCGACCTTCACCGCGCCGAGTTTAAGATGGATGATGGTTTCGGCGAAGACGGCGAGGCTCCGGGCTTGTCTGCGAGCCTGATCTTCCCGCGTCGCCGATCAGTGGTCTTAGATGATACCCCCAACAAACAGGCGGCAGAATAAAGCATTTTGCAATATTCGTGTGAGCCTTAGCGTAACTTAATCACCCCATATTTATGCTGCGGAAGAATTGTCCTGCGGAACATAGGGCGGCGGTGCGGCTTGCACTTGCGGCGGGGCTTGCGGATTTGGCGCAGCAGCATGCGGCGCGATCTGTCCGCCATGAGGGTCAAATTCTGTGGGTCGATAGGTGGGAACAGATTGATCTGCAGGGATCGCCTGATTGACGCTTCCTTCGTTCAGAACGTCAGCAATATCTTGCGCCAGACGGGAAATTTCATTGCCGACTTCATTGTCATCAGCGATTGCTTTCTGCGCGGGCGGACGGCTCGGCAGCGTGAAGATGACGGTTGTACCTTGCCCCACAGTATTCTCAATCGAGAAGTTACCACCGTGGAGTTCAACAAGCGATTTCGATAGCGCAAGCCCAAGACCCGTGCCTTCGTGTTGACGCGAGTGCTGGCTATCAATTTGCTCGAATGGTTGTGCGAGGCGCGCGATGTCTTCTTGCGAAATGCCGATACCAGTATCCGACACGCGCACGATCAGGCCCGCCTGCTTCGGCTCAACCGCGATGCGAACGACGCCGCCCTCGGGCGTAAACTTGATCGCATTGGTCGCAAGATTGAGCAGAATTTGTTTCACAGCGCGCGGGTCTGCTTCGATCTCTTGCGTATCGACCTTATTATAGACAAGTTTGAGGCGGTTTTCTTCGGCCCGCCCTCGCACGATCCGTAGCACTTGTTCGATCATTTCGTTGAGCTGCATGGCCTCAACATTGAGCGTCATTTTACCCGCTTCAATCTTAGACATATCCAAAATATCGTTGATCAAGCTCAGTAAGTGCTGGCCTGAGAAAAGGATGTCATTGACATATTCTTTGTAGCGGGGATCGCCGAGCGGCCCAAACAACTCTTTTTTCATAATGTCAGAAAAGCCGTTAATTGCGTTCAAAGGCGTCCGCAATTCATGAGACATATTGGCAAGGAATTCAGATTTTGATTGGTTCGCTTCCTCGGCACGGATTTTCTCTTGCTCATAATTTTCAGCGAGTTCGACGATACGGACTTGCGATTTTTTCAGCACACTAATGGTGCGTTCCAGCGCGTCCTGATTGACTTGTAATTGCTGCTCCCGCGTCCGGATACCTGTCACATCTGTGCCGATACTCACGCGGCCGCCATCTTTTGTGTAAGTTTCGAGATAGCGCACCCAGCGACCATCTTTGAGTAGGATTTCACTACCCTTGCCATCTTCTAATCGGAATATTTCATCAACGGCTTTGTTGGAATGATACTCGATTAAGGAGTGCTCCATACCTTGCTGCAAATTACCGGAAACGAAGCCGAAGAAATCTTCAAATTTCGCATTCCACAGGACAAGCCGATCCATCTGATCCCAAATCACAAAGCTATCATTCATTGAGCTAAGTGCGTCGTGCAGACGGGCTTCGGCAGATTGCAGCCGCATTTTAGATCCGCGAGCCTCTGTCACGTCAAGGGCCATTCCCGTGACCATCTTGGCCTGGTTTGTGTTGTGCATTGACGGCTTGCCGTTCACCGCAATGAATACGGGGAGGTGGGCCACGCCCAAGTCCATATCAAATTCACCTGTCACGTGGCAGCGACGAATCGTGTGATAAAGCTTGTCCCGATCAGCCGCCGTGAACAGCCCAAGAAATTGCGGCAGAGTGATATGCGTTTCGCGCTCTGGCATGCCAAATAATTTGGCAAGAGAGGGCGAGAGATACGCTTTATTGCGGAGCAGATCGATTTCCCAAACCCCGCCACGACTGCCGTCAATCGCGGCTTGGTAGCGACGACGAGAGACTTCATCTTCGTCTTGTTGCTTCCGCACAGCATCAAGCTGCTTGAGAAGCTGGGACATGATAGCCCAAATCAGCCAAGCCGTGCCAATAAAGAGCAAGCCAAAGAGGATGATGTTTTGCTTTAGCCCGGGCGACACTCCACGCGGCAGGCTTTCAACGACCGTCAAATAAGAATTCGGAATCTTAGCTGCGCCTAGCCAAATACTGTCTTTGCCGCGTGTGTGCGTGACGACCTTTTCGCTATGTGCGCCTTTGGTCAGGTCGCTTAAGCGCGCAGGGCTTAGTTTGTAATATCCCATGACACCTTGTCGTGCGACGTCTGGTTTCCCGTCAATCACGCGACCGCCCGCTTCAATCAAACTACGCTCGCCCACAGTGTTTCCGATCAACGTATAGGGCGCGAGCGCGACAACAAGATAGGCATCGCCCGTTTTGCGAATGACGACGGGTGTCACATTGCCCGTATCAGAAATTAGAGAGGTGACCTTTACCCCGCCATTGGGAAAGTTACGGCGATCAACCGCCGACAGAGGGGCGCCTGCGCCTGGTGTGCTAGCGATGACTGTGCCGGCTGTATCGATCAAAGCGGTACCGGCGACCCTTGGTCCTCGTGCGACGAAGTTGATAACTTGCTGCGGACTACCTTTCAGCGATAATGCCGTATCCATCCAAGCAATTTCACGGTCCAAAGTTTGCGCCACATTGCGCGCGCTAACCGCGAGTTCGGTCTGGAAAGCCTCTGTTTCTGCGGCTTTGTAGTGCGAGTGATCATTGATGAATTTGGACGTCGCCAAAATCGTAAATAACGCAAAAAAGGCCAGCGTGCTGAGGAGGAGTTGCTTAAACGAATTTCGTCCGCCAATGCGTTTCGTCAACTTGTTTAGACTTGTTCCAGGTGTTGGTATGTTCGGGCGGGACGGGGCGGTGGTGCCAGACGGGCGTGAAAACGTCGCGCGGGCTTGCGGTGCAGCACTTTGTGTAGGCGCAGCCTTCCCAGGCATTGGTGGGACCACAGGGCGCGGTGGCACATTAGATTTTGCTGCGCCTGACTGCACGCCGTCTCCCTTGATTCGAATCAACCCTTATACTTCTAACCTAGAAGGTATATGGAGGTCGATGCAAACGTAGTTAATGAGGTGTTACCAAGGGCTTAATATTCGCTCAAATTAAACGGTAATTCGCGTTTCTAGCTCTGGTTTTCTGATGGCATATCCCTGCGCAGCGTCAAAACCTAATCGCGTCACGAAAGCCTTCAGTTCTTCGGTCTCGACCCCTTCAGCGATAAAGCGCACATCTAGCGCTTCGCGTAAGGATAATAGCGCTGATAAAATTGCGCGATCTCGCATGGAATTGAGGGCGGCAGCGACAAACCCTCCGTCAATTTTTAACCAGTTGGCAGGCAGCGCGCGCAGATAACGAATAGAGGCCGCCCCCGCGCCGACATCGTCCAAACACACAGGATGTCCCCGCGTTTTTAGCTCCGTCAGTAAGCTCTCTGCCAGTTCCAGAGACTTCATGTTCCAGCTCTCCGTCAGCTCGATGATCAGCTTGGTCGGAGAGGCTTCCAGCGCGGTGAGGCAGGCCAACACGGCGCCTTTGAAAGACTTCTTGTCAACAGATGCCCCTGACAGATTAATCGCAATGCCTGCGCCGAGGGGGTTTTCATTCAAGACCAAAATCGCTTGGGCCAACATTGAGAGATCAAGATCTCGGATCACACCGCTAATTTCCGCTGGACGGATAACGCCTTCGAGGTGATCGTCATCGTCAAAACGCACGAGCCATTCATAGTGATGAATATGGCCGTCTTTCAGGTCAACAATCGGCTGCCGCAGCACGGAAAACCTTTGCTCCGACACATGGTCGCGAAACCCTTTTGCTGTGCGTAATTCTGTCATCCGCATTGCATAGCGAATTAGACCTAAAATCTAGTTAGGAGGCAAGGTTAACCGGTCTTCATCTTTTGCGCGATTTCTAGCACATTTTTGGACGGTTTGGATGCGATAACTTTAGCAAGTTCGTCTTGGATCAGCGCTTGGCGAGTTTTATCTAATTTGCGGCCCACTTCAAACACGCCGAGCAATCTTGCGGCGACGCTTGGATTGCGTGTGTCCATATCCATGACCTGCTCTGTGAAGAAGCGATAACCTGAGCCGTCCAGTTTATGGAATAATTCGACATTGCCATGCGCAAACCCGCCGACCAAGGAGCGGACGCGATTGGGATTATTTCGCGCATAGTCAGCATGTTCCGTAAGCGCGCGAATAGCGTCAATGCCGCCCGCATGGTGTCGCATGGATTGGACCGAAAACCACTTATCAATGACCAGAGGTTTAGCTTTCCAGCGATTATAAAAATCATCCATGACATGCTTAACACGCTGCCCACCCAAGCGGGTAAGGGAGACCAGCGCAGAAATCTCGTCGGTCATGTTATCAGCTGTTTTATATTGCTCCGTGGCGAGCGTCGCGGCGACAGGTGATTTGGCAGATGCCAGCAGGGCCAAACACCGGTTGCGCAGCGCGCGGCGACCAGCGCTATCGGCATCAGGACGGAACGGTGCATCGCTTTCTAAGGCATGATAAGTCGTCAGAAGATCGCTTTGCAAATGTTCCCCCACCGCGCGGGACAGCCAGTTCAACGCATGCTCAATCGCCAGCGGGTCGCTTTGTTTTGCGCTTTGCAAAATATCCGTATGTGATGGAAGTGTGAGACACAAAGCCTTGAATTGATTATCAAATTCAGTCGATGTTAAAGTTGACCGAAGCGCATTGCAATAGCCCAGTAAAGCACGATCAGCTTTCGGTGTTCTGCCCGTCGTAATTGACTTAGTCATATTACCTAGCAGCCTCCGAGCCAAAGCTTGCCCTGCCTCCCAGCGGTTAAAGGCATTGGGGTCTTGGCCCATCAAGCGAAGTTGATCTTGCGTTGAGCGCTCTATCTCAAGAATGACTGGCGCCGAAAAATCTTGCAGCACTGAAAGCGTTGTCTCAACGGTCTGACGCGGCAGGGACACAGTGTCCTCTGCGGTAGTCAGCACAGTCATTTGCGGCTCATTTACGGGGCCGTCATCGCTAATTAATTGCCATTTAATGGGAAGAACGACTGGCGCTTTTCCAGCCTGCCCAGGCGTTGGCGGGGTCTTCTGTGCAAAGGTGATTTTATGCGCGGCTGTCGGCGTGGTTAGAGAGCGGTCCTCGGTCACAGTGAGGCGGGGCGTGCCAGCCTGCTCATACCACCGCATGAACTGGCTGAGATCTTCACCCGTCGCCGTTTCAAAGCTCTCCAAAAACTCTTCAATGGTCGACGCCGTGCCGTCGCGATCTATGAAATATTGATCTGACCCTTGGCGAAATTTCTCCGCACCCAGATAAGTTTTCAAGACGCGAATAACTTCTGCACCTTTCTCGTAAATTGTAGCGGTGTAGAAATTATCGATCTTGAGATATTCCTTCGGCCGCACGGGATGGGCGAGGGGGCCGTTATCTTCTGGGAATTGACGACCGCGAAGGGCGCGCACATCTTTGATGCGTTGCACAGCCGCGCCGCGCTGATCTGCCGAAAACTCTTGATCGCGGAAAACGGTGAAGCCCTCTTTCAGGCACAGCTGAAACCAGTCACGGCAGGTAATACGGTTGCCCGTCCAGTTATGGAAATATTCATGCGCGACAACAGACTCGATGCGCTCGAAATTCATGTCGGTTGCCGTTTTTGCATCGGCTAGTAGGAGCGAGGAGTTAAAGATATTCAGGCCTTTATTCTCCATCGCACCGAAATTGAAATCACGCACGGCGACGATCATAAATCTGTCTAGATCATATTCGCGACCAAACGCTTCCTCGTCCCATTTCATGGAGCGTTTGAGCGCGTCCATCGCGTATTCCGCTCGCCCTGCATCGCCAGGATCAACATAGATTGTGAGCGGAATGTGCCGCCCACTCATCGTCGTAAAGCTATCCTCTAATATATCAAATTCCCCCGCGACCAGCGCAAAAAGGTAGGCAGGCTTGGGGAAAGGGTCATGCCAGACGGCGTAGTGGCGCGTGCTGCTCGCATCGCCGCTCTCGATCATATTGCCATTGGCGAGAAGGTAGGGATAAGATTTCTTGGGCGCTTCGATCCGCACAGTGAAAACAGACATCGCGTCAGGGCGGTCAAGATAATAGGTGATACGGCGAAAGCCCTCGGCCTCGCACTGCGTACAAAACCGCCCGCCAGATACGTAAAGCCCCATGAGGGTCGAGTTTGCGGAGGGGTCAACAGTGTTCTCGATCTCTAGCGTGAATTGATCTGGCAGTTTGGTCAGGATCAGTTTGTTCTGTGTCAGGCGATAGTTCGAGCGGCTCAACACTTTGTCATTCACGGTCACGCTGACCAAATTGATCTCTTCCCCGTCCAGTTCCAGATCGCCCGCCGCCACGCGCGTAATTTGCATCTTTGACTTTACGCGTGTCTTTTTCTGCGACAGGTCAAAATCGAGATAAACACTGTCGATCTTAAAATTCGGCGGCTTGTAGTTTTTCAGAAGTGTCGGGGTGGGGGCTGTATCTGTTCGCATAGGCGCAATGTGGGCTGACTTGCGCCAATTATCAATCTCAGAATTAGAATAATGCGCCTAACTTCTGTATTCCCCCCTAGACTTTGGCGCTCCGTGCGTTAATGCGCGGGCGAACCAAATAGATTGAAGACTTTCCCATGACAGACTCCATCAAGACACTGCGCAATGTCGCCATCGTGGCCCACGTTGACCACGGCAAAACGACCCTCGTTGACAAGCTCCTTCGCCAGTCCGGCACGCTGGACGAACGCGGGGAGCAGGCCGAGCGCGTGATGGACAGCAATGACATCGAAAAAGAACGCGGGATTACGATCCTCGCCAAGAACACAGCCCTGCGCTGGAAAGACCGCGAAGACACAGATTGGCGCATTAATATCGTCGATACCCCAGGCCATGCAGACTTTGGCGGTGAGGTTGAGCGCGTTTTGTCTATGGTCGATTCTGTGGTGCTGCTCGTGGACGCTGTCGAAGGCCCAATGCCGCAGACGACATTCGTGACGAAGAAAGCTCTGGCGCAAGGTCTTAAGCCCATCGTTGTGATCAACAAAGTTGACCGGAACGGCGCACGCCCTGATTGGGTTGTGGACCAGACATTTGATTTGTTTGACCGCCTTGGTGCGACAGACGAGCAGTTGGACTTCCCGGTTGTTTACGCCTCTGCGCTGAACGGTTGGGCCTCTGATACGGTTGATACTGTCAAAGAAGACATGCACGATTTGCTGGCCGCAATAGTGAAACATGCCCCTGTTCCAAATGTTGATCCTGATGGCCCTGTGCAGCTGCAAGTCTCGGCATTGGATTATAACTCTTACACAGGTGTGATCGGTATTGGCCGCGTTGTGCGGGGTAAGTTAAACCGTAACCAGCAAGTCGTTGTCGCGACCCCTGACGGCAAACAACGCAAAGCCAAAGTGCTAGAGCTGTTCGGCTTTATGGGCCTTGAACGTGTCAAGCAGGACAGTGTTTCGGCTGGTGATATTTGTTGTTTCACGGGCATCGACAATCTCGGCATTTCCGACATGATTTGCGATCCTGACCATGTTGACCTACTGCCCGCATTGTCAGTCGACGAGCCAACAATCTCTATGACGTTCCAAGTAAACGATAGCCCCTTTGCGGGACGCGAAGGTAAATACGTTACATCGCGGAATATCAAAGACCGCCTTGATAAAGAGTTGATACACAATGTGGCGCTCCGCGTTGAGCAGTTGGAAGAAGCCGATAAATTTCGGGTCTCTGGCCGCGGCGAACTTCACCTCTCCATCCTGATCGAAAATATGCGCCGCGAAGGCTACGAAGTTGCGATCTCGCGCCCGCAAGTGATTAATAAAGAGATTGATGGCGAAATGTGCGAGCCATGGGAATCTTTGACGGTCGACGTTGAGGCCGATCATCAAGGTTCGATCATGGAAAAACTGGGCGAGCGCAAAGGGAATTTGCAAGACATGGTGCCAGACGGAAATGGCCGTGTGCGGATGGACTACCAAATTCCAACGCGCGGCCTGATCGGTTTTCGCTCTGAATTTATGACGCTGACATCGGGCACAGGCCTGCTCTATCACAATTTCGATGCGTATAAGCCTCGCACAAAAGCCCTGATCGGCGGTCGTCAGAAGGGTGTGTTGATCTCCAACGGCGCAGGGAAAGCCGCTGGCTTTGCGCTGTGGAACCTACAAGATCGTGGTAAAATGTTCATCGGTCACGCCGAAGAAGTTTATGAGGGCATGATTGTTGGCATTAATGCGCGCGATAATGACTTGGTCGTCAATGTGCTGAAAGGCAAGCAACTCACCAATGTTCGTGCTTCTGGCACGGATGAAGCCGTTGTTTTGGTGACCCCGATTCAGGTAACTTTGGAATACGCTTTGGAATTCATCAATGATGACGAATTGGTTGAAGTGACACCAGAAACGATCCGTATTCGCAAGCGCTTTTTGCTAGAGCATGAGCGTAAAAAAGCGAGCCGCCGCAAAGAAGCGTTAGACGCTTAATCGTTTATGACCCGTCTCGTGGCGGGTCATTTATGTCTTCGATGATAAGAGGGCGTTTGCCCTTAGCCCACCGCGTCAAGCTCCGAACTGGTCGGCATGTCTGTTTTCCAGATGCTGAGCGCTTTGCGGATGAAATCACTTTCTTCATCGTGCAGCTCGTAATCACAGACTGAAATCGTAAAAATCGAACTTAACACGCTACGCTGCAGTTTTTCGTCTTTGATCCGCCCCAGCAGCGCGACCTTATAGCTGTCCTCATGGTCAGAGGCGATCGCTTTGGCGAGGTAGTCTTTGCGCGCTTCAAATTCGTCCAAAATTTTATGTCGTGAAAGAATTTTATTGGGCCGCAATTTATGATTATGCAACATTGTTGCATGCGTATATTCTATCATTTCGCGGTCACGCTCGCGTTTATCGAGCAGGACTGTGACAGCGAAAATATCGCGCACAGCCTCGTAAATTCCATCAGAATCTAAGAATTTTGTCATCGTTCTGCTATCTCTACCCTGTTATCTCTACTGTGCTAGCGATCAACTTTAATGGGTGGTTTGGCAAAGCCCCAAATCGCCCCCGCTGATTTGATCAAATCCGATTCTTCTTGAACAAATTCGCGATCACTGACTGAAATCGATACCATCGCGTCGTAAATATTCTCCACCTCAACATCATCCTCAAATTTTGATAAAACTTTCAAAATAGTCGTGTTGCGGCGTTTACTTGTCAGAAGCTCAGTCAACTCGCCCTTTTGGGTATCAAACCAAGTCCGCAATTCCGCGTCGGTCATAGGGGGTTTATCAAATAATTGCAGCAGCCCATGCGCCCGTTCGACGAAGGCATGATATTCGGGGTCACGGATTTTTGAGTCAATGATGACAGCAACGGCAAGTGGCATAAGAATGTCATCGGTCGTATGAGCCATATCATTTTATACTCTGCCAATGTCAAATTAACAAGGCTTCTCGCGCGTGTCTGTTGCGCTGCTCTACAACTGCAACCTCTATTTTCCATTTGATAACAATCCTGTATAACGATGGAAAGGAGTCTCCGAAATGAAGAAATTATTGTTACTATCTGCCGTCCTTGTCATAAGCGGTTGCGCAACTGGCCCAACGACTTACGGCCCGTCAGACGGTGGATCACAGCTCGGCTTTAGCAATACACGCATTGAGCAAGACCGCTTCCGTATTTCCTATACGGCGCGGAGTGCCAATGAAGCGCGTGATTTCGCCTTACGCCGCGCCGCGGAAATCGCCGAAGCTGAAGGATACTCACACTTCAAAGTTCTCTCTGGCGGGACATATGAAGACAATCGCCGCTCTGGCGTGTCGAGTTCTATCGGAATCGGCACCAGCTCTGGTGGCTATCGTCGCGGCGGTATGTCTGTCGGGGTTGGCATCGGCATTAATGACGTCGCCCGCGCCCTGCAAGGTAAACGCATTACGGAAGAGATTGAAGTGCGCCTATTGCAGTCAGTCACAGGCACCAAAGACGCCAATGTCTTCTCGGCTGGTGAAGTCCTGCAAAACATTCGCCCAGAAGTCTTCGCGCTCGAAGATACTGTCGTCAGACGTTAGGGCAAAGGCTGAGGCTGAGGGCTAGACTTATTACGCTAGACGAAGCGGACTGTAATCCGTTCTAGCCCTTCAATCCCGCCTGACAATTCATCGCCGACCCGCACAGGGCCAACGCCTTCGGGCGTCCCTGTATAGATCAGGTCACCCGCTTGTAGATCCATATCTGCGCTCAGGCGGGCGATGATTTCATCGACATTCCAAATCATATCTGACAGCTCTCCGTGCTGCACAATATCGCCGTTCTTACGCAGAACGATCCTTGCGTGGGATAGATCAAGCCCCGCAGCGGGTGTGATTGCAGAGCAGGGGGCAGAGCGGTGAAAGTTCTTCGCACGCGCCCAAGGACCACCAGATGATTTCGCGCTGGCCTGCAAATCGCGACGTGTCAAATCAATGCCGACGCCATAGCCAAAAATGCTTGTATCTGGCCCAATAGCGACCACTAATTCAACCTCGAAATGAACATCTTTCGTGTTAGGCGGGTAGGGAATATCTGCTCCGCTATGCACGATCGTTTCGGCGGCTTTGGTAAAGAATACAGGCTCTGACCGCTTGGCATCACCGCCCATTTCTTTCACATGCGCGGCATAGTTCTTGCCAATGCAGTAAATGCGTCGCACAGGAAAACGCTCGTCCCGCCCCGCGATGGGGAGGCTGATAGGGTCGGCGGGGGGAAAAGCAAATTTGGTCATAAATCCTGCGTTGCACGGCGTTGTCGTTCTCGCTAATCATAGCAATCAAAACTGGGAGATGTCTATGCGTGTCGTTGATGTGCCTATCGCCAAAATCTACGTGCCGTCTGCGAAGCGTAAAACGCTAGACGAAAGCAAGATCGAACCACTCGCGGAGGACATCCTTGAGAACGGCCTGCAAATGCCCATTTACGTGCGCCTTGGCAAAGACCGCTATGTCCTTCAAGAGGGTTTGCACCGCGTAGAGGCCATGAAACTCCTCGGCGAGACCGTCATCGACGGGCATATCGTGCAGGCGAAGAAAGTTTGAGTGCGGCTTCGGGCTTGATCTGTGCAACACTAATTTGACGGAAATCCTAGCGTCTTACTTTTCTATCGTTGTCCTGAATTTTTCTGAAAAACTTGCAGAAGAAGTTTCGCCTTTAGCCGCCGAATGAACAGCGAGTTCAAGTTAAGAATCAGATATACTGGCATGAACAAAACCCCATGCGTCACCCTCTGCGAACAAGTCATTATGTTTTTTTCTGCCGAGGTTTAATCCGCATGGCAGACAGATAATTATAACGCACCCGATCAGCCTTCAGGTGTGACGATGGTCCCACCAACACCCCATAAAAAAGCCCCGCCTTCGGGATGTCCGAGGGCGGGGCGCTTTGTTTAGCGTTGTTTGACGGGGGTCGCTTAGTCTTGCTTTGGTGCAGGGCTTCCCGCGTCAACGGCGGCTTCGTTGGGGGAGTTATCGCCCACATTGCCGGCTGTGACTGGGCCGTCATTAGCTTCGGCTTCAGGTGCCAAGAAGTCATCATCCGGGCCGTCGCCTTCAAACATTGAGACAGCGTCTTTGGCGCGTTCCTGATTGGCTTCTTTTTCGTCAGCGCGCTCTTCGGCTTGCTGCGTCGCAATCACGTCTTCACCTTTGGCTTGACGCTCAGCTTCTTCTTCTGACCGTGCCACGTTGACAGAGATTGTCACGTTGACTTCTGCGTGAAGTTTGACTTTCACATCGTGTAGACCAAGCGCTTTGATAGGCTGCTCAAGAACAACCATGCTGCGTCTCACACCATGCTCTGTCAGGTCTTCAGCGATATCGCGGGCAGAGACTGAACCGTAAAGCTGTCCTGTATCGCCAGCCTTACGAATGATGACAACGGATGTGCCTTCGAGTTTCTTCCCGTCAGCCGCAGCTTTCTCGCGGTTTTCAGCATTGCGCTGCTCAAGATATTCGCGTTCAGCTTCGAAACGGGCCAAATTGGCTTTCGTTGCGCGCAGAGCTTTGTCTTGGCTGAGCAGATAGTTGCGACCATAACCAGGCTTCACAGTGACGACATCGCCCATGTTTCCCAGTTTTTCGATACGTTCTAATAGAATAACGTCCATGATGTTCGCTCCTACTTCACTTCATAGGGCAGAAGGCCCAGAAAGCGTGCGCGTTTGATGGCTTGCGCCAGCTTGCGCTGTTTCTTGTGAGAGACAGCCGTAATGCGTGACGGGGCGATTTTGCCTTTTTCAGACATATAACGCTGTAGCATTTTTGGGTCTTTATAGTCGATTGCAATGGCGTTATCGCCAGAGAATGGACAGACTTTGCGACGACGACGGAACGATGTCCGTGACGGCAGGTTTTCAATTTTCAACTGATCTTTGGCCATGGGTCCTAGTCCTCACGCTTATTGTCGCGACGCTTGCGCTCTTCGCGTTTTTTCAAAATAGCTGACGGTTCGTCAGAGAATTCGTCGACGCGGATCGACATATAACGCAGAATATCTTCGTTAATGCGGTGCGTGCGCTCGATTTCGAGAACGACAGACGGCTCTGCATTGACTTTCAGGAGCGAATAATGCGCCTTCCGGTTTTTGTTCATGCGGTAAGCCAGATTACGCAGACCCCAATATTCAGCACCTTCAACAGTGCCGCCCATATTTTCGATCTTTGTGGCAAGGTTTTGGACGAATTCTTCCACTTGGTTGGAAGAGATGTCCGGACGTGAAATAACCACGTGCTCGTAGAGAGACATAATAGTCCTTCATTTTTATGAAAACGGCGCAGGAGGCTCGTGAAGGCGAAACTCTAGCGATGGCTCTTATTTCAGGGTCTGACCCCATGCCAGACAAGATAAAATAAGACCGTTTCCGGTGAATGGCGGGCTTATACAGGGATATGACGCAGGTTCAAGCGCTTAATTCAGGCGCGAGTGTCTCGCGCGGCGGGGGTTAACCGATGTCGTTACGCAGGCCGAGTTTGAACTCGGTGACTTGATCCATAATATCGTCGTCTGACAGATCGCTAAACTCATCTGGATTGTAGTCTGCGCGTTCTGTCAGCGGAGCAAATTGATCTTCACCGGGGGATCGTGGCGCGGGCTGAATATCAGGCGTTTCGGCGGGTGGACTGCTGCTACGGCGTGCTTGCGACACGGTCAGCGCAGTCGCGACATCGCGGTAGCGGCGGTCAAAATCGGTCACGTCCTGCTTTGTTTTTAGGAGCTCGCTTTGCGCTTGATCCAGTTGATAGGCTTGCTGCGTGATCGTGCTTTCGAGGCGTTCCCGCTCAAGGTCTTGGGCCGTCCGAATTTTGCGCAGCTCGGTAACGTCACGCGCGGCATTACGTATGATCTCGTCTTTAATATCGAGTTGTTTTTGCAAAGCATCAATTTTGCCCTGCATTGCGATGATCTCGTCTTCGCGCGCAATCATGTTGAATTCATATTGCGTTTTGAAGTTTCGGATTTCCTCATGAAGCGTGACCATCTCACCCTTCATTTGGTTGTTTTGTAGCTGCGCATGATCAAGAGCGTTGCGCAGATCAATATTCTCTGATTGTGCGCCTTGGGCGGTCTGGCGGAACTCTTCGGCATCAACGGCGAGCGAGTCTGCAACTTTTTTGGCTTCGATATAGCCAGACTGCTTCTCTTCAAAGCTGACTGACATCTCAACGAGTTTCTGGCGCAGGATTTCATTTTCGCGCTTTTCCACATCGAGCGAATTTTCAGCGCGTTCAGCGGCCAGCGCACTGCGTTCCCCGTTCTCGCGGGCTGTTTTGAGCATACGCTCAAACTCGCGCAATGAGTTGGTTGCCAAGGCTAACTTGCCTTGCACCTCATCAAACACAGCATTGCGCTCTGAGAGACGGCGCTGGTGGTTCTCCAGATCAGCCTCTAAAATTTGCACCTTGCGCAGCTTGTCCGTGATCTCGGCTTCAAGCGTACGATTACGGGCTTTCAGGCGGCGATTTTCAGGCTCAAGGCGGTTGAGAAGCGAGAAGTCAACTTCGGCTCGTTCGACAAAAGCGGTGAGATTCTCAATCCGCTTTTGCGCTCTGCGGTACAATTCTTCGCCGCTTTGAATATCTGCTGAAATGCGGGCCACATCTAGGCGCATCGCATTGAGGTCTGCCCCTTCTTCACGCGTAAAGGCAGACGGAATTTTCACGTCTAGCGCTTTCGTGGTCTCGCGCTCGGCTTGCATTTGCGACGCCGTATTCGTGTGTGGATTTGTCAGGGGAGACACATCAATCCGCTCTGTTTTCTGACCAAGATTGGCAGAAAAACGAGGTTCACGATAATCACTTGCGCTGTCTTGCAGGAAATTCATCGCAGTGTCGCGCGAGGGCGTATCTGCATTTTGCGATACGTCATATTGATCTGCGTCAGAGCTGTGATCTTTTGCAATATCGGAGGTGTCGTCTAGTTTAGTATTCAGAGCTTCAGCCTCTGCTTCCAACTGTCGCCATGTATCGAGCAAATTCTCTTTCTGCGTCGAAGGGTCAGCTTGCTCGGCCATCGCATCTGCAAGGTCTTGCTTAACAGCCTCACGTTTTTCGCGCGCTGACTTATTCTCGGTTTTTTTGAAAAAGCGCATTCTACGCGAATCCCCTACATCTAACTCAACTATGGGTTAGGTTGACGTGGTTAACAAGGCGTAAAACTTGGGCGTCAAACTCCACTATTTCATACAAAAAAGGCTATGTTTTTCGGTATTTCAAGAATTAAGCGTTGACCTTCCCGCCCCAAGCTAGCAGCTTGTTAAGACGTTATTATTTGAGGGTTTTATGGCGTTTGCATTTACATTTCCTGGTCAAGGCTCCCAATCCATTGGCATGGGCAAAGATTTGGCCGAAGCTTTTCCGAACGCCCGCCACATATTTGAAGAAGTCGATGATGCTTTGCGACAAAAGCTCTCGCATTTAATGTGGGAGGGACCGATCGAAGACCTTAGCCTGACAACCAATACGCAACCCGCGCTAATGGCATCGTCTATCGCGGCCATGACAGTTCTGGCCAAGGATTTTGGTATTGATGTTGCAGAAGCGAAATATGCGGCGGGCCATTCGCTGGGCGAGTACTCGGCGCTCTGCGCAGCGGGCGTGATCAATTTGCGCGACACGGCGAAATTGCTTCGCATTCGTGGGGACGCGATGCAAAACGCCGTGCCTGTCGGTAAAGGCGCTATGGCGGCTTTGCTGGGGGCTTCTGTAGAGGACGCAGAAGCCGCTGCCGCTGCGGGCGCGAAACACGGCATTTGCCAAATCGCCAATGACAACGCCACGGGACAGATCGTGCTATCGGGCGAGACAGACGCTGTTCAAGCGGCTTGCGACGCCGCGACAGAGATGGGCGTGAAAAAGGCGATGATGCTCAATGTTTCAGCGCCGTTTCATTGCGATATTATGTCGCCAGCAGCTGACGCCATGCGGGGTGCGCTGGCTGATGTGACTTTTAATACGCCGTCTGTTCCGATCATCAATAATGTGCAAGCCATGCCCGTTACCGATCCAGAGCAACTGAAAAATGACCTCATCGCACAGGTGACAGGCCGTGTGCGTTGGCGCGAATCGATTGAGTGGATGGCAGCAAACGGAATTGAGACATTTGCTGAGCCAGGCACTGGTAAAGTCCTGACCGCGATGCTGAAGCGCATAGTCAAAGACATCAAAGGCGTCGCCCTGAATTCACCTGAAAGCCTTGAGGCTTTCGCCAAAGAGATAAAAGGATAGTTATGTTTGATTTAAGCGGAAAACGCGCCTTGGTAACGGGTGCAACGGGCGGCCTCGGCGGTGAAATCGCGCGTATCTTGCATGCGCAGGGCGCAACAGTGGCTCTATCAGGGACACGCGCTGAAAAGCTTGAAGGACTGGCGAGCGAGCTAGGTGAGCGGGCATATGTTGTGCCGTGTAACCTGGCTGACGGGGATGCTGTTGACGCGTTGCCCAAGGCAGCGGAAGAGGCCATGGGTGGGGCAGTGGACATATTGATCGCCAATGCGGGTATCACGCGCGATGGACTTCTGATGCGGATGAAGCAAGAGGACTGGGATTTGGTGCAAAAAGTCAATTTGGAAGCCTATTTCCGCCTCTCCAAGGCCTGTCTGCGGTCGATGATGAAGGCGCGTTGGGGGCGAATCATTGGCATTACATCCATTGTCGGCGTGACTGGAAACCCAGGACAGACCAATTATGCAGCGTCCAAAGCAGGCATGATCGGCTTCTCTAAATCCCTCGCCCAAGAGGTGGCAACACGCGGAATTACAGTCAACTGCATCGCGCCGGGTTTCATTAGCTCGCCCATGACGGACGAGTTAAATGACGCGCAGAGAGAGGCGACATTGGCTAAAATTCCCGCTGCTAGACTAGGGACAGGCGCAGAAATTGCGTCTGCCGCGCTTTATCTTTCGAGTGAAGAAGCGGGCTATGTCACGGGGCAAACACTGCATGTCAACGGAGGTATGGCGATGATCTAGTGCGAACTGGGTCTGGCTTAGCACGTAAAATAAACCCTGATATTGACGGGTATATGTGCTAGTCAGGCTAAGAATCGTGTGCTAGGCCGCGCTTCGATTGCGCAGGGGGTTGCTTTTTTGACATATCGCCCCATTTACTGTGCCTAACCCCGAAAAGATTATCTTTCGGAAATAAAACAAAGGAAAACCTATGTCAGACGTATTAGCCCGCGTAAAAAAAATGGTCGTGGAACATCTGGATGTGGAAGAAGATAAAGTGACTGATAAAGCTCACTTCATCGACGATTTGGGCGCAGACAGCCTCGACAATGTCGAACTCGTCATGGCGTTTGAAGAAGAATTCGATATCGAAATCCCAGACGACGCCGCAGAGCATATTCAAACTGTCGGCGACGCCGTTAAGTTTATCTCTTCTAAAGTCGACTAGGCTTATTCCTTAACCGAACTAAAGGGGAGCCCTATGCGTAGACGCGTTGTTGTCACAGGTTTAGGGCTCGTCACTCCGGTAGGGTGCGGTGTTGATACCGCATGGAAGAACATCCTGGCGTCAAAGTCGGGAGCTTCCAAAATTGAACATTTCGATGTCAGCGATATTGCGTGCAAAGTCGCTGCCATCATCCCTCGCGCCGATGGGCGCGGCCCCAAGTTTTTTGCGGGCTCACCTGATCAATCAGGCATTTTCAACCCAGATGATGTGATGAGTAAGCGCGATGCGAAACGCATTGACGACTTCATTCTCTATTCAATCGCGGCAGCCGACGAAGCACTAGCTGATGCGGGTTGGAATCCATCAGAGGTGTCTGAGACAGCACAGGAACGCACTGGCGTCTTGATGGGGTCAGGTATCGGTGGTCTCGCCACGACATATGATAATTCTATACTCTTGCACGAAAAAGGGCCGCGGCGTTTGTCGCCCTTCGTTGTGCCTGCCATGCTAATCAATTTGTCGTCTGGCCAAATCTCAATCCGCCACGGTCTCAAAGGCCCGAACCATTCCGTTGTGACGGCCTGCGCAACAGGGGCTCACGCGATCGGAGATGCAGGCCGCTTGATCGCCTATGGCGATGCGGATGTTATGGTCGCGGGCGGCGGCGAGGCCTCGATTTGTCGCCTGGGTATTGCAAGTTTTGTCGCCTGTCGCGCCATGACGACAGGGTTTAACGATACACCTGAAAAAGCCTCTCGTCCTTATGACAAAGACCGCGACGGATTTCTAATGGGGGAGGGCGCCGGCGCTGTTGTTCTGGAAGAATACGAACACGCGAAAGCGCGCGGTGCAACGATTTATGCCGAACTGGCTGGCTATGGCCTATCCGGCGACGCTTACCACATTACTAGCCCTGCGCCTGAAGGCGAAGGGGGTCATCGCGCGATGAAAGCGGCGTTAAAGGACTCAGGTCTCGCGGCCACTGATATTGGCTATGTCAACGCGCACGGCACCTCCACTCCGATGGGTGACGAATTAGAAATCAAAGCCGTTGAGACATTGCTCGGCGATCATGCGAAAAATGTGAAAATGTCCTCGACCAAGTCTGCAACAGGGCATCTGCTCGGCGCGGCGGGCGCGATTGAAGCCATCTTCTCAATCCTTGCTTTGCGCGATCACATCGCGCCGCCCACGCTGAACTTGGATAATCCATCCGTCGATACGCCCCTCGACTTGGTGCCGCACTCGCCCAAGCCGTTTGAGGGTAAGGCGGTGATGTCTAACTCATTTGGCTTTGGCGGAACGAATGCGGCTGTCATCTTTAAGCAACTGCCCGAAGGATAGTGTCAGCGCCACCGAAGACATCGCCGACATTCACGAAGCCGCAAAAGCGGTGGCTTGGTATTATCGGACTAGCCGCGATCCTGACATTTTTTGGCGCGCTCTTGCTGGCAACATATGCCGCTGTGAATTATAAATATGAACGCGCGCAAAGATCAGACGCAGCTCCTATGGTATTCACGGTACCCAAGGGTGCAGGCCTATCTTCCATCGCCACTCGTTTGGAACAAAACGAACTGATCGATAGCGCTTTCGTCTTCAAATTGGTCACGAAATTGCGGGGGAATGAGGCCAATTTCAAAGCGGGCGAATTCTTGGTTGACCCCAAATTATCAATGGCAGGCGTCTATGACGCGCTCGCCAATGGTAAGGCTGTGCTATATCCCTTCACCGCGCCAGAGGGGCTGACATCGGCGATGATTGTGCGCTCGCTAGACGGTGTTCCCACGCTGATAGATGATGATCCTGCTGTGCCGCCAGAAGGCACACTATTGCCTGAAACATACCTCACACCGCGCGGCATGAAACAGTCTGAACTGTTGCAGAAAATGGCCTTGGCACAAAAGCAGTTGCTAGATGATTTGTGGGATAATCGCGCACCAAACCTGCCAATTAAAACCAGAGCTGAAGCGATTATATTGGCGTCCGTCGTCGAAAAAGAAACGGGCGTTGGCATGGAGCGAGGCAAGGTCGCGGGCGTGTTCACGAACCGCTTGCGCATTGGTATGCGTTTGCAATCTGATCCAACGATTATTTACGGCGTGTCGCGCGGCGAAATCCTTTTGAATAAGGCGGGCAAACGCCGTGGCATTTACCGGTCCGAGATTGACCGAAAAACGGACTGGAATACATACCAAATTGACGGCTTGCCCAAGACGGCGATTTGCAATCCAGGGGCAGACGCTATCCGCGCGGTCCTTAACCCAGACGAGACGGATGCGTTGTTCTTTGTGGCGGACGGCACTGGCGGTCACGCCTTTGCCAAGACACTGGCAGAGCATGAACGGAACGTCGCCAAATGGCGAAAAATTGAGCGGGAGCGGCGACAGAGATGAGTGCTTTAGAGACAATGAAAGCCAACCGGCGCGGCCTTATGATTGTGCTATCCTCGCCAAGCGGGGCGGGTAAGACGACCCTGACGCGACAACTGCTGGCGAGTGATCCTGACTTGACCATGAGTGTGTCTGCGACCACGCGTAAACCGCGCCCTGGCGAGGTCGAAGGTAAGGATTACTATTTTGTCTCAAAGGAAAAATTCGCCGAATTAGAGAGCAATGTCGAGTTTCTGGAACACGCTAAAGTTTTCGATAATTTTTACGGCACACCGCGCGGCCCTGTCGAAGATGCGTTAGAGGATGCTCGCGACGTGATCTTTGATATTGATTGGCAAGGGGCGCAGCAACTGACGCAGGCGTGCCGCTGATGATTTGGTCAAAATTTTCATCCTCCCGCCCAATATGCGAGAGTTAGAAAAGCGCCTTAAAACGCGGGCGCAGGATAGCGACAGCGTCATTGCCAAACGCATGAGCAAATCGGAAGCCGAGATCAGTCATTGGGCGGAATATGACTATGTGATCGTCAATGAAGACCTTGATACTGCGCTGCAAGAAGTGCGGAGTATTATTGCCGCTGAACGCATGCGCCGCCGTCGCCAGCCATGGTTGGGCGGGTTCGTCAAAAGTTTGATCAGTGGTGGTTAATGCGGGCCTAATTCTAGGCTAACCAAATCTCAAACCTCGTCTGGTATTTGGCGAGGAATGTTGTGGATCGTATTTAGTTTTTTCATTGGGTTTACACTCTTAATCGCGTGCAGCGCGACCACAGTTGAGGGCGATCGACTCTCGAAAGCAATTTCTGTTGTCACTTTTATGCCAGCCCTGATTTACGGCAAGCGGGCGCTCCAAGGTGACCCCGCAAGTGTCGAATTTGTTGAAGCTATTATGTCTTATAATCTCGTCTATTTTGTAGGCGGGATCGTGTTTGCGGGCCTCTGGATTATGGCGGGCGAAGGCGTGTTTCATCACCTTGCCGACTGGGCCAGCCGCAATATTCGCCCCCTGAAAGGACGAACGCAGCAGAGCTATATCAATCATGTCGCCACACAACCTACTCGCCCCTACACAGCTCCCACGTCTTACGGCAATACTTTAGTTGGGACATCCACGAATTACTTACGTGACCACGACCTCGATTTGCGCACGCAAACCCTGATCAAGCTGAGCTATTATGCGTGTAGCCAAGCGAATAACGCTCTGCTGTCCACCTTAGAGAAAACACAAAATTGCGCCTATGGACAGCGGCAAAAGAACTTTCAAACCTTGATCTCGTCCATATCGACCCGACCGAATTTGAAGCAAATTATCCGTCCTTTTAAGAAAGCCGAGAGTCACCATGTCCGCGCCATGATGAGCCTGTTCACAGAGTTATGTGAATTGGCGAGAGTCAGCCGCAATACGGATGACGCGACGATGGGGCGACTGATCAAAATTGGGAGGGTGTTGGGCTTATCCGATGAGGATATGGGGACGGCGATCCACCAACTAGGTTAGCTGCTATTTAACAGTCTCGACCAATGTTTGGAACTCTGAAACTTGCAGAGTTTCTGGCCGCGCTTGCGGGTCAATGCCGCAGCTTTCCAACCACGCGATTAAATCTAAATCATGCCGCTTGGCAAAACTCTTGAGTGAAGCGCGGAGCATCTTGCGGCGCTGCCCGAAAGCCGCTTGGGTTAACTCGCCCAACATTTTCAATTTGGGAAAAGGTTGCTCTAGCGGGCGCAGCACGACAACTGCACTGTCTACTTTGGGCGGGGGCGTAAAGGCGCGGGCGGGAATTTCAAATGCAATATGCGCACTCGCAACGCTTTGGCAGAGGATAGCCAAGCGGCCATAGGCGCTTTCGCCCGGTGCAGCGCAGACACGTTCTGCGACTTCTTTTTGAAACATCAATACCATCTGGTCCCAAAATAAAGGGTCAGCCGTGATCCAATTTACCAGCATTTTCGTGCCGACATTATAGGGCAAGTTCGCCACAATTTTGCGCGGCGCGGGCAGCTCTTTGGCGATGTTCACAGCCAAGGCATCTGCTTGCAAAACACGGAGCCGACCCCCTGTGACAGGGGCCATATCTGTGTTCAGATTGGCAAAGCGTTCGTCCATTTCAATCGCCAGTACTTCCGCCGCATCAGCGTCGAGCAAGGACCGCGTTAACCCGCCTGAGTCTGGGCCAATTTCGGCGACATGTACGCCGTTCAGTGGCGCGGCGAGGCTGGCGATTTTGTCAGTGATATTGCGGTCGAGCAAAAAATGCTGCCCGAGCTTTTTATCCGCATAGAGATTGTTCTGCCGCAATAAATCCGAGAGCGCGGGGAGGGTGTCCCATAATTTACCCGACGATTTACTGGACGGCATGAGAGGCTCTTTGATTGGCGATCTGTCGTGCGGTTTTGATCGCCGCTATCAGGCTGTCAGGACGTGCCACGCCTTGCCCTGCAATACCAAAAGCTGTGCCGTGATCGGGGGAGGTGCGCACAATCGGAAGCCCCAAAGTGATGTTAACGCCGCCGTGAAAGTCTAGCGTTTTTACAGGGATGAGTCCCTGATCATGATACATGGCCAACACAGCATCATAGCCTTGTCGGGCGTCAGAATGAAACAAGGTGTCAGCAGGTTGGGCGTCCGTGACCTCGTGCCCTAGGGCGCGGAGTTTGGCCGCTGCGGGGTTGATGATGTCTATTTCTTCCCGCCCCAAAGCGCCGCCTTCGCCCGCATGCGGGTTGAGGCCTGTCAGCGCGAGGCGTGGCTTAGCTATGCCGAAATCGGTTGTCAAAGCGCCGAGCATCACTTTGGCCGTGCGAATAATCGTATCTTCGGATAGGCTTAATGCTGCGACTTGGAGCGCAATGTGGACGGTCACAAGTCCAACGCGCAAATCTTGCGCGGCCAGCATCATGACAGGCCCAGCATCATAGGGCGCATCGTGCCCCATGCATAAATGCCCGAGATATTCCGTGTGTCCGGGAAAGCTAAACCCAGCTTTGTAGAGAATGTCTTTGGCGATGGGACACGTCACGAGGCCCGCCGCTTGCCCGTCTAAACAGAGCGACACACCGCGTTCAATACTGCTCGTAATCGCAGGTGCATGGGCGGGGTCGGCTTGGCCCGCATTGGCCGCCAAGCCGTCTATGGCGATGATGGGAAGAGCAGATGCGAAGATCGAATTTGCTTGTTGAGGTGCGTCAATGATCTGGCACGGAACGCGGCCTTCAAACACTGCGGGGGGTGCAATAACCGCAAAGGCCAAATGAGATTGTCCTCGCAAAGCCTCCCAAGCCTTGATCGTGATTTCCGGACCTATACCTGCAGGGTCGCCCATGGAGACGACAAGTGGATTAGGGCTCAACGATCGCATGGAGAGCGGCTAGCGCACCACCAACGTGGCTTTACGGCGAAGATCGCGGAGGTGACGGCGAGAGGCTTGCGCCAGCTGTTGATCCATCAAGCGATTTTCGATTTCGTCGCGCGTTGGAATTTCTGATCCCGTAGCTTCGCGGGCGCAGATCAAAATTGATGTCGCGCCAGAGGGGCGTTCAATCGGATCAGAAAGCTGGCCTACATCAGTCGCAGCGAGCAGGGCGAGAACTTCATCCGACAACTCGGATGATTTCAACTCACCCATATCGGCAGCGCTAAGGTCCTCGATTTCTGCAACATCAGCGACGAGCGTGTCGCAAGAGGTGAGCGTATCACGCAGCGAAATAAGTCTGCTCTTCGCGGCTTCTAAATCCTCATTTTCGACTGTCACCTGACGCAATTTATAGAGCGTTTCAGCCTCAGACACTTTTTTATCAAGCAATGCCACGACATAGACGCCGCCAGGTGTTTGGATCGGTGTCGACAGGGCGCCAACTTCCATCTGAGTGATGGCTTGATCGATTTCAGGGCGCAGCTCGCCTTCGCGAATCCAACCAATGTCGCCGCCTTTGGCCGCAGACGGAGCCGAGGAGAATTGTTGCGCCAATAGTGGGAAGGGCGCACCCTCTTTGACTTGTTGTATCATCGCATTGGCGCCTTCCATCGCACCGTCCATACCGCCAATATCAGGTGACGCCTCGATGTAGATTTCAGCCACTCGGAAGTTTGGCTTAGACGCATTGGCCGTCAGACGGTTGAGCGTTTCGTCGATCTGCGCATCTGTAATGCGGATGCGAGAACCGAACAAACCATTCGTGATTCGCTGCCACGCAATTTCTGAACGTACCTGATCCCGGAGTGTTTCAATCGACACACCTGCTGCGGCTAATCTTCCAACGACTTCGTTTGGGTCAAGCCCGTTGCGACCAAAGAGGCGGGCAACGGACTGATTGATTTCTTCGTCCGAAATAGATTGATCATAACGCTCAGCCTCTTGCATCTGAAGGTGCTCATCTACCAGATTGCGGATGGCTTGTTGTTGGATACGAGCCAAGCTAGCCTCATCACGCGGCGCCCCCGTTGTGGCGAGCATAAACAAGACGCGCTGTCGCAAATCATGGGTCGTGACGATGTCGCTATTGACCACAGCGGCAATCCCGTGCGGCGTCGTGCTTTGCGCATTTGCCGTCACAGCGAAGCTGCAAGTCAATGTGAAGAGTATCGCCAGAAGGCTGCGTTTCAAATTCATCATAGGATCGGTCCGGTTATCCCTAAAGGTCGTAGTCGCCATAGGGGCGTTATAGGGCTTTTTCGCCTCAGCGCAATTCGCAAAGGCGGCTTATATTTAGCGAAGTTTTTGGGCTGATTGTATTAACTTTCGGTCAGAGTGCAGCTAGCCGTCCTCGATTTTTGATAGATAGGCGATGCCCGCAAATAGGACAAGCAGGGGAATAGACCAGGACGCCACCATGACAGGCAGGGTCGCAACCTCGCCAAAGGCGCTAATGACGCTATCCGCGAAGAACACGGCAAAGCCCAGAGCAGCGCCAGAGATCAGGAGACGCAACGTCCCACCCTGACGGGTTAGGTGCATGGAAACGCCCGCCGCAATAAACGTCATGGCTATCAGCATAATCGGTAAGGCGAGCAAACGGTTGAACTGCATCCGCAGACCTCTGGCGGAAAAACCAGCCCGCTCATTATCTCGCACAGCGGCAGGGATTTCCCAAAATGGCGGTGTTGTAGTCGTTTTGGCTTGAGCCTGTAGGTCGTCCAATGTGATCGTCGTGGGCAGCGAGATTGTCAGATGTCGCTGCGTGACCTCGCCAGGCGCATTTTCAATCACGTCATTTAACTGCCAGTAATCGCGAGTCACTAGCTCGGCAGATTTTGCGTCAAAGCGCCGCGCAAATTGAGTTGCCCCGTCTGGCAGGACTTGCAACTGATAAAAGACAGGCGCGTCGAGTGTTTTCTCCGTCAAGTTTACCCGCTTCGCATGGATCACGGTTTGGAAAATATCTGTGCCTTCGCGCAACCAGATGTCTTTGACTTCGACGGGCTCGCCTGCATTGCTCCATTTGATCATTTGCGCGTCTTGGTAGGAAAGCATTTTGGACGCCAAAGGATTGGCAATCGCTGACCACATTATGCCAAGCACCGCTGTGACCCATAAGGCGGGCCGTAAGAAACGCCAAGCGGATAGACCAGATGCGCGCAGTACGATGAGTTCAGAGCGGCGGTTCATCCCGTAAAGCGCTCCCATTACACCAAATAGCACCACAAAGGGGATCGTCTGCTCGACGAATTTTGGCGCTTTTAGT
This sequence comes from Litorimonas sp. RW-G-Af-16, assembly GCF_048319245.1. Lineage (GTDB taxonomy): Bacteria > Pseudomonadota > Alphaproteobacteria > Caulobacterales > Maricaulaceae > Litorimonas. The sequence continues at coordinate 670,579 of NZ_CP166993.1, forward strand.
AACGTCAAAAACAGGAGTTGCAGCGAAGTAATCCCGCTATCACTGCCCAGATTGCGAGAGCCTTCGACGAAGTCGACGAGCATGATAATCGCTGTGACAATGATAAATGCGACACCAATCCCGCGCAAAACGCGCCCAGCGATATATCGGTTGAGAGTGGAAATCACGTGGCAAGACTCGCAGCAGTGCTGTGCTTGTCATAATTGCGCTGCGCCCGCGTCGTGCCCAGACGAAAGGCTCGTTTCTTAGACAAAAGATAGACGATGCATATAGCAGCCAATATAATTGGTAGCGCATATTGTGCTGCGTTTAGTCCCAGGTCGCCCTCGGCTGCTGATGTCAGGGCAAAGCCCGCGAGTCGTACTCCAAACCCGATGACAGCGCAGATGGCAATGCGCTTGCCATAGCCTAATCTTTGATGCTCGCCGCGCACCAAAAAACAAAGCGCCAAGAGGGTCAGCGCCACATTATAGATGGGCGATGACAGCCGAGCGTGACCTTCTGCGGCCAAATCCCGCTTGAAATTAGACGTGATATATTCGCGGGGGTCAGGGCGCAGTAATTCATGTAAAAAGCGATCAGAGGCTTTGAGGCGCAGCACATTATCAATCGCCATGACTTCCGATAAATCCAGCACATAATCGTCAAACCCCACAACATCTAGTGATCCATCAGACAACATTTGTTGTACGGAGCCATCAGTCAAAACCAGAGCGGCTGAGGTATTGGAACGCTGCACATATCCTGATTTTGCCGTGTGCGTGATTGCCCCGTTTTTGTCTCGCCCGTCATGGATCAGAACGTCTCGCAGTTTCCCGTCTGAGGATATGTCGCGCGCATAGACCGTTAGCTTGGGTGCGGGTGTAATGAAGTCTCCGGCCTGCACCATCTGGCTCGCAATATCTGTGCGGACTTTCAGGATTTCCCCCCGCATCTCTCGAAAGGATAGCGGTTGTAAGACGAGGTTGATAATCAGGTGCGCTATCAACGCATACACACCCAGACGCAGCACAGGCGACGCGATCTGCCACGGCGAAAAGCCAGCCGCCTTCGCGACGATTAACTCACTATCCATATTCAATCGATTAAGCGCGTAAAGCGTTGCCATGAAAACGGCCAGCGGCATGATGATCCCAATTAATTGTGGCAGCGCCAGCAGTGTAATGTAGAAAAACGTCAGCGCACTTTGACGATTCTCAACAATCAAATCGAGCGTCTGTAAGCTTTGGGTCAACAGGGCAAGCGCGGATAAAGCCGTTAGGGCCAGAACAAGCGGCCCTAAAACTTGTTTCCAGAAATATCTCTGCAATACTTGCATGAAAAATGAGGCCCTTTGCCACTTTTGGCGCGTATAAAATAAGCACACACCAGACTTTGGTCTTCTAATACAGCTCCCAGTGGTTTACCAGACAAGTCACAGAAAATGAGGAAACATTCATGAACGTCACTTTTGTTAAAGCCGCCCCCGCAAAATCTGGAGCAGCACTCGTTATTTCAAACGCAGTGGAGGGTAGCGCTTACAGCAGCGACGCCGTCTCGGCTGCCGCCAAAGCGTCAGGCTTTGCCGCGAAAGCTGGCGATAAGTTTTCGACCTATGCGATGAGCGGTGCGAAAGCGGTCAATTTGACTGTCATGGCGCGCGGCAAAGCTGACACATTTGATTATGAAATGAGCGCGGCGCGGTGGGTAAAATCTCTGCGGGGATCAGGGGAAACTGCGCTGACGATCCATTTAGACGGCACAGACGCAACCCCTGATGACGCCGCGCGGGTCGCTCTCGGCGCACGCTTGGCAGGCTATGTCTTTGACCGCCGTAAATCTGACGCGACGAAATCCAAAAAGCCAAAGTTTAAGACACTGAAAATCGCGTGTGATAATCCGAATGCGGCCAAGAAGTCTTACGATAATTATTACGGCCCCGTGGGCGACGGGCAAATCCTCGCGCGGGATCTGGTCAATGAGCCGCCCAATGTGATTTACCCAAAGGCATATGCGGCAGAAATCAAGAAGCTAACGGAGTTTGGTTTGTCAGTTGAAATCCTTGGCGAAAAGAAGATGAAATCGCTTGGTATGAACGCGCTTCTGGGCGTCGGTCTTGGTTCCCCGCGCGAAAGCCAAATGGTCATTATGCGTTGGAATGGCGGCAAAAAGGGTGCGAAACCTGCATGTCTCGTCGGCAAGGGCGTGACATTTGATACGGGCGGTATCTCGCTCAAACCAGGTGCGAATATGTGGGATATGAAAGGCGATATGGGCGGCTCTGCTGCCGTGGTCGGCGCAATGTGCGCGCTTGCGAAACGCAAAGCAAAAGCCAATGTTGTTGGCATTGTTGGCTTAGTGGAAAACATGCCTGACGGCCTCGCGCAACTCCCAGGCGATATTGTGACATCTATGTCGGGTCAAACGATTGAAGTGCAGAATACAGATGCTGAGGGCCGCTTGGTTCTGGCAGACGCGCTGCATTATGCCGTCACGAAATATAAGCCAACTGCGATGATTGATCTGGCCACACTGACGGGCGCAATCATCGTCGCGCTCGGTGATGAATATGCGGGTTTGTTTTCCAACAATGATGACTTGGCTTCGCAGATCATGGCGGCGTCAGACACATCAACGGACAAAACGTGGCGCTTCCCGCTCGCGAAAGCTTACGACAAGATGCTCGACAGCCCCAATGCGGATATGAAGAATATTGGCGGCCGCGCGGCTGGCTCTATCACAGCGGCGCAATTCCTGCAGCGCTTCGTCGGCAAAGACACGCCTTGGGCGCATCTGGACATTGCTGGTACAGGCATGAAAAACGGCAGCAAAGACCCCCGAGAACCCACATTCGGCACAGGTTTTGGCGTGCGTCTGCTCAACCGTTGGATCGCGGATAACCACGAATCGTAATTTGTGGAATACTGGTTCTACCATCTTGAAGCCTCGACGATAGAAGGCGTCTTACCGGGTCTGCTAGAGAAGACGCTTGCCAAAGGATGGCGGGCTTTGGTGAAAATGCCGGAAGCAAAATTGCCCGAAATGGACGCCTATTTGTGGACGTTTCGGGATGATGCGTTTTTGCCCCATGGGCGGGATGATGAGCCCCGCGCCGATCAACAACCTATCCTGCTATCGGCCAGCGCGGATAGCGCCAAAGACTTTGACGCTATCTTCCTTCTCGACGGCGCAGATGTATCCGATATGGCGGACGCGTCCCGCGCGATGGTCATGATCAATGGCCGAAGCAAAGACGATATCCAGCGGGAGCGAGGGCGATGGAAAACGCTCAAAGAGGCGGGCGCAACGCTAGCTTACTATCAACAAAATGATCGCGGGGGCTGGGACAAGAAAGCATAGGGGAGATCACCCTATTAACTTCGCGCGCAATTCCAGCAAATCCAGCCACGCCTCTTTCTTCAATTCTGGGCGTCTTAACAGAAATGCGGGGTGGTAAATGGGGAGAGCAGGGAGATTGTTGACCTCCTGCCATTGTCCGTGGTTCTTCATAATACCTGTCACCCCCGCCATTGCTGAGAGCGACACACCGCCGACGAGCAGCAGAACTTTCGGTGCGGCTAATTCTATATGACGGTTGAGGAAAGGGCGGCACATCTCGATCTCGTGATCTTCCGGATTGCGGTTATTGGGCGGTCGCCAGTTAATCACATTCGTCACGTAGACATCATCAGCGCCGAGGCCAATCGCGCCGAGCATACGGTCCAATAGCTGCCCTGAACGGCCCACAAAAGGTTCGCCCGCAATGTCTTCATCGCGCCCCGGTGCTTCGCCGATCACCATCAGATCGGCCGCAGGATTTCCGCGCGAAAAGACCGCTTGCCGCGCTCCGTCAGACAACACGCCCGCATCATAAGCATTGATTGCGGCCCGAAGCTCATCCAGCGTTTTGGCTTTGGCTGCAATCGGCGCGGCGTCCAGCGGTTTGAAGGCAGGCTCTCTCGGTTTGGGTGTCGGCTTCGCCGCGGCGGGCTTCGCGTCCCGCATGGTACGTGGTTTTGAGGCGGATTTCCGGCTAGGCCGCGCGGGCGCTATATCTGGCACATCGACGCCGACCTGCGCATACCAATCCAGCAGAGACCTTAGCGCCGCGTCCATGATTACCCCTTTGTCCCTGTGCGGAACATGGTTGGGACATTGGCTTCAATGCACTCAATGATCTCGCCCGCAATATCGACGCCTGTTGCTTTCTCTATGCCTTCGAGGCCAGGGGACGAATTGACTTCGAGGATTTTTGGGCCGCTATCAGAACGCAAAATATCGACGCCTGCGACAGATAATTTCAAGATTTTCGCCGCTTTGATCGCAACGCGGCGTTCCTCTTTGGTGAGGCGGACTTTCTTGACAGACCCGCCTTGGTGGACGTTGGAGCGAAACTCGCCCGCTTGCGCCGTTCGCATCATCGCGCCGACGACCTTACCGTCCACGACAAAGCAGCGAAGATCAGAGCCGCCCGCTTCTTTGACAAATTCTTGGACCAAGAAATGCGCGTTCAGGCCACGAAAGGCATCAATCAGTGCGGACGCTGCCTTACGCGTATCAGCCAGCACAACGCCCTTACCTTGTGTCGACTCCAGCAATTTCACGACGACAGGCGCACCGCCGACCACGTCCAAAATGCCTTTGGTATCGTGTGAGCTTTTGGCGAAGGCAGTCGTGGGCATGCCAAGGCGATGCTGCGCCAAAACTTGATGGGCGAGTAATTTATCGCGGGATGCGCCAATAGAGGCAGAGCGGTTGACGCAATACACACCCATGCTCTCAAATTGTCGCACAACCGCCATGCCGTAAAATGTCAACCGCGCCCCGATCCGTGGGATCACAGCATCGTAACGCGGCAGAGCTTTGCCATCATAATAGACTTCGGGTTTATGCGCGTTGATCGCCATGTAACATCGGCTGGTCTCAATACAGTCAACGACATGGCCCCGCGCTTCACCCGCCTCTATCATGCGGCGATTGGAGTAATTACTGGGTTCTTGGGTTAGGATTGCAATGCGCAGAGGGCGCTTTGGAATTGATTTCTTCCGTTGCGGCTTCTTATAGGCCGAATAGTCCAGTATAGGCTGTTGGAATGACAGGCCAGGGGTCACAGATACGCCGTCGATCAGCGCAGAGCGGCCTAGCAACATGCGATACCCCATAGTCTCCCGATCTCGTCAGAGAGATGTCGATGGGCCATTTTTTGCCGCCAATATGGACCGTCGCGCGAATGACATAGCGCAATTCTGTGCTGCCGTTAGAACTGGTGACATTGCGGCGATCAATGACTTTGGCCGAGCAAATGACCTCAATCGTCGGATCGGCTGGGTCAGGGTGCATAATGAACCGCACTTGTGGATTTTTCTCTGTGCCGAATGGCTCAATCGCGACAGCGTGAAGGGCGGATGTGCGTGCGCCCGTGTCGACTTTGGCTTTGATCGCAGGCAACGATAATTCCGGTAAGCCGACCCATTCTTCCCACCCTAATGCGAGTAATTCGCTCATCTGTTGCCAACTTTCTGAAATGCGGCAAAGCGTATGCTTGTCCCGCTTGAAATTAAAGTTTAGGTCTACAGATAAATAATGGGGGCGGCTAGGGCTGCTGCCGAGATAATAACGGAATAAAATCTATGTCAGAGAATAATCCTACAGCAAATGATCAAGGCTATCCCGCCGCGAGCGCGGTCCAAGACGCAGCGCCCGCCCCTGAGCGCGAGTCAATGGAATATGACGTTGTCATCGTCGGGGCAGGGCCAGCGGGCCTATCCGCTGCGATCCGCCTGAAACAGCTCAATGCGGACTGTAATGTGGTCGTATTGGAAAAAGGGTCCGAAGTCGGGGCGCATATCCTTTCTGGTGCTGTGCTAGATCCGATTGGCCTGAACCGCTTGATCCCTGATTGGAAAGAAAAAGGCGCGCCGATCAAAACGGAAGTCAAAGCCGATAAGTTTTTCCTCTTTGGCCCAGCGGGTTCCTTACGCGTGCCGAATTTCGTCATGCCGCCCTTGATGAATAATCACGGCAATTACATCGTCTCTATGGCCAATGTCTGCCGTTGGTTAGCGGAACAAGCCGAAGCGCTCGGTGTTGAAGTTTTCCCGGGCATGTCATGTTCAGAACTGGTCTACGGAGAGAACGGCGAAGTCAAAGGCGTGGTCGCTGGCGAATTTGGCATCTCCAAAGACGGCTCCAAAGGCGAGGGCTATGAGCCTGGCATGGAGCTACACGGCAAATACGTGATGCTGAGCGAGGGCGCGCGGGGGTCGCTGTCCAAAATCGCGATATCCAAATACGCGCTGGACCAAGATGTTGAGCCGCCAAAATTCGGCCTCGGTATGAAAGAAATTTGGGATATTGATCCAAAAAATCACAGTGAGGGCACCGTTCTTCATTCTGCAGGCTGGCCATTGTCGTGGAAGCAGGGCGGCGGATCATTCCTCTATCATGCGGAAAACAACCAGGTCTTCCTCGGCATGATTGTCGATCTGAACTATAAAAACCCGCATCAATATCCTTATGCTGAGTTTCAGCGTTGGAAGCATCATCCTGAAATCGCAGACTTGCTTAAAGGCGGTAAGCGCGTGGCTTATGGGGCGCGTGTTGTCACTAAGGGGGGCTATCAGTCTATTCCGAAAGCTGTCTTCCCTGGCGGAGCGCTGCTGGGTTGTATGATTGGCCTCGTGAACTTGCCGCGGATTAAAGGCAATCATAACGCAATGCTCTCTGGCATTCATGCGGCAGAGGCCGCGCATGCAGCCTTGGCCGCAGGTCGCTCAGGCGATGAATTGCTCGCCTATGATGACGCGATCCATGACGGCCCGATTGCCGATGATTTAAAACCTGTCCGCAACGTCGCGCCACTGAACTCGCGCTTTGGTCCGCTGCTCGGCGGAATGATGATGGGCGGCCTCGACATGTGGGCTGCGACGATTGCGAAATTTAACGTGTTTGGCACACTATCACATAAAAAAGACGACGCAGAATCGACAGAAAAACAATCAAAATATAAGCCTATTGACTACCCGAAACCTGATGGAATTTTGTCATTTGATCGCCTGACCAATGTGTCTTTTACCGCGACCAACCATTCTGAAGATCAGCCAAGCCACCTGAAACTGATCGACGATAGTGTTCCGATTAAGATCAACCTCCCAGAATATGACGAACCTGCGCAGCGCTACTGCCCAGCGGGTGTCTATGAAGTTCTGACGGATGATGACGGATCTAACCCGCGCTTCAATATTAATGCGCAGAATTGTATTCATTGCAAAACCTGTGATATTAAAGACCCGAGCAAAAACATTGTTTGGACGGTGCCAGAAGGCGGCGGTGGCCCTAACTATCCAAATATGTAGCGCATTCTGGGGTTGAACCGCACTCGTGCATTGTAATTTGGATCAGTAGCGGCAATAGAGACGCCTATGAACATACGTCACCTCCTTCTTTCAGCTTGCCTTTTGACAGCGGGTTTCGCGCCAAATGCGGCGGCGGAAAGCGTGCCAGTGCAGGGCGACCTGTATGGTGAATACTTGGCTGGCAGCTATGCCAATTACATCGACGACGCCCAAGCGCGAGCTCAGTATTTTGGCCGCGCGTTTGAGCGTATCTCGACGGATAAAAAACTAGGCCGTTTGGCGCTGGTATCCGCCCTCAATGCGGGAGAGATTGACAATTCCCGCACAATAGCGGCCAAAATTTACCGCAATGACAAGACCGAACCCATGGCGCGCGCCGTCTTGGGCATTGAGGCGTTCTCACGCGGACGATCATCGCGCGCGGAAAAATATCTGAAACAGCCCACCGCTGACCTCACCGTCAATATCCTGATGCGCTTGGTTCAAGGGTGGAATGAGGTCGACCAAAACAAATTAGATCGTGCGCGAAAGACGTTTCGGGGGCTAGGTGGCGCCACGTATTTTTCGACCTATAGCGAGTTGCAAATCGCCAAACTCGAACTCGGCGCAGGCAATTATGACGCTGCAGACGAGGCTTTGAAAAAAGTCGAAGAGATTGGGATGTCACCCGTCGAAAATGTGCTGACCCGCGCAAGGCTTGAAATGGCACGCGGGGATCGTGAGGCTGCGATTGCGGCCCTGCAAGCCTTTGCTGAGGATAATGACGCGGCTGAAACAGGGCCAACAGCGGCCATGCTCGACACGCTGCAGTCTGGTGGAAAGATCACAACGAAATTATCGCCCAAAGAGCAAGCCGCGCGGGCGTTGGTTGATCCAGCCTTTGCCTTTTTTGTCGCCAATCGCGCACCTGATGGGGCGGAGATTTATCTTCGCATGGCTCGTCAAATTGACCCCTCTTACGACAAGGCCGTGATTTGGCTCGGGGCCTTACTGGAAGATACAGACCGTGATGCGGAGGCCTATGCGCTCTACAAAGCGATGGATGATAATTCGCCTTACTATGTGTCTGCGCGGCTGAACCAAGCAAACATCCATTTTTCCGCAGACGAAGATGATGAAGCGCTCGTGATTTTGGAAGATCTCGCGGAGACTCATCCCTCTTTCATCACCCGCGAAGCCGTGGGTCGCGCCCGTTTCTTCCGTGAAGCGTATGCAGAAGCGCTACCCTTTTACGATACGCTCGTGCAGTCTATGACGGATGAAGAGCTAACCAAAAACATCGAACCCTTGCGTTTGCGCGGCATCATTTATGAGCGCATTGATCAATGGAGCAAAGCGGAAGCGGATTTCAAACGTGTGCTATCCATCGATCCTGACAATGTCGATACGCTGAATTACTTGGGATATACATGGGTTGATCGCGGGGAAAACCTGACGGAAGCTTTTGATATGATCCGAAAGGCCGTCGAAATGCAGCCGCGATCTGGCGCGATTGTCGATAGTCTTGGCTGGGCGCATTACAAGCTGGGCCAGTATGAAGAGGCAAAGATCAACCTCGAAAAAGCGGCGTCCCTCTCGCCGTCTTCAGCGACAATTATTGACCATTTGGGCGATGTGTATTGGAAGGTTGGGCGCAAGCGGGAGGCGGGCTATCAATGGGAACGTGCGCTTGAATTTGAACCAACCGACGAAGAACGCGCTGCGATTGAAATCAAACTTAAAGGCGGCTTGGAGGCTTTGCCATAGCGCGGGCAGATGCAACCACGCGCCGCGACACCGCCCGCGCCAAGATCAATCTGACGCTTCATGTTGGGCGCGTGATCAAAGATCCGCACGACCCTTTTTTGAATTACCACCCCCTCGATAGCCTCGTCGTATTCGCAGATATAGGCGACGAAATAGAGATGTTCCCGGCAGATAAAACGACGCTTTCGATTGACGGGCCGTTTAGTTTGGGTCTGACGGTGGGTGATGATAATATGATCTTGCGAGCGATTGATGCCGCAAACCTCCCGCCTGAATATATCACGCTAACCAAAAACTTGCCTGTTTCCGCCGGGATTGGCGGTGGCAGCGCCAATGCAGCGGCGATCTTGCGCATGAGCGGGGTGGATGATCTCCATATCGCCGTCGGTCTTGGCGCGGATGTGCCAGTCTGCGTTCTGTCACAGACCGCGCATATGACGGGCATCGGCGAAGACGTAACGCTCTGGCCCGATTTAGGACAGCTGCATGCTGTTTTAGTCAATCCAGGCATTGCTGTTTCTACCGCCGAAATTTTCCGCGCCTTTGATGCGCAAGACGATATTCGGGACACGCCGCGTCCGCAGCAGCTTTCAGGGTCTTTGTTGGAACGAGCGCTGGATGGGCGCAATGATTTGCAGCCTATAGCGATCGCACAAGCCCCGATAATTGGCGAGGTCATTGCCGCATTAGGGCGTCAAAAGGGCTGCACCCTCGCGCGTATGTCGGGCAGTGGGGCGACCTGTTTTGGCCTGTTTGAAAGTGCTGCCTCTGCCTGCGCTGCTTCAAAAGATTTGCAAACACAACACCCTGACTGGTGGGTCATGCAGACCGTGCTTGGGGACGCCTAACCTAAATGGGAGGCGGGCTCGTCATATGCGTATTGATTGCGTTGGCTTTCTTCACATCACTCGCCTTTACGGGTTTTATGGCGGTACGCTGGACTATCAGACGTACCAAACGCTCGCAGTGCGCATAGTCGCGTCACCCCGCGCGGTGGTGCGATCGGCGTGTTGGCGGCGCTCGGGATTTGCGCGTTAGCCCTGCCGCATTTGATCCCAAATCTTAACTTCCTGCCGAGCTTTACGCCCTTTCTGTCGCTTGTTTTTGCTGTGGGGATTGTCGGCTTGACTGATGATGCCATGACATTGCCAACTGGCCTGAAGATGCTTGTGTTGGGACTAATTTGTGCTTTGGCAGTTTGGGCGATTGGGCCTGTGACGCAACTGCCTATCGGGACGGAAAGCCTGTCACTTCCTTATGTTCTAGGCTTTGTAGGGAGTGTTTTGTGGCTTTTCACCGTCACCAACATCGTCAACTTTATGGACGGCTCCAACGGTTTGATGGGACTCTCCATGAGCGTAGCAGCCTTCGCTTTGTTCGGCATATCTGTCAGTAGCGGTGCGCCGCTCTCCGCCGTATTGGCCCTGATAGTCGGAGCGGCGATAGTTGGGTTTTTGCCCTATAATTTTCGCGCACGTGCCAAAGTATTTGCGGGTGATGTCGGGTCGCTTGTCATTGGATTTACCTATGCGGGCCTCATTTTACTGCTGATTTCAGAAGCGCCAAATTCGTCGCCAGTCTATGCGGGCCCTCTCTTGGTCTTGCCATTTCTCGCCGATGGATTATTAACGATGGCGCGGCGGGCCATGCGCGGTGAGCGGATATGGCAAGCGCACAATCAGCATATATATCAAAGACTTATACGCGGCGGACGCGGTCATAAGAACGTCGCTTGGATATATGGATTTCTGACGCTAATCATGGGAAATATCGTCGTTTATGGCGCGACAAAAGGTTGGCTGACCTCGCCGCTTATCCTGATCGTGCCTGTCATTTTGCTAAGTGTAATCTATATTGCAGCGTCAAAACGCTTGCCGCAATAGGGCTAGCTGATGCGGGCGACGACGAAGCCAGCAAGGTTTTGCAGTGTATCCCGCCATGCGCTCTTGGGAAAAATATCCAGCGCGTCTGCGGCATCTTTGGAAAAGACTTTCGCCAAATCCATCGTGCTTTCCAATGCCCCCGCCTTGCGCAGATATGACACGGCAGTCTCCAGGTCGACAGGCGTCTGGTCGTGATCGACAATCACCCGTCGCCAAAAAGCAGTCTCGTCCGCGTCAGCCACGGCAACAGCCCGAATGACAGGCAGCGTCATTTTCCCTTCGCGGAAATCATCTCCGACAGACTTACCCAATGCACTTTCAAATCCCCCGTAATCCAGGGCATCATCGACTAATTGAAACGCCAAGCCAAGTTTGAGTCCATATTCGCGCAAGGCTTCACGTTCAGCCGCAGGGCGTTCAGCTAGAACCGGCGCAACTTCGGTAGCCGCCGCAAAAAGCGCCGCCGTTTTAGCTTTGATCACGGACATGTAATCCGCTTCTGTCATAGACACATTGCGCAGGAGCCGCGAGTTGTTGCACTTCGCCTTCCGCAATCACAGAGGACGCATTGGACAAAATGCCGAGCGCTTCCATGCTGCCCGTTTCCACCATGAGGTTGAACGCGCGTGCAAATAGGAAATCCCCCACAAGGATAGATGCGCTATTGCCCCAAATCAGATTTGCAGGTTTTTTGCCGCGCCGTAGCGCACTCTCGTCCACCACATCATCGTGCAACAGCGTGGCAGAGTGGATAAATTCGACAGCGGCAGCGAGTTTGTGGTGGCCCGTGCCGTCATATCCTAACATGCGAGACGCAGCGACTGTTAAGAGGGGGCGCAAACGCTTTCCGCCCGCGCCGACTAAGTGCTGCCCAAGGTTCGGAATCAAGCCAACTGGGCTTTGCATCCGCTCTAGGATCAGCGCATCAACGGATGCCATATCATCGGACGCCATATCCCATAATGTCTGCGCGGGGCTCAGGGCATTGTCGTCTTGTATTTGTGCGGGTGCGTTCACCATACCACCTTTGTTTCTTGACCCTAACCTAGTGTGGGTTATGTCAGGCGGCAAGAGGCAATGGCGTCACAGATGGCAGCTATTGCAAAAATGGAGAGCCTTGTGATTTGCATCCTAAAAACCGTCAATCCCGCCACGCTGAACTATGTTGAGGCTGTGCTGAAAGAAGCGCAGATTGAATATTTCATCATGGATCAAAATGTGTCCATCATTGAGGGCTCGATCGGCGTCATCCCGCGCCGCGTTATGGTGCTAGCAGATGATGCTGACGATGCCCGCCAAGCCTTGATCGACGCTGATATGGGTGATGAGCTAGTGCGGGTTTAGCGCTTGAAATCTGGCGCCGATTCAATACACATCACTCCCATGACGCATGCGACCAAAAAACCTCTGTCTTTTCAGGATTTGATCCTCACCCTGCAGCGCTATTGGGCCGAACAGGGTTGCGTGATTTTGCAGCCATTTGATACAGAAGTTGGGGCTGGGACGCTGCACCCTGCGACTGTTCTGCGGTCATTAGGGCCGAAGCCGTGGAATGTCGCCTATGTGCAGCCATCGCGCCGTCCCGCCGATGGTCGCTACGGCGAGAACCCAAACCGGCTGCAGCATTACTACCAATTCCAAGTGATTATGAAGCCCAACCCGCCCAATTATCAGGAGCTATATCTGGGTAGCCTCGAAGCCATCGGTATCGATATGGACCTCCACGATATTCGTTTTGTCGAGGATGATTGGGAAAACCCAACGGTTGGCGCTTGGGGCCTCGGATGGGAAGTCTGGTGTGACGGCATGGAAGTGTCGCAATACACCTATTTCCAGCAGGTCGGCGGGCTCGATGTCTCACCCGTCTCTGGTGAGTTGACCTACGGGCTAGAACGTCTCGCTATGTATGTGCAAAATGTCGACAATGTCTATGATCTTGTCTTCACAGCGGCAAACGAAGCCAACGGCACGCCCGAAGTGCTTTACGGTGATGTATTCCATGAAAACGAAGTGCAGCAATCGACTTATAATTTTGAACACTCTGATGCTGAGAAAATTCTTGAGAAATTCAAATATGCAGAAGCCGAGTGTAAGCATTTGCTGGCGCTCGAAAAACCGCTCCCGCTGCCTGCCTATGAGCATGCTTTGAAGGCGTCACATCTGTTCAACCTCCTCGATGCACGCGGCGTGGTCAGCCCGACCCAGCGCCAAGAATATATCAAGCGTGTGCGCGATCTCGCCAAAGGCTGTGCGGAAGCACATGTTGCGCGCGAAGCTGAAATGATCGCGGCACAAGCGGAAAGAGCGTGGCAGTAATGATAAAGCACACTTTCCTTGCGCTATGTCTTATCGCTGCACCCGCCGCGCTCACGGCTTGCAATCCAAAGCCAAAGACGATGACTTACGTTGATCCGCAAAAGGATGCGCTCATTGAAGCCCGCGACAAGGCCCGCGAGACATTGCCAAAATTCTGGGAGATGTTGGACAACCCGCCCGCTGGTACATCTAATTACTCTGTGAAAGTTGCGTTCCCGACAACGGACAACTCGCTAGAGCATATTTGGATGGATAAGATCAGCCGCACTGACGGTCGCATGACCGCCGTTATTGCGAATGAACCATACGCTGTGGCGGACTTAAAAATTGGGGACCGCGTGAGCTTCGTTGAGGACGATATTTCCGACTGGCAGTATATGAAAGACGAAAAACTGTATGGTCACTACACGACCCGTACAATGTTTGACACGATGAACGCAGAACAAAAACGTCAAGTCAAAGCCCTATTAAGTGAAGAACCGTAATGGCCGAATTCCTGTTTGAAATTTTCTGCGAAGAAATCCCAGCGCGCATGCAAGTGCGGGCAGGGCAGGACTTGTCCAAAATGCTAACAGACGGGCTGACGAAGGCTGGCTTGTCCGTTGACAATGTCACCACATTTGCGGGAGCCGCGCCGCTTAGTTTTTGCGGCCGATATTCCGCTGCGCAGTCCCGATGTATCCGAAGAACGCAAGGGGCCAAAAGTTGGCTCGCCGGAACAAGCCTTGGCGGGCTTTATGCGCGCTGCTGGCCTGACAGATATTTCACAAGCCGAGATCCGCAATGACCCGAAAAAGGGCGAGATTTATGTCGCTGTGATGGAGAGTGCGGGACGCGATAGCGCGGAAATAATTGCGGAATTAATTCCCTCTGTGATGCAGAATTTCCCATGGCCGAAGTCTATGAAATCTGGCCGCTCGAACTTCCGTTGGGTGCGGCCTTTGCGGTCCATGATCTGTTTGCTGGATGGTAAGGTTGTCGATTTTGAAGTTGGCGGGATTAAGACAGGTAACACCACTGAGGGCCATCGTCGTTTGGGTAAAGGGCCATTCGATATCAATGACTTATCAGGTTATGTGAAAGCGTTGGAAGGGGAGGGGCATGTTGTCTTATCCCACGAAAAACGGAAGCAATTAATTATCGATCAAGCGCGGAAAGCGTGTTCTGATCAAGGCTTGGAACTCGTCGAAGATGAAGGATTGCTGGCCGAAGTTGCGGGCCTCGCGGAATGGCCTGTCGTCATTCTCGGCGACATGGACCCGCGCTTTTTAGAGCTGCCGTCTGAGGTCATTCGCCTGTCTATGCGGACGCACCAAAAATACTTCGCTGTGCGTGATCCGAAGACGGGAAAGCTCGCGCCAAACTTTATTGTTGTGGCCAACCAAGCCGCGCCCGATGGCGGGCAAGAGATCGCGAAAGGGAACTCTAAAGTGCTGTCTGCGCGCCTTTCTGACGCCGTGTTTTTCCAAAGCGAAGATCGTAAGAAAAACCTCATCGAGTATTACGATAAACTCGACACGGTGGTGTTTCATAAAAAGCTCGGCAGCATCAAAGATAAGGCCGAACGCGTGGCAGCGCTGGCGCGGGAACTCGCCCCGAAAGTGGGCGCTGATCCTGACAAAGCGGAGCAAGCGGCGAAGCTCGCAAAGTGTGATTTGGTGACGCAGACCGTCATCGAATTTACGAGCTTGCAAGGGCAGATTGGCCGCCTGATGTATGAGGCTGAAGAGGGCGCTGACCCCGACATCGCCGCCGCGATTGAAGACCATTACAAACCCCAAGGGCCAAACGATTCTGTCCCTACAAACCCCGTCGCCGTCGCCGTCGCGCTGGCGGACAAGCTCGATACCCTCGTCGGCTTCTGGGCGATTGACGAAAAACCGACAGGCTCCAAAGACCCCTTTGCGCTGAGACGCGCCGCGCTGGGCGTTGTGCGGATCATTCTGGAAAATGGGGTTCGGTTGAAACTGTTTGACGTGATCGTTTTTGCGAGATGCCAAATTCCAGGTGAATTAACAAGTAAATTTAGTGTGGGTGCAGAGAAATTAGTCGCTCAGCGCGAATTAGAAAAAGAAACAAACGCATTATTTGATCAGAAAATTAAAGACGAAGCGATTTCAGAACTGGGTGAATGGCACGATGAGGGACAAAAACTAGATTTTCACTTATTTGCGTTTGTTTTAGATCGCATGGCCATTGATCTTAAAGATAAGGGAAGCGATCGTGATTGCATGATGGCGGTCATTTCCCGCAAATCTGGCGGCAATCTTAAGGATGATCTCGTCGCGATCGTCAACCGCGTGACCGCTCTCCAAACCTTCCTCGACACCAAAGACGGAGAAGACTTGCTAGCTGGCTATAAGCGCGCGGCGAACATCCTCAAAGCCGAGGCGAAGAAATGCGATTTACCTGACGGCGCGCCGAAACGCCCGTCTGCGGCAGAATCAGCGGCGCTTTATGACGCTCTTCAAACTGCGGGACCGCAGATCGAAACGGCTTTGGCGGATCGAGGATTATACCGCTGCGATGGAACATCTCGCTGAATTGCGCGGCCCGATTGATGCATTTTTCACACACGTTCAGGTTATTTCCGATGACACCGCTGTCAAAGAAAACAACCTTAGACTCTTGGGATTGATCCGTGATACGGCGCGGCAGATCGCAGATTTCGAAGCGATTTCAGGTTAAAGTGACAAGGATTTAGGTCATGACACAATGGGTTTACGCATTCGGCGGTGGGTCAGCCGAGGGCGACACATCCATGAAAAACCTGCTCGGCGGAAAGGGCGCTAACCTCGCAGAAATGGCCTCACTCGGCCTACCTGTGCCGCCCGGCTTCACGATGACGACAGAGGTCTGCACGACCTATTATAAAAACGGCGAACAATATCCCGATGATCTCGATCCACAAGTCGAAGCGGGCCTCGCTCATATCGAAAAACTGACGGACAAAGTCTTTGGCGACGCAGAAAATCCGCTGCTCGTCTCTGTGAGGTCTGGCGCGCGCGCATCAATGCCTGGGATGATGGACACAGTTCTAAACCTTGGCTTGAACGACGAGACGGTTGAAGGCCTCGCCAAACTCTCTGGTGATCGTCGTTTTGCGTTTGACAGTTACCGCCGCTTTATCACCATGTATGCGGACGTTGTGTTGGGTGTGCATCACCACACTTTTGAAGACATCCTAGAGACGTTCAAAGACAATCGCGGCTACATGCTCGATACAGAACTGAACGCCGAAGATTGGGAAACGCTGGTTGGGCGGTTCAAAGACGCGGCCAAGCGAGAGTTAGGCTATGATTTCCCACAAGACCCGCGTGTGCAGTTACAAGGCGCGATTGACGCGGTCTTTGGCAGCTGGATGAATGATCGCGCTGTCGTCTATCGCCGCCTCAACGACATTCCCGCCGCGTGGGGTACGGCCGTGAATGTGCAGGCAATGGTGTTTGGCAATATGGGCGAAACGTCCGCGACAGGAGTCGCTTTCACCCGCGACCCCTCGACGGGCGAGAACACTTATTACGGGGAATTCCTGATCAATGCTCAGGGTGAAGACGTCGTTGCAGGCATCCGCACGCCGCAAACGCTCACGAA
Source organism: Litorimonas sp. RW-G-Af-16 (assembly GCF_048319245.1). Taxonomy (GTDB): domain Bacteria; phylum Pseudomonadota; class Alphaproteobacteria; order Caulobacterales; family Maricaulaceae; genus Litorimonas. The sequence goes on from NZ_CP166993.1 coordinate 687,452, forward strand.
AGTCGCGCGGGAGAATATGGGCGACGAAGCGCCGTCTATGGAAGAAGCCATGCCAGACGTCTACGCACAGCTAGCGGAGACCTTCGTGTCGCTAGAAGCGCATTACCGCGACATGCAGGATATCGAGTTCACAGTCGAGCGCGGCAAGCTTTGGATGCTGCAAACGCGGACAGGGAAACGGACTGCGCGGGCGGCGTTAAAAATCGCGGTAGATATGGCTGCAGCAGGTCAAATATCACAGGACGAAGCCTTGATGCGCGTTGATGCGCTGTCTTTGGATCAGCTATTGCATCCGACGTTATCTCCCGATGCGCCGCGCGATATTATCGCCTCAGGCCTCCCAGCATCACCAGGCGCGGCGATTGGCGAAGTCGTATTTACTTCTGACGAGGCGGAAGCGCTCAAAAAAGCGGGCCACAAAGTCATTTTGGTGCGCACGGAAACCTCGCCCGAAGACATTCACGGCATGCACGCTGCGGAAGCGATTGTGACCGCTCGCGGTGGCATGACCTCTCATGCGGCAGTGGTCGCGCGGGGCATGGGAAAGCCTTGCGTATCTGGCGCTGGCACTATTCGCATTGATCTGGCCGCGCAGGAATTTTCTGTCATGGGCCGTGTCGTCAAGAAAGGCGAGACGGTCACAGTGGACGGCGCTACGGGGCATGTTTTTGCAGGCGAGGTCGAGATGATCCAGCCCGAACTGTCAGGAGATTTCGCCAAGATCATGGCTTGGGCAGACGAGGCCCGCACGCTAGGTATTCGCACAAATGCGGAGACGCCGCTGGATGTGCAAACTGCTAAAGACTTCGGCGCAGAAGGTATTGGCCTCTGCCGCACTGAGCATATGTTCTTCGAAGAAAGCCGCCTCGGTAATTTCCGCGAGATGATACTGGCGACAGATAAAGACGGTCGAGAAGCTGCTTTGGCGAAGATTTTGCCTGTACAGACGGATGATTTCGCAGCGATTTTCCGGATTATGGCTAAGGACGGGCAAAGCCTGCCTTGTATGATCCGCTTGCTCGACCCGCCGTTACATGAATTCCTCCCACATGAAGAAGCGGATATTCAGACGGTCGCTGATACGCTGGGCGTCTCTGCGCGGGAACTCATGTCGCGTGCGCGGGAATTGGCCGAAACCAATCCGATGCTGGGTCATCGCGGTTGCCGACTAGGCATCAGCTATCCCGAAATTTACGAGATGCAAGCCCGCGCGATTTTTGAAGCGCAGAAACAGGTCGCGAGCGAGAGCGGTGTGACACCGATTGCTGAAATCATGATCCCGCTCGTGTCATCCGCGAAGGAGTTGGAAATCTTGAAGGCTGCGATTGACAGAATTGCCCAAGATGTGGGCGCTCTGGATTATTCCGTCGGCACGATGATCGAATTGCCGCGTGCGGCGTTGAGGGCAGGCGACATTGCCGAACACGCGGCATTTTTCAGTTTCGGCACGAATGACCTGACGCAGACGACATTCGGCCTGTCTCGCGATGATGCTGGTCGCTTTTTGCCTGACTATGTGCGGGCGGGAATTATTGAAAAAGATCCTTTCGTGACGCTAGACCAAGACGGTGTTGGCGACTTGATTTCGATTGCCGTTGAGCGCGGGACTGCCGTCAACAAAGACTTGAAACTCGGCATTTGCGGCGAGCATGGCGGTGATCCAGCCTCCATCCGATTCTGTCACAATGCGGGACTCAAATATGTATCATGCAGCCCCTATCGCGTCCCGATTGCGCGCTTGGCGGCGGCGCAAGCTGCGATTGCGTCGAAAATTGCAGCCCATTAGGGTGTAAATTCTAATTAGCCTCCCTATCTAAGCGTTCATGATTAGAGCGTTCAGGCCATGTTTTGCCTGAATATAGGGCTGAAACAGGCTGAAATTAGGATACGATTAACTCTAACCTGTATTTCGCTGTGGCGCGATAGCCACAGTTGGAACGATTCTTCCATAGGAACGGTTGAGAAGAGTTGTTGGATACGGGCTAGGGCTGTAAGGAGCGCACATGCGCAATAAACGCACATCATATGCTGGCTGGGGCCTTGCACTATTTGCTATCGGAACAGCGTCAGTGGCGCTGCCTGCGGTTGCGGGTCAGGCTGCCGACTTGCGCGAAGCCAGTATCTGGCAAGATAAAGCTATCGCATTTCAATTCCAAACTTTACCCGTGATTACTACGTCTGAATTGCCAACGAAATTAGGCGAAATTTTGACGGATTCGCCGTTAAAAGCCGATTATGCGGCAACAGAGCCCTTTATCACGCTGACATCTGATTTGCGCCGTGCGGCTTCGACAGAAATGGCGGAGCTACAATGCTTGTCTGAAGCGATCTATTATGAAGCGCGGTCGGAATCGCGCTCTGGACAACTGGCCGTGGCCGAAGTCGTTCACAACCGCGTTAAAAGCAAACATTACCCCAATACGATCTGCGGCGTGGTCTATCAGGGATCACAACGTAATACGGGCTGCCAATTCTCTTTCACTTGCGATGGATCAATGGACATAGCGCCCAAAGGCCGCGCTTGGGCTCGCTCACAAAGTATGGCGAAAGTCAGCATGATCGGCGCGCATAAACGCTACACAGATCGCGCCACGCATTATCATACCGTTGAAGTGTCCCCAAAATGGGCCCCAGATTTGCGATTTGAAAAGCAGATCGGCGAGCATTTATTCTATAGCTATAAATGGCGCGAACGCCCTGCGCCTGTCGTGACAGTCTCCGTCGCACCGCCCGCACCGTAAGTTCTACGCTTTGGGACATTTTTGTCCGCCCCAAATGAACCTTTTTGCTGCTTTGACTGACTTAGGTTATGTCAGTCAGGAAAAGAGCGCATGTGGCCAGCAAGGTAGACAGTCAAACAAAAGCCAAAAATAAAGCCAAGGCGCTTGACGCCTATCAGGCATTGTTGGCGTCCCATGGCGACCGCTATGCATTTGAGCAACTCTATAGACGCTGGCACGCACGGTTATTGCGATTTGCGATGCGGCAGTCTGGCGATGTCGATTTGGCGCAGGATATTCTCCAAGACGCCGCGCTAGCGATGGCCAAAAATATTCACCGCCTCAAAGATCCAGAGCACTTCTCGGCTTGGGCCTATACTATTTTGCGCCGCCGCGCAGCTGACCACATCAAGAGGCGGATTAAGCAGCGCAAACTGAACGAAGATATTGCTGCGATGCCGCCCCCTGATATGTCCGATGCGGGCGAGGACTTGGCTTTGCGCAATGCCCTGGTGCACCTGCCCAAGAATGACAGCTTATTGCTGACTATGTTTTACGTTGACGGACTGACTGGGGCTGAGCTCGGTGCAGCGCTCGGCGTCCCGATAGGCACGATTAAGTCACGCCTGTTTAAAGCGCGTCAACGCCTCAAGCATATCTATGAAACCCAATGAAAGGAGATGATCATGTCAAATTTTGATCAAAAATTACAAGACCTACTGAGCGAGGAAGATGAGGCCTATATCGATAAGGCTATTAATAATAAGGGGTATTACGAGGAGGCCTTTGGTAGCTTGAAAGGTCAAGGCAGCGGTTTGTTTATGATGACTTGGGGCGGAATTATAATCGCCGGATTGGCTTTGATTTATTGTATTGTGCGCATGTTCCAAGCCACTGATCTGCGTCAGATAATTCTGTTTGCTACATTTGCGATCTTGTTAAATTCTGCCCAAATCGCCTTGAAACTTTGGTTCAATATGCGTCTCAATCGCCAAGCGCTTATGCGGGAAATGAAGCGCTTGCAGCTTGCTATTGCGCGGGATTAGCTCGCATCCATGCTGCTCGCGCGCTTTAGCTCGCATCCATGCCAATGTCGAAATTGGGCGCGGAGTGCGTGAGTGCCCCGATGGAGATGACGTCTATCCCAGTCTCCGCTAAGCCGCGCACAGTGTCCAAATTCACGCCGCCAGAGGCTTCTAGCGTGGGGCGCGGGCCGTCATAAGCGTCCACAATCGCAACGGCTTCTCGCAATTTGTCCGCGCCCATATTATCCAGCAAGACAACATGCGGGGCATATTTAAGCACTTTCTTGAGCTGCGCTAACGCGTCTACCTCAACGCTGACTCGGGTCATGTGGTCGGCGTTTTTGGCAATCGCCTTCAGCGCTTTATCAACGCCGCCCGCAAGCGCGATGTGATTGTCCTTGATCATAATCGCAGCGGCGAGGCTCTCGCGGTGAGTAAATCCCCCGCCAGCCAGCACAGCTTGTTTCTCAATCGCGCGCAGGCCGGGCGTAGTTTTACGGGTTGCAGCAATACGGACTGGGTTAGCAAATCCGGATGTGCCTTTGATCAGGCTCACATATTGCGCCGTCAACGTCGCGATGCCAGACATACGACCGAGGAAGTTCAGGGCAACGCGTTCCGCTGATAGGAGCGCCCGAGTGGGGCCCTCAACCGTCGCGATAATCGTGCCTTTTTTGACCCGTGAACCATCGCTTTTTTTGACCGTAAATTTCACACGCGGATCGACCATGGCGTAGGTCATCTGCGCTGCTTGCATCCCTGCGATCACACCCACTTCGCGCGCCCGCATAACCAACTTCCCTTTTGCACTTTCAGGGACGAGCAAGTTGGCGGTAATGTCGCCGCTATTGCCGAAATCCTCCTCCAGCGCACGGCGCACCATTGGTTCAATCACAGTCGGGGGAGAGGGGGAGATGGGTCATAGATTAATCCAGCATGTCGTAAGTCAAATAGCTGCTGACAGCTTTTGTTTTCGTTTTTGGGAAGTCATCGCGAAAGTGCCCACCGCGAGACTCGTTGCGAGCCAGTGCTGCCGAGGCAATCATCTTTGATGCTACTAACGGGTTTGCTCGGCCCACACGTTCGATCAGCGTATCAATGAGTTGCAATAACTCGTTCAGTTTAGCTGCATTCCGTCGAACCCCACAATTAAGTGTCATACTGTTACGCAAGGATTGGCTCACCTCTGGCCCCATGGCGAGCCAAGGCTGCACGCGGATTGTGCCGGCTTTGCGCTCGGCCCAATCACGACCATTGATATATTCTGCAGCGCGACCGCCAAAAACCGTCGCCTCCAGCAGAGAATTACTCGCTAGACGGTTAGCGCCGTGGACGCCCACGGCTGAACACTCACCGACGGCCAGCAAGCTATCGAGCGAGCTTTGGCCGAAGCTATCAGTCGCAATGCCGCCCATGTGGTAATGCACGGCAGGCGCGATCGGGATCAACTGAGTGCGCGGGTCGATATTGGCGCTCATGCAGCTTTCAAAGACGGTTGGAAATTGCTCTGGAAAGTGGCTGCCGATCGCGGTGCGGCAGTCAAGGTAAGGCTGCCGTCCTGCTGTAATCTCCGCAAAAATAGCGCGCGCTACATCATCGCGAGGAGCCAATTCACCTTGCGGGTGGTAGCGCGGCATGAAGCGCACGCCGTCCGAATTACACAAAGTAGCCCCGTCGCCGCGTAGGGCTTCGGTTGCGAGGGGGGCAGGGTCGCGCCCAATGTCTATCGCCGTAGGATGAAATTGCACAAATTCCATATCGCGCATCTGCGCGCCCACCACTGCCGCCATGCCCAGCGCGTCACCGCGTGCGGTGCGGGGGTTTGTCGTGACAGCAAATAATCCGCCGACGCCGCCAGTTGCCATAACAGTTACATCGGCCTCAATGCCTAACATTGACCCTTCATCATTCCGCGCCAAAGCCCCGGCGATCGCGCCGTTCCCGTCTTGCAACAAACTCTCTGCCCGCCAGCCGATCAGGCCCGTAATATGGTCAGCGTCTTGCGCCTTCTTGACCATGACTTTGATGATTTCTGCACCCGCCGTATCACCTTTGACCCGTGCCACGCGCGGCATGGAGTGGGCGGCTTCGAGGCTGAGATAAAGTTCGCCTTGGTCGTTGCGATCAAATGGAACGCCCATCGCGGCGAGATCTCGCACACGGTCTGGACCTTCCGTGGCCAGGATGCGCGCGATCTCTGGATCGACCAAGCCGTCGCCCGCTGCAATCGTGTCACTTGCGTGGCTCTCGGCTGTATCATCGGGAGATAGCGCGGCGGCAATCCCGCCTTGCGCCCACGCACTCGCTGCCCCGACAGAAGACCGCCGAGAGGTCAAAACATAGACCTGTCGCGGCGCAAGTTTCAAAGCCAAATAAAGCCCCGCCAAGCCCGCGCCGACAATCAGCACGGCGCCAGTCGGAAGTCGTTTTGTATCAAGGTCACCTAATGCCATGTGGATTTGTTAAAGAATGACCCTCTTGATTGCTAGCATAAAGGGTAAGCGACTCGTTTTTTGGCGTATTTTGAGGTGATTAGCTGTATATTCTCGAAAACCACTCTAGATTGCTCTTGATCATTTCGAATAAATTAATCTACGCTAATACTGAAGAGAGGCGTAATGGCGCAACTCATATGACATTGGGAGGGTCATGTTATGGTTTCCACATTAAGAGCATCTAAAATCTATAAAGCGGCAGCTATCGCAGTTTTCGGCTGCATTGCCACAGGCAGCACAGCGATCGCAGCGGATTATCCGATTAATGTCCGCCAATGTCCATCTATCAAAGCCTCTATAGGCATCGCCGCGCCAGATGCCAGTGTATGGGGAACGATGAAAAGCAATGACCCAAGCGTTGTCTTGCAGTCAATGGTGTCTAAGTCTAACTGTTTTAACGTCGCCTCAGCAGGTAGCGCCGCCTACACCCTTAGATACGGCGCTTTGACGCCTGAAGAGTTTGCAGCAGGCGAATCCAACTTCTCAGGTCGATCTGTTTTAGAGCCTGTGACGTCAAACGCTGGCGGTATTCCACAAGCGGGCGGCATCCCGCAATCAGGCGGCGGTATTCCACAAAGTGGCGGAAGCGACGGCGGTGGATTTAGCCTGGGTAGCGTAGACAATGCACTCGGAACTGCGCAAGGCGTTCAAAACAGTGCTAGAAACGCAGAATATTACGCCAAGAATGTTGGCAATGGCTACAATGACATTGGCGATGTGCGCGGCGGACTTCGCAGCGTAGACGGCGCAATGAATGCGCTCAGCAGCCTCGGAGGTCTTGGTGGATCAAAGGCGCCAAAAGATCGTTACGCCTATGTTGAGGTTGTGAACGCGTCAGGCCAAGTCGTTGCGCGCGGTTTCGGTCAAAACAATCGGGCCGATCTCAGCTTCGGTGCTTTTGATGGATCAAAGTCTTTTGCCAAGAACAAAAAATCTCGCCGTATGGGGGGAGCGCTCTATAATGCGTTCAACGATGCACAAAATGACATCATGTCACCAAGTTTTGGTACACCCGTTCGTTAGAACTGACACAACTTACAAGAAATCCCGCTGCAGATTGACCTGTTGGCGGGATTTTTTTGGGACTAAGGCGGCTGTTTTTGTGGCTTTGTGCGTATTCTGTCTTCGACAAAATATGCAGGGATCAGATCACCTTTACATCGACTTCGGGCAGGCTTGGATCAAAGTGGCCTTTGACGGGATCAAATTTGACATTGATCATATCCATCACCGCTTTATGGGCGCGGACGCGCATCTCTTCGGGGACCAGCACTTCATTGGTCTCGTCACGCAGACACTCATAGATGTTCTCAAGCGTGATGCGCTTCATATGCGGGCAAAGATTGCACGGACGCACGAAATCCACAGTCGGATTTTCCATCGCGACATTGTCAGACATTGAACACTCTGTCAGCAGGATCACATTCTTCGGCTTATTATCCGACACATAGTCAGACATAGCTTTGGTAGAGCCCGTGAAATCAGATTCAGCCACGACTTCGGGCGGACACTCTGGATGGGCCAGCACAGTCACACCAGGGTGAGCGGCGCGCATATCCTTAATATCTTGAGCGGAGAAACGCGCGTGAACCTCGCAGCGGCCATGCCAGGCGATAACTTCGATCTTGGTCTGCTTCGCTACGTTTTTGGCAAGGAATTCATCTGGCAGCATGATGACTTTGTCGACGCCCCACTCCGCGCAAATATGCTCGACAATCGCCACAGCATTGGATGAGGTGCAGCAAATATCGCTCTCGGCTTTCACGTCGGCCGATGTGTTGACATAGGTCACAACCGGGATGCCAGGATAGCGCTGCTTGATCAATTTTATGTCCTCGCCCGTGATTGAACTTGCGAGAGAACAGCCTGCGCGCATAGACGGGATGAAAACGCGCTTATCAGGGCAGAGGATTTTGGACGTTTCGGCCATGAAATGCACGCCGCCCTGAATGATAATATCCGCATCCGTTTTTGTCGCTTCAATCGCAAGTCCGAGGCTGTCGCCCGTATAATCGCCTATCAAGCCAAAAATATCAGGCGTCATATAGTTATGCGCCAAGATAACTGCCTTTTTCTCTTTTTTCAGCGTGTTGATCGCGTGGACAAGCGGCGCATAAGCGGGCCATTCAAATTTGGGAATGAAGTCTGCGACTTCCGCGTAGAGGTGATCCGTTGCGGCTTTAACCTCGTCTGTGTAGGGCAGCTCTTCCGCTGGGACATCTGGCACAGCGCACACGCCGTTCTCAACCTCAAGGGTTTGACCAATCCAACGGCCATTTTCCCAGTTGATGAGTTCCTTACCCATGCGCATGCTCCTCCAAAAACTACTCAAACTTTATATAGGAAGGCTCGGCATAAAGTGCCAATTATTTTAGCCAAAAATAAAGACGATAATGAACATAGCGAGGAGCGAGCCAAGCCCAAGGCCGATCCCGAAATTCGCTGCGCCTAGACCTTTCAGCGTTTCGCGACCGAGCAGTCGTGCGACAATTCCCAAGACGACCGCAGCACAGCCCGCAATAAGCGCCCAAAGCTGAAAGGCAATAATCGCCATCCCCGCAGAGCCGCTGACCGTGGCGGCGGCATATAGCATCATAGCGACAGCGATGAAGGCGAGGACGGCAAAGGCGGCCGAAATCCATGCAAATAAAGTGCTCATCTCATTCTCCCGATTGTTGGCGCAGACTGTCATTCAATTCTGTGAAACGGTCAAGGAAGAGTTTTTCGGCCTCGCGGACGGAAAGGGGCGATAGCACAAGATCAAGTGTCTCAGGCGGTGTCAGGAAAAACTGATCAGCTTCGACCGGGTCAAACCCTGCAATTTGCGTGGCTTCAAACCATGCACAATAGAGATCACATTGCTTGATCTTTTTCTTCAACCTCGCTGGCATTTTGGGCGGCAGGCCGTAGCGCAAATGCACAGCCGTTTCGATCCGTGTTTCAAAGTCCTTATAGTCCAGACCTAGCGCATTTTTAAACGGGCTGATCATATCGCCGATAACGTATTCCGCCGCGTCGTGGAGCAGGGCGGTGAGCCGCTCGGCTGTCGTCGCGGCGGGATTGAGAGTTACAAATAGTTGCTCGACAATCACGCTATGCTCGGCGACAGAAAATGCGTGGTCTCCCGAAGTCTGCCCGTTCCACCGCGCCACGCGCGCGAGGCCGCGGGCTATATCCTCGATCTCAATATCAAAAGGCGAAGGATCGAGCAGATCAAGACGCCGCCCCGAGAGCATACGTTGCCACGCACGGGGTGCAGACTTTGGAGATTTGAACCGAGACATTGCGTTCGATTAGCACGCCGACTTTGGCTAGCCTAGCGGATAAGCAAACTCTTCGCGGTGGATATGTCCGTCTTCATTGACGTAATATGTCGCAACTTCCCGCATTTGAGTGCGCTCGCCAGATTGTTTATCCGTGATGTCCATGTCGTAAATAACAGAGAACCGATCATTGCCGTGCGCGAAAGGCCCTTCTGCGCTGGAGGCGTGGACCTCGTTCGCGCTCTCCCACCAATCATGTTTGGCTAGGATCGCATCGACACCTGTGACTTCATTAGAAGATTGTCCTGGCATAGCAATCGCTTCAGCGGAAACGCAGTCCTTTGCATACATTTGCTGCACACATTCTCGGCTTTGATTGTTGTTATTCATATCGACGAGTTGCTGGCCGATTTGCATTAATTTATCTGGGGTAGGCATAGCTAGGTCTCCTTCTGTGCAGTCTTTGCATAGCAGATTTTGGCCGAGATTTTAAGCCTGAATTAAAGCGCCCAGCCTTTACCCATGTCTTTGAAGATAAAGTAAGCTCCGATGATTAGCAGTGTTGCGATAATCATAAAGCCAATCAAAATGGCGCGGAAGACAGGTTTTTTGCGAGCCAGACGAAATAGTCCGTAGATAATTGCAAGAAGAGCAGCGCACTGAATAATTGCGCCAATGATTTGCAAAGCTTCAAAATTAGCTGAGGTTTCCAAAAACTAAGCGACTTTGCGCACAAAGATTGCGCCTGCGGAATACCCTGCGCCGAAAGAGCAAATCAGGCCAGTATCACCAGTGTCGAAATCGTCTGAATGTTTGTGAAATGCGATGATGGAACCAGCCGAGGAAGTATTGGCATATTCGTCCAAGACGACTGGGGCTTGCTCAATATCGACATCTTTGCCGAGGACTTTCTTGGCAATCAGAACATTCATATTCAGGTTCGCTTGGTGCAGCCACATGCGCTTGAGATCATTGGGGTCAATACCGTGTTCGGCACATTCCGAATTAATTAACTTCGCCACAAGCGGCACGACTTCCTTGAAGACTGAGCGGCCGTTTTGGACGAATAATTTATCGGTTAAGCCGCGCCGCCCGCGCTCGCCGTGCAGTCCGTCATCTTCTGGCGCGGTGTGATTGAGGAAGCCGAAATTGTTGCGGATATTATTGGAAAACTGCGTGACGAGTTTAGCGCCGATAATCTCCCAATGAGAGGCGGGTGCCATATCTTCGCGCTCGACCAAAATAGCGGTAGCCACATCGCCGAATATGAAATGCGCATCGCGATCTTTGAAATTTAGATGTGCTGTGCAGATTTCAGGGTTTACAACCAAAACAGATCTCGCGGAGCCGCCCATGATCAAACCGCGTGCTGTCTCAATTCCGAAAGTGGCAGAGGAGCAGGCGACATTCATATCAAACGCGAACCCGCTTGTGCCGAGAATGTCTTGCATCTCAACTGCAATCGCGGGGTAGCCGCGCTGCAAATTCGAACAGGCTACGATGACGGCGTCGACATCTTCGGCCTTGCGTCCCGCGTTTTCGAGCGCTTGCACAGCGGCTTTCGCAGCAATTTCCGCAAGGATGGACGGCTCACTATCTGGACGCGCAGGAATATGCGGCGCCATGACATTCGGGTCGAGTATAGGGGCTTTGGAAATGACAAATCGAGATTTGATGCCCGATGCTTTTTCGATAAATTCGGCGTTGGAATAGGTCAAAGCGTCCTTGGTGCCAGCCGCGATTTCGTCTGCGTTCTCGCTGTTCCACTTATCGACATAGGCATTAAAGCCTTCGACAAGTTCTGCGTTAGAAATGCTGTCCTTGGGTGTCCAAAGACCAGTAGAGCTGATGACGGCTTTCACGAATGTTCCCCTCGCGTTGATCAAGAACACCCCTCATAGCGAGGCGGGCGAGTTTCGGCTAGGCTAAATCTTGCGCGTATCGCGACACGCCGCATTGACGTGGCAATCGTTACTGTGGTCGTTGATCATACCAACGGCCTGCATAAATGCGTAGAGGATTACGGGGCCGACAAATTTGAAGCCACGCTTTTTCAGCTCTTTTGACAGCGCGATAGATTCGGGGCTTTCAACAGGCGCGTCTTTGAAATGCGTCCAGCTATTTTGGATCGGTGCTCCGCCAACAAAACTCCAGAGATAGTCAGAGAAATTTATCCCGTCCTCATCTCGCATTTTGACAAATATCTGCGCGTTCACAATGGCCGCATTAATTTTCAGTTTTGACCGAATAATTCCTGCATCTGACAATAATCGTGCACGATCCGCATCTGTGTATTGCGCGATAATATCGGGATCAAATCCATCATAGGCTTTGAGCAGATCATCACGTTTGCGCAAGATGGTGATCCACGCCAAGCCGGCCTGTTGTCCATCTTGGATTAACTTGGAAAACAGCGCTTTATCGTCATAAATGGGACGCCCCCATTCCAGGTCATGATAACTGCAATATAATTCGTCAGTTGGCGGCACCCACCCGCAGCGCGGCAGGTCTGGATCATGGACATACCCTTGCGGAATCTGCGTTACAGCCATTTTTCCATTCCAATATTACAGCGTGCATAAATGGGATGCGGTCCTTCGTGATTGATGGTCCAGCCATTGCGCGTGTATAGCCGCAGTGCAGCTGCGTTCTTGGTATTCGACAATAGGAACAAATAATCCAGCCCTAAATCCTCTTTGGAAAACCGTTCGATTTCTGTCATCAAACTTTGCGCGATACCTTTGCCTCTAAAGTTTGGATCGACCGCCATTTTCGTCAACTCGTAACGACCATCCTCATGCCGTTTGAGTGCGCATGCGCCCGCCACTTTGCCTTCAATATGTGCGGAGAAAACGTGATTGCCGTTCTGAATATAAATCTCTGGCTTTGCGACCATCAGCTTATCGCTTTCTTCCAAGTAATGCATGTCCTCAATCCACGCGGCATTGAGCGCGGCAAAGCGAGGGAGGGCCGTTGGATCGTTACGCCGAATTTCCATCGATAGACTCCATGATCTTGACGATGACGTCATTGATCGTCGGTTCTACGGCGGCGGCCTTCCATCGGTCAAGACGGATCAGACCCATGCCCATTTGCCCGTGGACTGATACAACATCGCCGACCACGCGTTCTGCGCAAAATATGCGATCACCCGCTTTCGCCGCGCCGTTTAATATAAGTCCGCGCATACGTTTTTTCACCGTCGTCATACGTTTCATGCGGCTGACAACTTCTTGACCAACAAAGCAGCCCTTGGAAAAATTGACGCCGTGCATCAGGTCCATATTGGCGTCAGCGGGAAAGGTCGTTTGGCTCTCAAAATCCCATGTGCTGTCGACCACGCCGAGAGACAGACGATGCGCATTGTAATCGCCGTCGCCGTCCAAGTAATCCTTGGCAATTAACCTCCGCCCCAATGACGCGTGACGCGGATCAACCAGCCCTTCATTCCCGTCGCCGTCCCACAGCGCGAAGACATTGAGGTCTGTTTCCTCAATTTCAATCGGCGCGCGCAGGCGATACATGCGAAGCCGCTTTTGTAGATCCGCTGCAAACTTGGTCGGCGTATCGAGCAGCAGTTCATCGCCATGCTTCGCCACAAAGAAGTCTGCGATGATCTTCCCTTGCGGGGTCAGAAGAGCCGCGAAGGTGAGGGGCGCGGAGAGATCATTCGTGATCAGGCCTTCCAGCCAAGCGACCACGCCGTCGCCTGATAAACGAATGACTGTGCGATCTAGTGAAGCAATGGGCATGTTAGTTTTATAGGGCGTTTCGTCTTAGCTCGCACGTCCTAATTGGCTCGCACATCCTAAATCGCACAAAAAACGCCCCGCCAAATAAATGACGGAGCGCGTATCTTCCTCCCCCGAAGATGTCGGGTGGCTAGCGAGTCATCTCGTCTAGCACTTATAATATAGATCGAATTCGACGGGATGCGGGTGCATCGCGACGCGGTGTACCTCTTCCATTTTCAAGTCGATATAGGCGTCGATTTGGTCATCGTCAAAGACACCGCCCGCTTTCAAGAAATCACGGTTTCCATCAAGGCTTTCGAGCGCTTCGCGAAGCGAGCCGCAAACTTGTGGAATGTCTTTGGCTTCTTCCGCTGACAATTCATACAAATCCTGGTCCATAGCGTCGCCTGGATCGATTTTGTTTTTGATCCCGTCAAGACCCGCCATTAGTAGGGCAGTATAAGTCAAATATGGATTACCCGCTGGATCAGGATAACGCACTTCTAGACGCTTACCATTGCGAGACGCTGTCCACGGAATACGGATCGATGCAGAGCGGTTACGGCTGGAATAGGCCAGCATAACGGGCGCTTCAAAGCCCGGCACCAAACGCTTGTAGGAGTTGGTCGAGGCGTTGGAGAATGCGTTGATCGCTTTGGAGTGTTTGATAATGCCGCCAATATAGTGGAGGCAAGATTTGGACAGTCCTGCATATTCATCACCCGCGAAAGTTGGCTTCCCGTCTTTCCAGATTGACATGTGAACGTGCATGCCTGTGCCATTATCATTCCACATCGGCTTAGGCATAAATGTTGCCGTTTTACCGTAGGCATGAGCCACATTGTGAACGATGTATTTATAGAGCTGCATATTGTCGCCCATTTTCAGGAGCGTATCGAACTGCATGCCAAGCTCGTGCTGCGCGGGCGCAACTTCGTGATGGTGTTTCTCTGGACGCAGGCCCAACTCTTCCATCACAGATAACATTTCGCCGCGCATGTCTTGTGCGCTATCCACTGGTGGGACTGGGAAGTATCCACCCTTTGGTCCTGGACGATGACCCATATTGCCGCCTTGATACTGCGTGCCAGTGTTGGCGGGCAGTTCGGAGCTATCAATCGAGTAACCTGTGACGTTCTGATCTGTATCCCAACGGACGTCGTCAAAGACGAAAAACTCAGCTTCAGGACCAAAGAAAACATCGTCACCCACTTTGGCAGAGCGCATGTAGTTTTCAGCCGCCTTAGCAGTGCCGCGCGGATCGCGGTTATAGGCTGATCCATCGTCTGGCTCGAGAATATCACAGAAAACGGCGAGCGTATCTTGCTGGAAAAACGGATCCATCTTGGCTGTTGAGGCATCTGGGAGCAGAACCATGTCTGACTCGTTGATGTCTTTCCAACCGCCGATAGACGAGCCGTCAAACATTGTGCCATCTTTAAAGAGGTCTTCGTCTACCAAGTCGCTGTGAAATGTGACGTGCTGCATTTTACCTTTCGGGTCAGTGAAGCGGAGATCGAGAAACTTAATATCCTCGTCTTTCATTTTTTTCAGTAGCGCATCTGTTGTTTTTTCTGATGACATTTTTCCCAATCCTTTCCCTAAATTGGTAGGTTTTATAGAGTTATTTAAAGTGCGGCGTCGCCAGATTCGCCTGTGCGAATACGGATAGCTTGCGACACGTCGGAAACGAAGATTTTACCGTCGCCAATTTTACCAGTTTTCGCAGCAGACTGAATGGCTTCCAAAGCGCCTTCGACCTGATCATCCGCAACAACCAGTTCGAGTTTGAGCTTTGGCAGGAAGTCGACGACATATTCCGCGCCGCGGTATAATTCTGTATGGCCCTTTTGACGACCGAAACCCTTGGCTTCAATAACGGTCATGCCTTGCAGGCCGACGGCTTGTAACGCCTCTTTGACTTCATCGAGTTTGAAGGGCTTAATAATGGCTTCGATTTTTTTCATAATGGGTCTCCGTCAAGATCGGTTGATCGCGATCATAATTGCATCCCTCTCTTGCAAGGCCACGGTCGCGGAGTCGATATTGCGAGCGTCAGAACGAAGGCTGAAACTATGACAACCTCGTATTTGCACATAAATGCGTCACTTGCACAGGGCGCTGCCTTAAATTTATGCGAATAATGCGCCCACCTACGTAGAACCTCGCCCAAAGACTCACGCAAGATTAGTTATTGCGCTCATCTTCGAAGGCGTTAAACACATGTGTCTTTGCGAGATTATGCCCTTTCGTGTTCGCGACCGCAGTTCACGAAAAATCTCAATTCGACGACAGCGGCTGACTGTCTTTAGCCACCCATATAGCGGCCCCGCGCCGTTCCAAATTAACGTCACACTGGCTGTTCGCGACTGCAGTTCACCCAGCGGAGATCGACATGAAAAAGCTTACACCTCGCCCGCCAAAACGGGCCTATATCACAGATCAGCAAGCCTTAGACTTTCATTCCAAGCCCACACCCGGCAAGCTGTCACTGCAACCCACAAAACCTATGGCAACGCAGCGCGATCTTTCACTCGCTTACTCGCCTGGGGTCGCCATTCCCGTAGAAGCCATCGCCGCCGATCCAGAGACGGTGTATGATTACACCTCCAAGGGAAATATGGTCGCCGTGATCTCCAACGGCACAGCGATTTTGGGACTTGGTAATTTAGGCGCCATGGCGTCAAAGCCCGTGATGGAAGGGAAGTCCGTTCTCTTTAAGCGCTTTGCCGATATTGATAGCTTTGACATTGAAGTCGAAGAAGAAGACGCAACGGCTTTCATTGAATGTGTCAAGCGTTTCGGCAACACATTTGGCGGTATCAACCTCGAAGACATCGGGTCACCTGAGTGTTTTATCATTGAGCAAGAGCTGCGTGATCTCCTCGATATTCCCGTGTTTCATGATGACCAACACGGCACAGCGATCATTGCGACAGCTGGCCTCATCAATGCGGCACACCTCACAGGGCGCAAATTTTCAGATATGAAAGTTGTGCTAAGCGGGGCAGGGGCCGCAGGTCTGTCTGTCTTAGGCCTCATCAAAAGCCTTGGCGTTAAAGACGAAAACGCGATTGTCCTCGACAGTCGCGGCGTCGTCTATCGCGGACGTCAGGAATATATGGATCAGTGGAAAGCCCCGCACGCTGTCGACACGAAACTCCGCACCCTCGAAGAAGCGATGGTCGGCGCTGACGTTTTCCTTGGCCTCTCTGTCGCGGGGATCGTCACGCAGGATATGATTAAATCCATGGCCAAGAATCCGATTGTATTTGCCATGGCCAATCCCGATCCCGAAATTTCGCCCGAACTCATCAAGGAAGCCCGCTCTGATGCCATTATCGCCACGGGTCGGTCAGATTACCCGAACCAAGTCAATAACGTCTTAGGCTTCCCTTATATTTTCCGAGGGGCGCTCGATGTGCGAGCCCGCAATGTGAATGAGGAAATGAAGCTGGCCTGCGCCCGCGCTCTGGCTGATCTCGCGCGTCAAGACGTGCCCGAAGAAGTCGCGGCCGCCTATCACGGCAACCGCCCGAAATACGGCCCAGACTACATCATTCCTGCGCCATTTGATCCGCGCCTGATCAGTGAAATCCCGCCCTATGTGGCCCAAGCCGCCATGGATACAGGCGTGGCCCGCAAACCCATTGAAGATATGGAGGCCTATAAGAAAAGCCTCGCGCGCCGCCAGGACCCTACGGCTGCGATCCTGCAAGGCATCACGGCCTCAGTCATCGATAACCCGAAAACGATCGTGTTTGCTGAGGGCGAAGAGCCTGCCGTGATCCGCGCCGCCCAAGCCTATCAACAGCGCGGCCTTGGCAAAGCCATTCTGATTGGGCGCGAAAAGCCGATCTATGATAACATGAAATTGCTTGGTATTGAGAAGCCAGAGAGCCTGACCGTACTGAATGCGCGCTTGTTTGACCGCAATGCCGAATTCACGGAATTTCTCTATTCTCGTCTGCAGCGAAAAGGCTTCCTGCGTCGCGATGCGCAGCGTCTTGTGAATAATGACCGGAACGTGTTTTCTGCGCTCTTACTGCATCACGGTCTCGCTGACGGCATGGTCAGTGGTGTCACGCGGAGCTATGATGTCGTGCTTCGCGATGTGCGCCTCGTGCTAGACCATCGCGCGAATGAGCGCACGATGGGTGTATCAGTTGTCGTCAATAAATCGCGCACGTTATTCATTGCCGATACGAACATTACTGAACTCCCAACTGCCGAAGACCTGGCCGATATTGCTGAGACGACAGCACATTTTGCAGAGCAATTCGGGTTTGAACCGCGCGTGGCGTTTCTATCCTACTCGACCTTCGGCAACCCTGTGGGCGAGCGTATGCAAAAAGTCCGAGAGGCCGTGCGCATCTTGGACGACCGTGAGGTCGAATTTGAATATGAGGGCGATATTGCCGCCGACGTCGCGCTCGATCCGATGCATTCTCTGACATATCCTTTCACGCGATTGACAGACTCTGCCAATGTCTTGGTCATGCCAGCGATCCACTCAGCGTCTATCTCAACGAAGCTGCTTGACAGTGTCGGCGGAGCGACCGTCTTGGGGCCGTTCCTGACAGGTTTGGAAAAGCCTGTGCAGATTTGTTCGCTCGGTGCGACAGCTTCGGAGATTGCGCAAATGGCGACCCTCGCCGCTTTCGCACCGTCTCACCGTGACGATGAATAGTGAGCGAATCCGACGACAATAAGTCGCTGGAAGAGACCCTCGCGGATGTCTTGCCAGACGCTATCGTTCCCCCGACGACGCAGGGCAAGGGTAAAGTCGATCTGACAGACGGCCCCATTCAGGGCCACGTCTTTCGCATGCTTGGCCCCTTTGCGATTGCTGTGATTTCGTTACTATCTGCGGGGATTATCGACACGATTTATCTAGGCAATTTGACGGGCGCGAACGGGGATACCAGCCTCGGCGTGATCGCATTAGCAGCTGTCGGTTTTGCTTACCCGCTGACGTTTCTCGGCAATTCTGCGAATATTGGTTTGGGCGCTGGCACGATGAGCGATGTCAGTCGCGCCATTGGTCGAGGTGATATGGAGCAAGCCGCTCGCCACGGCGCGGCTGCAATCTTGTTTGCGGTCGCTGTGATGAGCGTCTTGGTGACAGTCATGTGGTTGTCAGTGCCGTTCGCTTTGCCGCTTATGGGGGCAGAAGGGGACGTCTTAATCAAGGCCAAACAATATCTCGCCATCTCTCTGCCAGGCCTCGTTATCGTGTCTGTCGCCATGATTTCTAACAATATTTTGCGGGCAGGGGGCGAGGCTTTATTGCCGAGTTCGATCATGATTTTGGGCGCAGTCTTGAACATTATCATTGACCCGTTTCTGATTTTTGGCTGGGGACCTTTCCCTCGCATGGAAGTCGCAGGTGCGGCGCTGGCCACGGTGATAGGCAATACAATCGCGGCAATGTTTGGCTTTTATATCGTGCAATTCCGCCGCAAGGCCATCGACTTCATAGCGATGACAGTTCGCTCAATGCTGAATGCGTGGAAAGCAATCGGGAAGGTCGGTATTCCTGCCGCGCTGACCAATATTATTGTGCCCGTCGGCACCACGATTTCCGTCGGAATCATCGGCAATACACTGACCACCGAAGATGTGGCCGCGTTCACCTTAACCAGCCGCGCGGAGTTGATTTCCGTCGGTCTGCTCTACGCTTTATCCGCCTGTATTGGCGCGATTACAGGACAAAATGGCGGCGCGGGGAAGACGGAGCGCGTTCGGGATGCTTTCAAGACGTGCTATAAAATCTGCCTCGTCTGGAGCACGCTGATGGCGGTTATTCTTGCGATTTTTGCGAGGCCGATTGCGGATGTGTTTACCAATGATCCCGTTGTGCTGGAAAAAGCTGTCGCGTATTTCTGGATCGTCCCGATCACGATTGCGGGCTACGGATTTGTATTTGTCAGTGCGGCTGGGTTTAACGCGCTTGGACGACCTCTTTTTGGCTTAGTCTTTACGGTTATTCGGTCACTCGTTTTATATGCACCGCTCATTGGCTTGGGCGTTTATTTCGACGGCTTGCGCGGCGCATTTTTTGGCATCGCGGCTGCCAATGTCATTTCCGGTGCGATTGCATATTACGTCTCGATGAAGAAAGCGCCGATGACCGCCAAAGTGAGTTGACAAGCGCGGCGCAAGCCTTAGAACGCGCTCACCAATGCAGTTCCAACAGGAAATGTATGACATATCTGTGCGGGTGTGGCGGAATTGGTAGACGCGCTAGATTTAGGTTCTAGTATCGAGAGATGTGAAGGTTCAAGTCCTTTCACCCGTACCACGTTCTTGGCGCCGCCAAGAAAATTCCATCAAGTAGATAGAATTTAGCCGAACGCCAAAGACGACATCACTGGCTGAAATCTAAACTTTGCCCAAAGAACATTTGGCCACAATCCTTATGGCGGTAGCCGTCCTCCGTATCCCTACCATACACAATTTGCCGCTTTCCAAATCATAGCGGATGTCGCTAAGCTATTCCCATGATTGACACACTGATTATCGGAACAGGGTTTGGCGGGCTGTGCATGGGGGCGAAGCTGCGCGATGCGGGCCGCGATGATTTTGTGATTTTGGAAAAAGCGGACGGTGTCGGCGGCACATGGCGGGAAAACACCTATCCGGGCGCAGAATGTGACATTGCTAGCGCCTTTTATTCCTACTCTTTTTGGCCCAATCCTGGCTGGGATTTTAAATGGGCGAAGCAGCCGCAAATCCTCAAATACCTCAATGATTTTGCAGATGCATTTGATCTGCGCCGACACATCGAATTCGGTCAAACGGTAACAGGCGCGACCTATGACAACGCTGGATTTTGGACAGTCTATCTGGCGGATGGCAGTTCGCGCCAATGTCGCTTTTTGGTTTCAGCGATTGGGCAGCTTCATCATCCTAAAACGCCTGAAGTTAGCGGCCATTCGGACTATCAAGGCGCATCTTTTCATTCGGCGGAATGGGATCATAGCTTTGATATGACAGGTAAAGAGATTGCGGTCATCGGTAATGCCGCCAGCGCGATCCAGCTGATCCCAGAGGTTGCGAAGGCAGCCAAAAATTTGACTGTTTATCACCGCAGTCCGAACTGGATTTTGCCAAAGAAAGATCGCGCCTATACACGTCTGGAAACATGGCTGGGAAAGAGATTTCCAGCGCTTGGAAAGCTCTATCGTTTCTCGCTTTGGTGTCAGGGGGAGTATTTCATATGGCCCATGATCAAAGGACGCCGTGTGCGCAGTTGGTTAGGAGAACAGTGGTGCAAATGGGGTCTGCGGCAACATATCAAAGATAAAGATTTACGCGCCAAACTCACGCCAGATTTCCCGATTGGTGCGAAACGCGTCTTGCTATCAGATAAGATTTATCCCGCCTTGGCCCGAGATAATGTAGACGTTGTGACGAAGGGCGTAGATCACTTCACGTCAGACGGAATAGAAACGGTGGACGGCACAAAGCGCCAGCATGACGCCGTCATTTTTGCGACAGGTTTTTACTCCAACCCTTTCCTAAAATCCTTAAACGTAATCGGGGAGGACGGGCTGGCTCTGACCGATCATTGGGCGGACGGGGCGCAGGCTTATATGGGGACAATGACATCGGGTTTCCCCAATCTGTTTATCCTTTACGGCCCCAATACGAATACGGGCCACACCTCCATCGTCTATAAGCTGGAGCATCAAATTGCCTTAGTGCTGCAACTTTTGGACAAGGCTGGTACGGGGGCAATCGCAGTAGATCCAGAGGCTGAGGCTGAGTTCAATATCGAAATGCAAAGTCGCCTTAAAAAACTCGCTTGGTCGCAGGTTGAGGCGAGTTGGTATAAGGTCGGCGAGAAAGTCACGAATAACTGGCCTGGCTCCTCTGTGGAATATCGCCGCCGCATGCACACCCCGATTTGGGATCATTTTGAGGTCAAACCATGACGAGCCTGCGGTATAAAATGATGCAGGGTTTCCTGCGAGCGACGCGCTTTCGCTTTCGTATGTTGCGCGATGCAAAGATCAATAATCCCCGCTACACCACTCCGCGTGGGAATACCGCGAAACGCTATACACGCACAGAATTTGAAGGTCATGCTGTCTGGACTGTGCATCCCAAATCAGGCCCAACGGAGCGGGTCTATGTCCATGAGCACGGCGGGGGCTATGTCTATGCCATTACGGATGTGCATTGGGGACCCATAGCGGAATTAGCCGAACAGGCTGGCATCACGATCATCATGCCCGAATATCCCCTGCCACCTGTCAGCACGACAGATATTCATGATTGGGCGTGCCGACATTACGCCAGTGTCTCGCAGACATATGGCGCTGAGAATGTCTGGCTCGGCGGTGATAGTGCGGGCGGAAATTTGGCCTTAGTCATTGCGCAAAAACTTGCAGGTAGCGAGGCTGCGCCGCGAAATCCTCTCGTGCTTTGGTCGCCTTGGGTGAACCTGACGCCGCTTGAATCAATTAGCAAAGATGATGACTATGAGGCGCTGATCACACCTTACGGGCTAGAACCCGCCGTCAGTCAATATGCCCCGAATTGGGACCGCACAAACCCGTTGATCAGCCCGACATTTGCAGACCTATCGACCTTGCCAGCTATGCACATCATCACAGGCGGGCGAGATATTTTGCACCCGCAAATCATGGAATTCTCTGCCAAGCTGAAAGCCGCGGGCAAGCTAGCGGGTGAGATCATTGCGCATGAATATGGGCATTACTGGATGTTCTATCCCGTGCCAGATCGCCATAAAACGCTCAGGCAAATCGCTGATATTCTGCGGGCATAAAAAAACCTCCCGAAGGAGGTTTTTATTGCGTGTAGTGCAAAGCGCTAAGCAACTTTTTTGCCCTCTTGCGCTTTGAGGATTTTCGCAATCGTGTCGCGTTTTAGGTCATCTACGCTGGCGGCGATACCCAGGCCGTTGGCGATCTTTACAACTTCTACTTCTAACATGCCGTTGAGCATCGTCTTGGTGTAGTGCGTCTGCTTTGGCTTGCCGCCATAGAGCGTTTTACCGTCCTTCGCCATCTCGCGAATTTTGTTCGGCGGAGAGAACCGCGCGCCGTGACGCTGCGCCAACATGTCTGACGTTGCGATATAGGCATCAAGCCCAATCGTATCGATATATGACAGTGGACCACCCGTATATGGCGGGAAGCCGAGGCCGAAAATTGCGCCCAGGTCTGCTGATTGCGGGTCTGGCACGACGCCCTCTGCGAATGTCCGCGCGGTTGGGGCTAGCAGGGCGTAGAGCAAGCGTTGCTTGACTTCTTCGGCCGTGGGTTGCTGTTCGAGGAGCGGGTAGTGATCCGTCATCCCTTTCCACAGCCCAAGACGCTTGCCGTTTTCGTCATAGTCATAGAAACCTGCGCCGAAGCGACGACCCGCACGGTCCCACTTCGTGACCATGTTTTCCATGAACTCTTCAGAGCCCGTCGGCACATATTTGTCGCCCATTTCCTCTTGGGTTGATGTCATGATGTCATAGCCAAGTTTTTGCGTTGTATCATCTGAGACCGCGAGAGGGCCGATTGGCAAACCAAGGTTTGCGGCGCAATTCTCAATCAACGCCATAGACACGCCTTCAATCACCATTAAATTGGCTTCGTTGACATAAGGCGGGAACACTTGATTAGTGAAGAAACCGCGCACGTCTTTGACGACAATCGGTGTTTTCTTGATCTTGGAGTTGTAATCAAACGCGACAGCTAGAGCGAGGTCACCTGTCCCTTCATGCGGGATGATCTCAAGCAGCGGCATCCGCTCGACGGGGGAGAAGAAATGCATGCCGATGAACTGTTCTGGACGGGAGGAATTCTCGGCCAAACCACCAATCGGTAGCGTCGAAGTATTAGAAGCAAAGACGACGTCTTTGCCGATGACAGCTTCTGTGCGTTTAATAACGTCAGCTTTGACGTCAGGGCGCTCGAACACAGCTTCGATAATCAGATCGACGTCTTTGAGCATGTCGTAGTCATCTGTTGGGGTGATACGCGCGAGGAAAGCGTCGGCTTTCTCTTGCGTCATTTTCCCGCGAGAGACTGACTTGTCCAAAATTTTCTTTGTGTAGGCGATGGATTTCTGCGCCTCTTCCATTGTGCGGTCGAGCGAGATGACTTCCATGCCCGCTTTCGCAGTGACATGCGCAATGCCAGAGCCCATGAGGCCAGCGCCAAGGACACCGACTTTCTTGATCTCGACCTTGTCTATGCCTTGAGGGCGCTGCGCACCTTTTTCAGCGGCTTGCTTGTTCACAAACAGCGTGCGGATCATGTTTTGAGCCGTCGGATCGGCGAAGAGTGAGAGGAAGTATTTTGTCTCGACCATCAATGCGCGGGTCATCGGCAGTTGGGTGCCTTCATAGAGACAAGACATGATCGCTTTGACGGCAGGATAGTTATTCTTGGATTGCTGCACGGCCATGGCATTTGCGGCCATGAAGAATTGGACAGCCTTTGGATTCATCGACCCTGCACCGCCCGGCACTTTAAAGCCTTTAACATCCCAAGGCTGCAACACGCCTTTTTCGATATTGGCTTTGACCCAAGTCTTCGCGGCTTCGACGGTTTTGCCAGGTTCAACAACTTCGTTGATGAGGCCTTGCGCGAGCGCTGTTTTTGGGTTGAGGTTTTTGCCTGTTGTGATCATTTGCGCCGCGTTTTGCAGGCCGATCAGGCGTGGGACGCGCTGCGTGCCGCCGCCACCTGGGAGGAGGCCAACTAGCACTTCTGGCAGGCCGAGTTTAATCTTAGGGTTATCGGCGACAACGCGGTGGTGGCAAGATAGCGCCAGTTCCAGGCCCCCGCCAAGGGCGAGACCTTCGATTGCACACGCAACAGGCTTGGCCTTCTTGCCTTCGCGCTGCATTTGACGCTCTGTATGTCCGCCTGTTTCCATGTCGCGGAGCATTTTGTTCATCGCAAAACCGCGGTCAAACGCATCTTTACTTAGCTCGCCGTCTTGGCTCTCCAGCATGCGTAAATCAGCACCTGCCATGAAATTATTGTCACGGCTCGAGCTGATCACAAGGCCTTTCATCTTATCGTCCGCAATGAACTCTGGCACAAAAGCCGAGAATTCTTTGATGAGGTTTTCGTCCCAGACGTTCATGCCTTGATTGGGAACATCGATGACCAGATGGGCAATGCCGTCTTTGTCTAGATCGATGGAAAATGCTTTATACTTAGCCATATTATCTATCTCTTATCTTATATCGTCAGTGATAATCAGGGGCGCGGGGTTACACGCGCTCAATGATCGTAGCTGTGCCCATGCCGCCGCCAATGCAAAGCGTCACGAGGGACGTTTCTTTATCGGAGCGCTCTAATTCGTCGACCATCGTGCCGAGGATCATCGCGCCAGTCGCTCCCAGCGGGTGACCCATCGCAATCGCGCCGCCATTGACGTTCATAATGCTGTGATCAACATCTAGCGCCTGCATAAAGCGCAGGACGACCGCCGCGAAGGCTTCGTTGAGTTCATATAGGTCAATATCGTTGACATTCATGCCCGCGCGTTTGAGCGCTTTTTGCGCTGCAAACTCTGGCCCTGTCAGCATGATCGTTGGTTCTGACCCGATAGAGGCCATGGAGCGAATACGAGCGCGAGGCTTTAGGCCAAGGCGTTCGCCGACTTCTTTATTGCCAATCAAAAGGCCCGCTGCCCCGTCAACAATACCAGACGAGTTACCCGCATGATGCACGTGCTTGATTTTCTCAACTTCTGGGTAACGCTGCTGCGCGACATTGTTAAAGCCAAAACTCTGACCCATCATCGCAAATGACGGATTCAAAGCGCCAAGGCCTTGCATATTTGTATCAGGCCGGATCGTCTCGTCGTGACCGAGGATTTCAACACCCATCACGTCCTTCACAGGTACGATAGATTTGGAGAACCGTCCCTCATCCCAAGCGCGCTTAGCACGTTTGTGAGATTCGACGGCATAGGCGTCAACATCATCGCGGGAGAAGCCGTATTTTGTTGCGATCAAATCAGCCGACACGCCTTGCGGGACGAAATAGTTGTGAAAGGTCGATGCTGGATCAACTGCCATCGCGCCGCCGTCACTGCCCATTGGCACGCGAGACATGCTCTCGACACCGCCGCCAATCGCCATATCGCATTCGCCCGCCATAACTTTAGCAGCGGCGATATTGGACGCTTCAAGCCCTGAGCCGCAAAAGCGATTCACTTGGATGCCTGATGTCGTTTGCGCGTAGCCTGCATTTAGAATGGCTGTCCGTGTAATCACCGCGCCTTGCTCGCCCACAGGGGACACACAGCCAAGGGCAATATCTTCGACTTCCGCTGAGTCGATGCCGTTGCGATCGCGCAGAGCTTCCAAAACTTGTGTCGCGAGGTTGACGGGCGTGATTTCGTGCAGACTGCCGTCTGGCTTGCCTTTGCCGCGCGGTGTGCGAACGGCGTCGTAGATATAGGCTTCGGTCATGGTCGATGTCCTTCAGAATTGGTTTCTGTTTTCGTTGTGCGCTTTAGATACGGTTTGAGCGCACAAATAAAGGGGGCAGGGCGAATTTTTCACCTCTATCCGTGAAAACTGCGCATGTGTTTTTGAATTGCTGAGTTTTCGCTTGTCACAATGAAATAACTCATAGTGATGCGCAGAGTTGCAATTTCCTCAATGTTGTTGCGCATTTAGCACAGAATTTCAGAAAATTTCAGAAACCGCATATGTCGCTTGAAATTAACGAAAACGCGCCGTAATCGTTACACAACCGGGTGATCAACGCCCAAAACTTCAACACGAACTAGATTTCGGGGAATTATGTCAAAATATACCACACTTATAGGATCAACAGCTATTGCGATGGCGATGCTCGCGACACCCGCTTACGCGCAAATCGAAGACGAAATTATCGTGACAGCGACCAAGCGTGAGACCACGCTGCAAGACACGCCTGTCGCCGTGACCGTCACAAGCGCTGACGTTATCGAAAAAGCGCGTATTCTTGATTTAAAAGACTTACAATCAGTCGTGCCAACCCTTCGCGTTTCGCAGCTACAAAACTCTGCCAACACAAGTTTGTCTATTCGTGGTTTTGCCAATGGCTCTAACAACCTCGGTATTGAGCCATCAGTTGGCTTGTTTATCGACGGCGTCTACCGGTCTCGCGCAGCTGCAGCTATTAATGACCTGCCAGTTTTGGAGCGCATCGAAGTCTTGAGCGGTCCGCAATCAACGCTTTTTGGTAAGAACGCATCTGCGGGTGTTGTTAGCATTAGCACAGCCAAACCATCCTATGAGACAACAGGTTATATTGAGGCAGGATATGGCAACTATAATCTTATGACTGCGAAGGGTTATGTCTCAACTGGCATTGCTGACAATGCAGCTGTTAGCCTCGGAGGTGGTTTTCAAACACGCGATGGGTATGCTGAGATCACCTCTCTCAACGAAGATATTAACGATCTAGGCCGCTTTAACCTGCGCGGTCAGGTTTTGGTTGAGCCCACTGATACGATTTCTTGGCGCGTCATTGCCGACTACAGCGAAATCGACGAAAGTTGTTGTATTGTAGCGACAGGCATTGAGGGCGCTACAGCGCCTGTTGTACGTCTATTGGGCGGCGAAACCAATAATGTGAATGATCCATTTGGTTATGAGACCGTGCTAAACCGCAACACACCTAACAAATACCAAGATTGGGGTGTATCAGCACAAGGTGATTATGATCTGGATTTCGCAACCCTGACATCCATCACAGCTTTCCGCAAAAATGAAGGTGGTTTTGATGAGAGTGACTCTGACTTCACAACGATCCGTTTGCTGGAAAATGTGTATCAAGATGTTGAGATCAACACCTTCACACAAGAATTACGCCTGACATCAAACCCAGGCGACCTTCCATTTGATTGGATGGTTGGCGGATATTATTTCAATGAAGATATTGTCCAAGAATCTGGCGCTAGCTATGGCCCGCAAGCGCGTCCATATGTGAACACATTACTGCTTGGTCTAACACAGGGACAAGTATCACTTGGCTCACTAGAGGCGGCTATTCCAAATCTGGCACCTGGCAGTTCTTATGCTGATGGACAAGGATCTGACGAACGCTTCACTCAAGATAACGAAGCTTACTCCGTCTTCGGCACGGTTGATTTCAGCGTTACAGACCGCCTTACTCTGACGGGTGGCCTTAACTACACGAAAGATAAGAAGGACGTTGTCGGAAGTGCCAATATCACTGACGAGTTCTCTTCATTGGACTTCTTAGGTGCAGACGGTGCTGCCTTTGTGGCTGCTGGCGTCTTCGTCAATGGCCAAGACCCAATTCCGGGACTTGTTCCAAACGGTATTCCAAGCCTAGCGATGTTCCTACCATCCATCGGCGTAGCTCCGACACCAGCTAACATTCAAGCCTTGCGTTCGGGGACATTTGCAGGTGCGGCGCAGCAAGCTGGATTTAACCAGTATGCAGCGGGCGTTGGCCAATTCGCAGCAGGTGCAGCCGC
Organism: Litorimonas sp. RW-G-Af-16; assembly: GCF_048319245.1. Lineage (GTDB taxonomy): Bacteria > Pseudomonadota > Alphaproteobacteria > Caulobacterales > Maricaulaceae > Litorimonas. Next base: position 715,173 of record NZ_CP166993.1, read on the forward strand.
TTCGGGGGCTTTGTCCGATATCGCGGCTATCCAATTCTTTACACCGTTCCTCGGTTTCCCAAATGCCGTTGAATCTGGACAAACGAAGGATGATGATCTGACGTGGACTGTGAAAGCGGCTTATGAAGTGAATGATAACATTAATCTTTTCGCGTCTGCCGCAACTGGATTTAAAGCCTCTTCATGGGCGCTAACGCGTAACTCTCGTCCGTTTGCCTCTTCTCGGGCAGCCATTGATTCGAATGGCCTGACACAGAGCAACCCAAGTTTCGGAACACGTTTTGCGGGGCCAGAAGAAACAACTGTCTATGAACTCGGCATGAAAACACGCTTTGAAAAAGGCGCGTTCAACATCACAGCGTTTGATCAGACAATCGAGGGTTTCCAATCGACGATTTTTGCGGGCACAGCTTTCGTGCTTAACAATGCGGGTGAGCAATCTGTCCGTGGTTTTGAATTCGATGCGACCTACAAGCCTGTAGATGCTCTCACCTTCAATCTTGGCGGCGCTTATCTAGATGCTAAGTATGACGAGTTCCTAAATGCCGGCGTTCCAGAAGGCAGTGCGATTGACTTGGCTGATGGCACAGAAGATGGCGTTGGTGATTTGTCTGGTGAAACGCCAGCAGGTATTCCTGAATTCGCTCTATCACTTGCGGCAACTTACACCTTTACTGTCAGCGATAACGTTGAAGGCTTCCTCCGTGCTGATTATCAGTGGGAAGACGAAGTTACGATTGTTGATAACCTTCCAGCGAATGTCACGCGTGAAGTTAATACAATTAACGCAGCTTTGGGCTTCGAATGGGATAGCGGTATGTCTGTTCAAGCGTGGGTGCGTAACCTAAACAATGACGAGTATTTCGGAAGTGGTTTCCCTACACCTGCACAGGCTGGATCGTTTAGTTATTATCCGAACCAGCCACGGACATATGGTGTTGTTCTGCGCAAGGAATTCTAAGTCTGCGCTGACATCGAAGTTTAAGAAACCCGGTCTATTGGCCGGGTTTTTTTATGCATGATCGCTATGCTTTGCCAAAGTCGAACGATCTCCGTAAGATAAGGAAAAATCAGGGGATCACATGCTATCGAATCCATTTGAAACGCCAGAGCGCAAGGCCTTTCGCGAGACGATCGAGGCTTTTGTAGCTGCAGAAATTCGCCCCCACGCCTTTGAGTGGGACGAGCAAGGCGGGATTCCAATGGAACTTCATACGAAGGTGGCTGACCTCGGTGTTTGGGGGTTCGGTATTGACGAAGCCTATGGCGGGTTGGGGTTTGACGACCCTTTTATGCGGTGCGATTTCGCTGTCGCGATGGGCATGTGCGGGGCGGGCGGCGTACCAGCCGCGCTGGGGGGCGTAGCATCTCGATTGACCCAATCTACAAACTTGCGAGCCAAGAGATCAAAGATCGCTGCCTCAAAGATATTATCGAAGGTCGCAAGCAAAGCTCACTCGGGATCACTGAACCGGGCGGCGGATCGGACGTCGCGCGCATGACGACGACTGCGAAACGCGACGGTAATCACTGGCTAATCAACGGGTCCAAGACGTTTATCACAGGGGGTATGCAGAGCGATTACTATGTCATCGGGGCGCGCACGGGCGGGGAAGGCTTAAGCGGTATTTCGCTATTCTTTGTGGATGCTGATGCACCGGGTTTTTCACGCACGCCCCTGACCAAAAAGATGGGCTGGTGGGCGTCCAATCAAGCGACGCTTTATTTCGATGATTGCCGCGTTCCCGCAGAGAATTTGATGGGTCAAGAGGATTACGGCTTCCTGCAAATCGTCCATAATTTTAATTATGAACGGCTAGGCCTAACGGCGTGGGCGCTCGGCATGATGCGTGTCTGCCTAGAGGATAGCATTGCATGGGCGCAGCAGCGCGAGACGTTCGGCAAGCCGATGATTAAGCATCAAGTCATCAGACACAAAATTGCAGATATGTCGGCTAAGGTTGACGCGGTGCAGTCCTATATCTGGACGATTTGCGCTCAGATTGAAGCGCATCATAACGGCGAGGCGGATATGCCTGTGGCCGAGATTTGCAAAGCGAAATTCTTTGCCACGAAAGCCTTAGAGTTCTGCGCGTCAGAGGCGATGCAAATATTGGGCGGGGCGGGATATCTGCGTGGCAACCGCGTCGAAAACGTCTATAGAGAAGTCAAAGTTATCGCGATTGGCGGCGGATCAGAAGAAATCATGCGCGACCTCGCCGTGCGACAGATGGGCTTATAAGTTAAAGAGATAGCAAAAATAGATCGGGGAGATTTATGACAATATATGCACGCGATTGGATAGATTATCACGCGTCAGTGAACGCCGATAAGACGGCCATGATTGACCTACATAGCCAACGACAATTCACCTACAGTCAGATGAATGACCGCGTAGCGCAGGTCGCAGGTTTTTTGAAATCTAAAGGCATTGAACCTGGCGACCGCGTTGCATTTTTATGTTTGAATACAACGGATGTTATGGAGCTGGTTTTTGGATGCTGGCGCATTGGCGCCGTTTGCCTCGCTCTGAACTTTCGTCTCGCGCCGCCCGAAGTCGCCTTTATTCTCAATGATTCAGAAGCTTCGATGATCGTGGTTGATGCGCCCTTTGCCCCAGTGGCCGAAGCGACGAAACCACTTACCGATGTCGCCCACTGGATCAGCACAGACGGCATGGGCGGCGATAGCAGTTATGAGCAAGGTCTTAAAAACGCCACGCCGATCTATGATATGCACCCACAAAGCGTCGAGGATCAGTGCTTGCTAATGTACTCCTCTGGTATGACGGGATCGCCCAAGGGGGTGATTATAACCCATGTTATGTTGGAACATGTTTATGCGTCTTCCGCGCGCATGGGTAATTTTACGCCGCGCAATGTAAGCCTCAACAATATGCCACTTTTTCACATTGGCGGGCTGAACGTCACGGCTCTGCCCACGATCTGGATTGGCGGGACGTGTGTGATCATGCGCATGTTTGAACCGGGCGCGACCTTGGCCGCGATCAGTGACCCAGCGCTGGATATCAATTTGATCTTCATGGTGCCTGCTGCGTTTAACGCGATGAAAGAGCATCCCAACATGCCGACCTCAGATTTCTCGAGGCTTGAAGTCGCATTATGCGGAGCGGAAACTGTGCCAGAATCGCTCATGCATTTCTGGCTCGAAAAGGGGATCGCGATACAGGAAGGCTACGGCATGACCGAGACAGCTGCGGCTGGCTGCATGGTCGCGAAGGTCGACATTCCTGAAAAAATAGGTTCTTGCGGGCGACCGCTCATGCACTCCCAAGTCAAAATCGTCGATGAAAATGGCGAGGTCTGCCCGCCCAATACGCCTGGAGAAATCCTGTTCAAAGGCGCGGCGATCACGCCTGGATATTGGCGGAACCCAGAGGCAAATTCCAAGTGCTTTGTCGACGGCTGGTTCCGCTCGGGCGACATTGGCCGTATGGATGAAGACGGATATATTTATATCGAAGATCGCGTGAAGGACATGTACATTTCTGGCGGGGAGAACATCTATCCCGCAGAAATTGAAGGCTTGCTCTATGAGTTGCCAGAATTGTTGGAAGTTTCCGTCATTGGTGTGCCTGATGAAAAATTTGGCGAAGCAGGATGTATCGTTGCTGTTTTCAAAGCCGATAAATCTTTAACGCTGGAGCAATTCCAAGCGCACCTAACGGGTCGTATCGCGAAGTTTAAGATTCCGACCTACCTCCATGTGATCGATGCACTGCCCCGCGGCGGCACGGGCAAGGTGTTGAAATTTGAACTACGGAAGTCTGTGCCAGAGGCTCTGGGCCTAAAGACCTAAATCTTTCAGGTTCGCATCATAGTCGGCCAATAACTGCGTCTGCCGCGCGACGAGCAAATCTCGCGCGTCAGGATCGTTGAAAACATGCAAGCGATTGGCCGCAATCGCGCTCATGGCCAACTCCGCATAACGCTCCGCATCCATCCCGTTTTCAACGAGCGCTTTGACCGCCTCATAGGCTTTGGACGCTTTAAACTGATCGCGCGTTTTCGCGGCGTCAGGGCTTTGATCTGATGTGTTGTGGATGTTGGACTTCACCCACGTCGGGCAGAGGCATGACACGCCAATCCCTGCAGGGGCCAATTCTTGGAACAGCGCTTCGCTATAGCCAACAGCCGCGAATTTCGTCGCGAAATATGGGCCCATGCCAATGCTGGCGACATGGCCTGCCATAGAGGCCGTATTGGTGATATGTCCGCCTTCACCGTGGCTCATGATCAGGGGTATAAATGTTTCGCAACCATAGACGATCCCCAGCACATTAATGTCCGTGATCCAGCGCCAGTCTTTGAGCGAAATCTGTCCCGGACGCCCCGCCAGCGAAACGCCGGCATTGTTAAAGACCAAATGCACTTTGCCGAACGTATCAAGCGTGGCTTGCGCGGCGGCTTTCACAGAATCCGCATCGGCCACATCGCAGATAACCGTCGCGGTCTGGCCCTCGTGCCCCACGTCCCGCTGCGCCTGCTCCAACGCCGCGCGATTAATGTCCGCCATCATGACTTTGCACCCACGCGAGAGCAGGGACTTAACGAGGGCTAAGCCAATGCCAGAGGCAGCGCCAGTAACAAATGCGACTTTATTAGAAACTTCGGTCATGGGCATCCTTCGCGCGAATATGCGCTAGTTGGAGAAATTAAGTTGGAGGTTATTCAGCGCCTATAACGGCATCGGGCTATCATGGAAAACCCTCCGCATTAGCGGGATAAAGCTCTCCAAACTATCAGCCTCAAAGTCAGGATCAAAAGCGGGTGCGTCCCACTCATCGACTAGTTTCACGGCCAGATCATACCACGGCTCGTCTTTCCACTGCAGCCGCAAATCCGTCGGCGCGCCCATATAGTGATAATAATGCTCACCTTGGAAAGCTTGGTGATTGCGAATGACGTGGTAGCTATCGTCAGAAATATAAGGCCGCATCATTTCGGCTGCGATTGGGCCGTGATTGGGGACGTTGATGACCTTGGCAATGTCGTGGCAAAGCGCGATCACGATTTGCTCATCTGTGGCCCCGTCGCGCCGCGCGAGCGTACCACACATAAGGGCATGTTGCAGTTGGTCGCACGCAAAGCCAAGAGTCGCATTTTCCAACTGCTTGAGCATATCGATAAATCGGTCAGCTGTTTTGGTGAAATCCTGCTTATGTGCCGCTCCAATTTTCTGCCAGTCTTCCAGGGTGCCGTCTTGCATGCGGGTAAATTTGGCTTGTTCACTCACCAGAGCAGGATCGTCTTTCAGAATGTCTGATATCTTGTTCATACCGTAATCTCCCCGAGTTTATGGCGCATTATATCAGATATAGGGGTAGGCCGTCGAGTGACCGCGTCAACATAGACATGCACGAAGTGTCCCCGCGCGCTGGCTGTCGTCTCGTCATTCCTAAAGATACCAATATCGTAAGTGACGCTGGAACGGCCGAGCTTTGTGACGCGAAGGCCAGCATGCACGATGTCAGGATAGGTGATTGAGCCGAAAAACTGGCAGCTTGTTTCCACCGCCAAGCCAATCGTTTCGCTCTCCTTTAGATCCAGCAAACCTTGATCGATGAGGTAGCTATTCACGACTGTGTCGATGAAGTAATAATAAACCGCATTATTGACGTGGCCATAGCTATCATTGTCATTCCACCGCGTCGGAATTTTGAGGAAATGCGGGTAGGCGTCGCGGGTCGGGGGTGTAGCGCGGCTCACAAGATCGTCTCATAAATTTTCACCGTCGCGTCATACGTCATCAGGCGTGGATTATTGATCAGCAGCCTTTCCTTCGCCATGGCGTCTTCGGCCATCATTGGGATGGCGTCTGCAGGTATGTTGACCGCACGAAGTGTTTGCGGGACGTCTGTTGCGTCTTTGATCCGTAGCATGTCGTCAATTAAACTATTGGCTGTTGTGCCTATGCCGAGATCGGTTGCGATTTCGCTATACCAACCCTCTGCCTTGGGTTGATTATACTTCATCACTTCGGTCAGAACGAGCGCGTTCGATAGCCCGTGCGGGACGTGGAAAAACCCACCTAGCGGATAGGCGAGCGCGTGAACAGCGGCGCAGGGCGCATTGGAAAACGCTTGACCCGCAATCATCGCGCCCATCAGCATGTCGTTGCGCGCATTGATGTTGTCAGGTTCATGGCAAGCCGTGACGATGGAGCCGCGGAGTTTACGTAAAGCCGTCAGCGCCATAGCGTCTGAGAGCGGATTTTTCAGGCGGATAGAGGTATAGGCCTCTATCGCGTGAACCATGGCGTCTATGCCTGTGGCCGCCGTAATTGACTTCGGCAAACCGAGCGTTAGCTCCGCATCGAGCAACACGCGATCCGCATAGAGGCTGTCCGCCACAATGCCTTGCTTGGATGTTTTGCCCGTCGTAAGGATCGCGACATTCGTGACCTCGCTGCCGGTGCCAGAGGTTGTGGGCATCAAGAGGAGGGGGAGCTTCGGGCCGCGCGCATTGCCGACTCCGTAAATCTCTGAAAGTGGCTGATCGCAGCCGACCAAATGGGCAATGACTTTTGCCGTGTCCATAGGCGACCCGCCACCAAATCCGATGACCAGCCCCGCACCGAAATCCCGAATTTTGTCAGCCCCCATTTGCACGATATGGTCTGGGGGATCTGCGACGACATCGTCAAATACCATGACTTTATGTCCCGCGTCTTCCAGCGATGCCAGTCCGGCATCCATCAAGCCCAGTCCGCGTACGCCTTTATCCGTCACAATCGCAATGCGCTTATTATCGCATAAACCCTCAACATAATGATCCAGCTTCGCCGCTCCGCCCGGCGCGATACGAATGTCTGAAACGGTTTTAAAGCTGTGCATGAATGATCCTTCGAATCCTTGTGACAGATATTGCGCTGGTCCGCAATTTAACTCACACCTCCACGCGTCGAATAACCAAACCAAATCGCAACAACCGCCAACGCCAAAGATAGTATCTGCCGCGTCATTTTATTACGCTTAGGATCGGCCAGAAAGGGGTTAAACAGGCTCGCAAATGTCACGATCAAGATGTGCATGATGGTCGCAATACCCACATATAACAGGGTGAGGGACGCTGTCTGTGTAAAGCTGGTATCGGTGGTGGAAACAAATGTCGGCAGGATAGCAATGTAGAAAAATGCAGCTTTTGGATTCAACAAATTGACAATTAAGCCATGTCTAAAATAGGTCGCGCTAGACTTGGCACCATGAGCAGTTGATGGAGAATTTTCACCAGCCTCGCGCCATCCTTCCCATGCCAAATACAGCAAATAGACAATCCCACCCCATCGCAAAATTTGAAACATTATCGGGCTTTGCGAGATAACGGCCGCTACGCCAGCCGCGGCCAACAAGCCGATGATGAGCAGCCCCAGCGCGACTCCAAGTGTGGTAGCAAAGCCGTATCGCCGTCCTTCCGTGGCACTGATCAGTGCTAAGAAAGCCATGTTAGGCCCGGGTGTACTTTCGATGAGAAAGGCCGTGAGAATGAAAACGCCGAGATTGTCCATGCCCGTTTGCTTTACGTCATGGTCAAAATGACCTTGCCCATCGCGCGGCGGTTCGCCAACTCATCAAAAGCTTCAACAAAATCGTCCAAAGGATAATGGCCAGAGATACGCGGTTTGATCGTGCCGCTTCGGACCATCTCCATAATCTCGCCCATATTTTCGCGATGCCCCTTGGGGTCTTTCATCGTCCATGTGCCCCAAAAAACACCGCGAATATCGATAGACTTCAAGAGCGCTAGATTAAGAGGTATCTTCGGAATCTCTCCGCCTGCAAATCCAATGACCATGTAACGGCCATACCACTTGAGCGTTCGCATGGCGGGTTCAGCGAATTTATCGCCAACAGGATCATAAATCACATCAGCCCCGCCGAGTTCCTTGACACGAGACTTGAGGTCCTCTTCAGAATAATTAATTAAATGATCCGCGCCGTGTTCTCGACAGACGGCCAGTTTTTCTGCCGTGCTAGCGGCCGCAATTACCGTCGCGCCCATCGCTTTTCCCAGCTCTACTGCAGCCAATCCCACGCCGCCAGCAGCACCCAAAACCAAGAGCGTTTCGCCCGCCTTTAATTGCGCCCGTTGTTTTAACGCGTAGTAAGACGTCCCGTAAACCAGTGCTAGGCCTGCTGCGACGTCAAATGGCATATCCCCCAGTGGCCAAGTCACCATCATCGGGGCAACGACTTCCGTCGCAAATGCGCCGTTCATCACCATCGTGCCAACCCGGTCGCCGACTTTCAGGTAAGGCACATCATCGGCGAGCTCTGTGATAACGCCCGCACATTCCGCTCCGGGCACAAAAGGAAAAGGCGGCTTGATTTGGTATTTTCCCTCAGTCATCAAAATATCTGGAAAGTTCACGCCCGCCGCTTCAACCGCAATCCGAACATGACCGGGTTTGAGCGCAGGCGCCTCTATTGTTTCGACTTTATGGTCTGTGTAGGATTTGAATTCGTGACAAACAATCGCGCGCATATTAATTTTCCTTTGTGTGACGCTGGCCTTGGCTCGGGGGCATTTCCGCACCCCCTGCAAAGCACTGCGCAATAGACATCCAGACTGTCGCAGCTTCGCCGATAGTCGTCAAATTTGTATCGGCGATATTTCGGCATTGCGTGACGACTTGACAAAATTCTGTGGCCGAGCCTTCAAGCCTGTTCTCGTCTTGAGGGTCATTCCATTCCCAAATACCGCCTTCAGGAGAGGTGAGGCGTACATAGGGCTTGGGCAAAATCGGAGTGCGGCCATTGACTTTGAACGACCAGCTATATGTCGTCACACCAATGTGTGCGACATTTTTCAAACGGTCTTTATCAATACGCTCTTGACCTAACACGTCATAAATTGCCTGCGCGTGTGCCCAGGTTTCCATCTGCCGTGCGATAATACAGCTGCGCGCAGACATATCTGGGCCACCCCATTTCACGCGCTGGTCAGGGTCTGCGTCAACATAAATATCTGCTACTGTCTCATACCCATTTTGCCAAGCTGCGCGTAAGTCCTCTCCCTTATCAAGACCCTGAGAGCTGGCCCATTCCCGCTGCAAATCTTGATGCGTTTTACCGCCCTGGAAAACCTCAATCACTTGTCCCATTAAAGCCGAAAATTTTGCAGGATCGTTCAGAGTCCAATCTGCCGCCATGTTCCAAAGATGCAGGTGCGCAATGACATCGTAGATCGTCCATGATTTAAACTGCGTCACGAATTGCATCTGTGCGGGCGATAGGTCTTTAATTAGATCATAGACGGCACGCGACTCGTCTCTGAAATCAAGAGCTTCGGAGATCATGACGTGGCCTCAGATATGGAACAAATTAATTGGTTCGCGGATATTTGATCGCCAATATTCGCGCCAACATCTGTTACTGTACCGTCAATGTCTGCCAGAATTTCATGCTGCATTTTCATGGCCTCTAAAATGGCAAGGCGGGTTCCAGCCGTCACAACATCGCCGGCTTTTACAAATAGCTTGGCGAGCGTGCCGTGCATTGGGGCGATGATGTCTCCCGCACCTCGCTGCGCCTCGCGCGTCGCAAAAACAGAATTCATATCGATGAAATTATAGGACTGTCCCTCTATCGCTACCGCAATGTCAGCCGCACCACATGATTGCCAAAACGCTTTTAACTTTCGACCTGATATTTCAACTTCAATTTGCTCTGAATTGAATGATAAAATTTTGGCGTCATATGAAGTTGAATTAAATTCAATCCTAAAACTCTTTCTATCCAAGGGAGACACAAGAACAGGTAATTCGTCGAACTGAAACGCTGTTTGAATAGGCGTTGCACTGCTCCAGTTTAAAAGTGGCGAGGGGAGAGGCAAAGACGTTGCTAGGGCCTTAGTTAGAGATGCCTTAAATCGAGAGAGACATGCGATGATTATAGCATCTGCAGGGAAGTTTATATCTTCCAAAGTGCCCGCACCGAAATGATCTTGAATAAAACCAGTTGTGGCATTTCCTGTTACAAAATTGGCTTGCGTGAGGATATTAATTAATAAGCTTTGATTGGTCTCTACACCAAAGATGACGCTATCTTTGAGGGCGGTGACTAATCGTTGTCGGGCGATGTCTCGCGTCGGGCCATAACCAATTACTTTGGCGAGCATTGGATCATAAAATGACGATACTTCATCGCCCGCTTTGAACCCGCTATCAAGCCTGATGCCGTCACCATTCGCAAGACGAAATTTATTTAATCGTCCAGTAGAAGGCTTGAAATCCTCAGCTGGATTTTCTGCATAGAGGCGGGCTTCAATCGCATGACCCGTGAAGTGAATATCCTCTTGAGATAGTCCCAGCGGCTCCCCGCGTGCGACTCGAATTTGCATTTCTACCAAGTCCAGACCTGTTATTAATTCGGTCACTGGATGCTCGACTTGCAGGCGTGTATTCATTTCAAGAAAAAAGAAATCGCCAGAACTGTCTAGCAAAAACTCTACGGTTCCTGCGCCAAAATAATTAATATCTTTTGCAGCGCGCACGGCGACAGCGCCCATCTCAGCCCGCAGCTTATCCGTTATGATGGGACAGGGCGCTTCCTCGATAACTTTTTGGTGGCGGCGTTGCACCGAACAATCCCTTTCCCCGAGGTGGATTACATGGCCAAATTGATCTGCAAAAATCTGTATTTCAACATGGCGCGGCTGTTGAATCGCGCGTTCTAGAATTAATTGATCAGAGCCAAATGCGCTCTTAGCTTCTGCCCGGGCGTCATGCAGGGCATCCATGAATTGTTCGCCCGTTGGGACTAACCTCATACCGCGTCCGCCGCCGCCAGCCGCCGCTTTCACCATGACGGGGAAGCCAATTAATTTCGTTTGTTGAAGCAGGTTGTCATCGGTTTGATCTTCGCCTTGATAGCCCGGGATGCAGGGCACGCCTGCTGCGATCATGCGGCGCTTAGCTTGGGCTTTATCTCCCATTAAATTAATAGCGTCAGCGCCAGGCCCGATGAAAATTATTCCCGCTGCCTCGCAAGCTCGCGCGAAGTCTGCGGTCTCAGATAGAAAGCCGTACCCCGGATGGACGGCATCCGCCCCACTTGACTTGGCGGCGTGTATCACGGCGTCAATCGAAAGATAGCTTTCAGTCGCAGGTGAGGCGCCGATATGAACTGCGTGATCGGCTTGTTTCACATGCAGAGCTTGCGCGTCCGCATCGGAATATACCGCTATTGTTCGTATCCCCATGCGCTTGGCTGTTCGAATAATTCGGCAAGCGATTTCGCCCCGATTGGCAATCAAAATAGATGTGATAGATTGATTTAATTCACGCGCCATAATTAATTCATTGACCAAGACGGCTTGCGTTTTTCCAAGAAGCTCGCAATGCCTTCTTTGCCTTCATCGGACAAAATCGCATCAGTGAATTTTTCAGCGGCAAAATCTTTTTGTGCCTCTCGATCAAGATAGGGCGTCGCCACGAGAATTTCTTTCGTCAATCCGTTAGCCCCTGGCGCGCAGCGTTTGACGCCGTGAATTAATTGCGCCTCTAATTCTGCGAAGTCTGATGCGTTAGTAATAATGAAGTCAGACAGTCCGAACGTGTCTGTTTCCGCGCCTGTAAATCGGGCCCCCGTAAGCATTAGCCGTCGCGCCTTTGGTAGACCGACACGCGCGACAACAATCGGCGCGATCTGCGCAGGCACTATGCCGATCATGGTCTCGGTGAGAGAGAACTTCGCGTCCTCTGTCACGACAATTACGTCAGCGCAACACATCAACCCTAACCCGCCCGCAATCGCTGCGCCTTCGACAAAAGCGATCACGACTTGCGGCATGGATTGGAGGAGGTCGAACACGTCGCCAATGCCGCGATTGAGTTTAATAAAATGGCCTCGGGAAGGATTTGTTTGCCCACTCGCAAAGCTCTTTAAATCTCCGCCAGAACAGAATACGCCTCCGCGCCCACGTAGCGTAATCCCGCGGACGGATCGGTCAGGTTTAACCGCCTCCAAAGTCGCGACAAATTCTGCCATCAAAGTATCGGACAAGGCATTCCGATTAGACGGAGAATTGAGCCAGATGGTAAGCCAACCATCATTTAACTCTAGATCCAGTAATGTCGTGTTTGGGAGCTGTGTCATGTTACATCCTTGCTATGCCAAAGCTGTTATCTTTCACGCTTCGGTGCCGTCCTTCCCAGACAGTGCCCAGCAAAAAGCCTAGCACTTTACGTGTGTCGCGGGGGTCGATCATGCCGTCATCCAAGCAATGCCCAGATGTGTAGAACGCGCTGGACTGGCTGTCGAAAATATCCGTGAGAGCGGCCTTTTGCTTGGCGGCAGTTTTAGGATCGACCTCCGTCCCGCTGCGAGCCGCTTGCGCTTCCGCGACGATTGCCATGACACCCGCCGCTTGCTCTCCGCCCATCACGCCCGTGGCGGCATTGGGCCATGTGAAGAGGAAATCAGGATTATATCCGCGACCGCACATGCCGTAATTCCCAGCCCCAAAACTTGCGCCAATCATCAGAGTGATACGCGGCACAGATGTGTTCGTCACCGCTTGGATCATCTTAGAGCCATGCTTGATCATGCCCGCTTGTTCATACGTTTTGCCGACCATGTAGCCCGTCGTGTTTTGAAGAAATATCAAGGGCGTGTCAGCCTGATCCATCAGTTGAATGAATTGCGCCGCTTTGGTCGCCCCGTTCGGATCAATCGGGCCATTATTGGATATAATTCCGCAAGCCTGACCATAAATCGAGGCTTGGATACAAACAGTGCTTTCGCCGTAACCAGGCTTGAAATCCGAAAAATCAGAACCGTCAACGATGCGCGCGATCACCTCCCGCACGTCATAGGGTTTGCGATAATCCGTGGGGACAATACCCGCAATCTGCGCAATATCATAAACTGGCTCAGACCATGTTTTGGGTTTGGGGTCTGGGCAGCGATCATTCCAATGCAGACGCGCAATGACTTCGCGCATCATCAGACACGCCTCGCTATCGTCTTCGGCTAAATACTCGACCAAGCCTGACACAGTGGCGTGCATGTCCGCGCCGCCGAGTTCCTCCGCTGTGGCTATCTCGCCCGTTGCGGCTTTCAGCAAAGGCGGCTCCCGCGAGAAAAGCTTGGCCCCGATCTTTGACGCCGATGACATAATCAGACAGCCCAGGCATGTAGGCACCGCCCGCTGTCGAGCTGCCGTGCAGAATAGACAAAACGGGTATGCCCGCTTTGGACAGTCGCGCAAGATTGGCAAATAATGTGCCGCCATTGACGAAGCTCTCGACCGTGTAATTCATCAAATCACCGCCCGCGCTTTCGACCAAATGAACGAAGGGGAGTTTCTGCTGCAAAGCTATCTCTTGCGCACGTTCCAAACGGTAGCCACCCGCCGTGGTCAATGAGCCAGCTTTGATGCCGCTATCGTCAGTCACGATGACGACGCGGGTGCCGTTGATAAACCCAATGCCTGCCATGATCGTCCCGCCTGGAATTGAGCGAGTTTCGTCATCGGTATCGAGCAAATATCCTGCGAGGTTCCCGATCTCCAGATAGGGCATGCCCGCATCTAACACACGCGCCAGCCGTTCGCGGGGCAGGAGTTGACCTCGCTTATCAAACCGCGCTTTTTTCGCGGCGGAGAGAGCGGGCGCACGCGCGTTAAGCGCCTCAAGCTTATCAATCAAGGCCAGCATATCCGCGCGGTTTTGCGCAAAACTGTCAGACGTTGTCTGGATACGTGAGGTGAAAACCGCCACTAAATTTGGCTCGCAATGTGGGAGGGGACTTTGATCATCTGGCGCAGCAGGATTTGGCCGTAGCCCTTGCCTTGGCTGTCATTGCGCAAACTCGCAGGCCCACCGCCGCCCAGCACATTATCGATCAGGAAGTTGATCGAATGACTACCGGGAAGGTGGAAGACCTCGACTGCACCAGATGTTTCCATAAAATGCGATAGCGCGCCCTCAACTATATCAGGGGTCAAAGCGGCAACTAGATAGGGGAGATATTCGGGCTGGCGTGCGATAATGCCGATATTGGATTTGTTGCCTTTATCGCCCGACCTCGCCCATGCGAGCTTGATCAGCGGGACGTCTGTGTCTGCATCCTGCGGCGGCTTTGGCAGAGTGTGCGGGATAGGTGCAGGCGTTGGCGAGAAAAGCGCATCTGTATGAGTGATGACATTCCCGCCCACATCAATTTTGACAGGCAGTTCGCCTTTGGGGGTCAGGTAAGAAAACAACCTCACCACGGGTGACGGTTTGGCCCTCACGCCCGTAAAGCCAGACAGGCCAGGCGGGGTGGCAAGGGCGAGGCCTGACACTTCTTTGAGGAAGATTGCGCATGCGCGCATGTCGGGGTGCTTCACGGCGAGTTTCATCACGACTTCATCGCTCTCGCGGGCTTCGCCAAATTGACTGCCCGCGCCCATGATTTCTTGTGAAAATTCCGTATATTCACCGAGGTTGAAAACACGCAGCGCTTTGTTCGCACGATCCAGCGCGGCCTTGCCAAATTTCTGCGCCTTGGCCGTAGCGTTTCCGCCGTAGTGCGTAACGTAGGTGCCCGCGCGGAACCCGTCCGCATAGGTGAGGCAGGTTTTGTAAGTCGCGGGGGCTGGGCGGCCTTTGGCGGGCGAGACTTGCACGCGGTTCGGGGCTTGCTGAATGATTGTGACCTCGGAGAAATCACAAATAACATCGGGCAGGAAATAAGCCTGCGGATCGCCGATCTCGTAGAGCATTTGCTCTGACACCGTCCCGACATTGACGATGCCCTGCGTGCCGTCTGGCTTGGTCGTCACAAAGCTCCCATCCGCTGCGACTTCGGCGATGGGGTAGCCGATCTCGGCAATGTCGCCAGCGTCTTCCCAATCTGTGAAGTTTCCGCCCGTCACTTGGGGGCCACATTCGAGAATATGCCCACAGAGCGATCCGCTGGCGAGCAAATCCCAATCCGTCGCCTCCCATCCAAATTCATGGATCAACGCGCCTAGCGTCACGGCGCTGTCGACGCACCGACCCGTGATCACAATGTCTGCGCCCGCTGCCAAGGCTTTCGCCACAGGAAACGCGCCGAGATAGGCGTTGATGCTGAGAATTTTATCAACATCGGGAAAGTCGCGCCCGTCAAACATATCGCGCAAGCCTTCGGCAGCAATTTTATCTTTATTACCCAGCAGGTCATCGCCCGTAATGACCGCAACAGTCAGGTCTAGGCCTTTTTCTTTGATGATCTCGCGCACAGCCGCGCCGCAAGCCTCTGGATTCACGCCCCCCGCATTGGCGAGCAATTTCACGCCAGAGCTGGCAATGCGGTCAGCGAAAGGACGGATCACGTAGTCGACAAAATCTGTCGCGTAGCCCTTGCTTGGATCTTTGGCTTTGGCCCTCGCCAAAATCGACATCGTGATCTCGGCCAAATAGTCGTAAACCAGATAGTCGAGCGCGCCGCCCGCCTCTTTGTGAGCCAAGAATTGCGGCGTCGCCATGGCGCTCTCGCCCCAATATCCGCTCGCGCCACCAATGTTGATCGTCTGTGTCAAACCATTTCCCATCTTTTCTGTTATAAAAGCCTAGAAACGCACTATGTCAAATGCCCCCGTAAAATCTGCCTCGAATTTGCGAGGCTGGTGGAAAAAACTTGCGCGAAACAGGGATGAAAGCGCATCGCCATACAGGCTTCTATGGACGCTATACAAAATGTTACTATTCAAATGCCGCCCTGCATCGTAAGAATAATCACGTTTACACATTTTGGAGAATACTATGCGCGAAGCTGTCATCGTCTCAACTGCCCGTATCACCGATCGGCCGCGCATATCGCGGGGCTTTCAACAACACGCCGTCCCCAACCCTCGCAGGTCACTGCATTGACGCAGCGGTCAAGCGCGCAGCTATTGACGGCGCAGAGGTTGAAGACGTGAATATGGGCTGTGCGCTGCAACAAGGCGTGCAAGTGACGATTGGCCGAAACGCTGTCCTCGCCTCGAACCTCCCTGTGACAGTGCCCGCGCAATCGATTGACCGTCAGTGTTCCTCTGGCATGATGGCGATTGGTATGGCCGCCAAGCAGATCATCGTTGATAATCAGCAGATCGTCATTGGCGGCGGTGTCGAGTCGATCTCTATGGTGCAGACCGCCGAGATGCGCGTCGCCCCTGATATGAATGTCGTGAAGAAACATCCGAACGCCTACATCCAAATGATCGATACGGCTGAGATCGTCGCTAAGCGTTACGGCGTCTCGCGTGATGCCATGGATGAATACGCTTTGATCAGTCAGCAGCGCACACATGCCGCGCAAGAAGCTGGTAAGTTCGACGATGAAATCATGCCGATGACCAGCACGATGAAAGTCATGAACAAAGAAACCAAAGAAGTCTCTGAGCAGGAAGTCACACTGGCCAAAGACGAAGGCAACCGCCCGTCCACAACGCTCGAAGGCTTGCAAAGCCTCAAGCCTGTGCGTGGCCCTGACTATACGATCACAGCGGGCAATGCGTCCCAACTCTCTGACGGTGCGTCTGTTTCTGTGCTGATGGAAGGCAAAGAAGCCTCGAAACGTAATCTCAGCCCACTCGGCATTTACCGCGGTATGGCTGTCGCAGGTCTGGAGCCGGATGAAATGGGCATCGGCTCGGTCTTCGCTATCCCAAAATTGCTCAAAGCGAACGGTTTGACCATGGATGATATTGACTTGTGGGAGTTGAACGAAGCCTTCGCCGTGCAAGTGATTTACTGCCGCGATAAGCTGGGAATTCCGATGGAGAATATGAACGTCAATGGTGGTGCTATTTCTGTGGGCCACCCTTACGGCATGTCTGGCGCGCGCATGGTTGCGCATGCTTTGATCGAGGGCAAACGCCGCGGCGCAAAATATGTGGTCAGCACAATGTGCGTTGGCGGCGGCATGGGCGCAGCCGGTCTTTTTGAGGTCGCCTAACAATTCAGGCAAAGCTTGGAAAAATCGGTTATTATCGATTTTCGGTAGGCTATGGCAAGCGTAAGTGAGCCGCCACGATTTATATATTACAGGATCAAAAACATGAGTAAAATCGAATTCAAAGACCGCGTCGCTATCGTGACAGGCGCAGGCGGCGGCCTTGGTCGTTCGCATGCTTTGGCGCTGGCGTCTCGCGGCGTGAAAGTTGTCGTCAACGATCTGGGCGGCTCTGTTGACGGCACGGGCGGCGGCGCAACGATGGCGGAAAACGTCGTGGCCGAAATTATCGCAGCAGGCGGTGAGGCGATGGCCAATGGTGCCAATGTTACCAATGAAGCCGAAGTCCAAGCGATGGTTGATGCCGCGATTGAGAAATGGGGCAAGATTGACATCCTCGTCAATAATGCAGGCATTTTGCGCGACAAGTCCTTTTCTAAAATGACGATGGATGATTGGAAACTCGTTGTTGCGGTGCATCTGCACGGCTCGGCCACTTGCACCAAAGCTGTTTGGAACCACATGAAGGAAAACCAGTATGGACGCATCGTCATGACGACGTCCTCCTCCGGCATGTATGGCAATTTCGGGCAGACTAATTACGGCGCGGCCAAAGCTGGCCTGTCGGGTTTCATGCGCACGCTGTGTTTGGAAGGGGCCAAATACGATATTCGCGTGAATACGCTGAGCCCGACCGCGCGGTCGCGGATGACGGAAAACCTGATGCCAGAGGAAATCCTTGAAAAGCTGACAGTTGAGTCTGTCTCGGCGGGCTTGGTCTATCTCGTTTGTGACGACGCGCCCAATCGCATGATCTTGTGCGCTGGGGCGGGCGGATATTCTGAAACGAAGGTCATTGAAACCCAAGGTATCAATCTGTCCGAAGGCGAGCAGACCGCCGAAAACGTCGCCAAATTCATTGATCAAATTCGGTCCACGGACGGTGCGGAAGAGTTTACAAATGGCGGACAGCAGGGCGCCAAATTCCTGACACGTATTCAAAATGGAGACTTCATCAAATGAGCGACCTGACAGAACTTCGTCACGAAATCCGCAGCTGGCTTGAGGTGAACTGCCCTGAAGACATGCGCCAACCCATCACAGGCGATCCCGACCTTTGTTGGGGCGGGCGCAAATTTACGTTCCAGTCCAAGGCGCAAAAAGACTGGCTCGAAGCGTGTGTCGCAAAGGGCTATACAGTCCCGACTTGGCCCAAAGAATATGGCGGCGCAGGTATGAGCCGTGCGGAGGAGAAAGTCCTTCTGTCGGAAATGAAGCGCATTAATGCGCGCGCGCCGCTCTCGTCTTTTGGCATTTGGATGTTGGGGCCAGCGCTGCTGAAATTCGGCACAGAAGCGCAAAAGCTGGAGCATTTGCCACCCGTTGCACGCGGTGAAATCCGATGGTGTCAGGGCTATTCGGAACCTGGCGCAGGGTCGGATTTGGCGTCTCTCGCCACGAAAGCCGTAGATAAGGGTGATCATTATATTATCAATGGCCAGAAAGTCTGGACGTCTTACGCCGATCAAGCGGACTGGATTTTCTGCCTCGTGCGGACAGATAATACGGGTAAGAAACATCACGGTATTAGCTTTGTGCTGTTTGATATGGACCAACCTGGTGTGGAGCCAAAGCCGATTAAATTGATCTCTGGCAAATCCCCATTCTGCGAGACGTTTTTGACGGATGCCGTAGCGCTCAAGAAAAACCTCGTCGGCGAAGAGCATAAAGGCTGGGACGTCGCAAAATATCTGCTGACACATGAGCGAGAAATGATCGGCGCCTCGGGTGAGGGTATTTCCCGTCCGATGCACGAGGTCGCCGCCGCTCATATCGGGCTTGAAAACGGCCAACTCGCCGACCCGATGCTGCGCGCGCAAATCGCCGAAGCCGAGATTGACGAATGGGCGTTTGGCCTGACCATGGCCCGTAAACTCGCCGAAGCCAAGGCGGGGTCCAGCATGGGCGCCGATAGCTCTATGCTGAAATATTACGGCACAGAATTGAACAAGCGCCGCTATGAGTTGATGATGGACGGCGCGGGTCATGACGGCCTCGAATGGGAAGGTGAGCGGTCCAATGACGGCCGCCTCTCGCGCAGTTGGCTGCGAACCAAAGGCAATTCGATTGAGGGCGGGACGTCCGAAGTGCAGCTCAATATTATTTCCAAACACATTCTCCAACTCCCTGGGGCATAGATTATGGCACTCGTATTGAACGACGATGAAGTGATGCTCCGCGATACGGCGGAGGGGTTCTTCAAAGAAAAAGCCCCCGTCAAAGCGCTGCGGACTTTGCGCGACACAAAAGACGAAACTGGCTTTGACCGCGGCCTCTGGGCCGAAATGGCCGAGATGGGTTTTGCGGGCATTGTCGTGGACGAAGATCACGGCGGTGTCGATATGGGGTTTATGGCGGCGGGTCTTGTGGCTGAGCAAATGGGGCGTAATTTGTCGGCCTCGCCTTTTCTTTCGACGGCAGTTCTGGCCGCGACCGCGCTGCGCGAAGGCGGCACGTCAGAGCAAAAAAAGAATGGCTTACCAAAATCGCGAGCGGTGAGGCGGTGATTTCCGTTGCTCTCGATGAAGGCGCGAAGCACAACCCGGCTGGCACAAGCACAACCGCCGAGAAATCTGGTAATGGCTTCAAACTCAACGGCGCGAAAGCGATGGTCGTGGACGGCCATGTGGCAGATGCGTTAATCGTGGCGGCCCGAACATCGGGTGAGCCAGGCGATACGGATGGTCTATCTCTTTTCATTCTTAATCCTCAAACTAAAGGCGTCTCGGTTGAACGCACCATTATGGTCGACAGCCGTAATGCGGCGCGGATCGACCTGACCGACGTCGAAGTCTCTGGCGATGCACTCCTTGGCGACCTTGACGGCGGCATGGCTGTGCTAACCAAAGTCGTTAATGCAGGCCGCGCTGTGGTTGCCGCTGAACTTCTCGGTGCAGGGGCGCAGGCGTTTGAAGACACCGTTGCCTACATCAAAGAGCGCAAGCAATTCGGCAAAATCATCGGCGAGTTTCAAGCGCTTCAACACCGCGCAAGCCACCTCTATTCCGAGCTTGAAATCGCTCGATCTGCTGTCATGGGCGCGTTGACCGCCTTGGACATGAATGATCCGCAGGCAGAGCTTTACTGCGCGATGGCCAAGGCGAAACTCGGGTCTGTTGCCAAACTTGCCAGCCAAGAAGGCGTGCAAATGCACGGCGGCGTTGGCATGACGGACGAATACGATATTGGCCTTTTCATGAAACGCATTCGGGTCTTGCAAGAACTCCTCGGAGATGCGCATTATCACATGAATGCATTTGCAAAAGCGAAGCAATTTTAATCATAACAACTCGGGGAGAGTGACATGAAAACAGCGAAACCAGACGAGCTAGCCGGATTGATCGGCACGGAATTAGGGGTCAGCGATTGGATCACGATTGAACAAGACCGCGTCAATCAATTTGCCGATGTCACCGAAGATCACCAATTCATTCACGTCAATCCAGAGATGGCGAAAATGACTCCTTTTGGCGGTCCGATTGCTCATGGATTTTTGACGTTATCTCTCCTCTCTAAATTTGCAGAAGGCGCTGGCCTGACGGTGGAAGGCGCGAAGATGGGCGTCAATTACGGCTTCGATAAAATGCGGTTTCTTGCCCCTGTAAAAGTCGGCAAAAAAGTCCGCGCGCGGTTTGTCCTCAAAGCTGTCGATGAAAAACGTCCTGGTCAATTTCTAATGACGCAAGAAGTCACAGTTGAAATTGACGGCGAAGACAAACCCGCTTTGGTCGCCGATTGGCTGGGCATGCAGTTCGTCGCCTAGCCTAACGCAACACCGCCCACGCGGCTTTGTCACCCGACTGCGCCGCGTAGGATGTGCCTTTATCTGAAATAATTAATTAAATGGGCGGCCTAAATATCGGCGGCTTACGGTCTGTTGAAACAGTGAAAACAGACCGCTTTTCATATCTATCACGAGGGACCAAAGGCGGCCTTGCGCCCAAATCATCAGGGTGAATTTCAATCAAGGGCGCGCGCCAGATCCGTGTGACAGTTTGATATTTACGCCGCGGCTTAGCCGCTGTTTCGGGAAGGTCACCGCGGGCGCCTTTTTGAATGACAGCCAATCGAAACAGGCCGTAGCGATCTGTCTTAGGTTGATAAACGGCGCGAGCAGTGGATTTGGCAGCAGGTGATTGATTAGGGAAAGTTGCGGCAGGCAGACCATTGGCCACGCGAAACGCCGCGCTGACTTTCGCCTTATGTCGCCGATTGTGCCATGCCGCCATAGCGCATGCCCCGCCCAAATCAGACAAAATTTCCGCCCGAAAGCCCGCGTCCTGCGATAGCCGTTCTCGCGCGGCGTGGGCCTGTATCTTGGCGCTCTCACGCAGATTGCGCCGCAAGCCGCGCCCCATTTTTACAGATAATCGCAAGACAGCCGCCGCATCTGGCAAAGCCGCCATGATCAACACGGAATAGCGCAGCAGCAGCACATTTATCGCTGCACTCACAATAGCTAATCTCTGTTCCGTCGCTTGGGTCACACCGTGACTGTGTCGGCAAAAAGGAAACCGTGGATATATTTATTTCTTATGCCCAGGCGCTGTGCCGAGCATTTTGCAGATTACGCCGAGCATAACTTCGTCTGCGCCGCCGCCAATGGAGGCGAGGCGGCCGTCACGGAAGCGGCGGGCAATCGGGGTTTCGTCCATATATCCCATGCCGCCCCAATATTGGAGGCAGCTATCAGTCACTTCGCGGAGGAGGCGGCCTGACTTAACTTTTAGCATGGATACGAGTTTGCTAATATTCTCGCCTTCCGCATATTGCTTTACACATTTTTCGACCAGCGCGCGGTACATCTCGACCTCGATTTGTAGCTCCGCGAGGCGGTAATGCACGACTTGATTGTCCAGCACGGACTTGCCAAACACCTGCCGCTGGCGTGCATATTCAATGGTTTCATCGATGCAGGCTTGTAGACCGGGCAGGGTGGAAACAGCCGCCCAGAGGCGCTCTTCCTCGAATTGCTGCATTTGGTAAACGAAGCCCGCGCCTTCTTGGCCGATCAGATTGCGCTTGGGAACACGAACATCCTCGAAGAAAATCTGCCCCGTATCAGAACTGTGATTGCCAATTTTTTCGAGCTTCTTGGCTTTGATCACGCCCTTTGTGTCCATAGGGACAACTATGAGGCTTTTGTTCTGGTGCTTCGGCCCGTCGCCCGTATTGGCGAGCATGACCATAAAATCGGCTTGAAGGGAGTTGGTGATCCACATTTTGCCGCCATTGATGACGTAATCATCGCCGTCGGATTTGGCGGTCGTTTTGATGTTCGCCACGTCTGATCCTGCGGAGGGTTCGGACACGCCAATACACGCTACCATATCGCCCGCAATCGCAGGCGCGAGAAATTCGCGGCGTAGCGCGTCACTGCCGTATTTCGCAAGCGCTGGCGTGGCCATATCCGTTTGCACGCCAATCGCCATCGGGATCGCCGCGCAATTAATGCGCCCAAGGCCTTCGACGGCCGCGACATTATAGGAATAATCCAGACCCATACCGCCAAATTCTTCAGGCTTTTGAATACCGAGAAGCCCTGCATTGCCGAGTTTTTTAAAGACTTCATGGGCAGGGAAAATCCGCTCGCGCTCCCACTGATCGACGTAGGGATTGATGTGCTGTTCCACGACCTTGTGCATCGTCTCGCGGATCGCGCGATGCTCGTCTGTGTAAATATCCATAGATCTCTCCCGTTATTTTTTTGCGATAGTGCGACCCGTCAACGCAAATGTAAATGCGACGAAAGTGAAATTCGCCTATGCGAGATGCGGTATTATGAGGGCGCTATTTCGTAGATTTAAAGGGGAGTGTCAGGCTCCAGATCAAGTGGTTAGGATCGTCTGTTTGTGCCTCGCTCAAGCCGATCACCATACCGTCATGCCCGCCCTCTGGCTGCGCTGTGTAAGAGCCAAAGAGGTGATCCCAAATTGACAGGCAGAAGCCGAAGTTTTGATTGGACTCGCGCATTTGGATGGAGTGGTGGACGCGGTGAAAATCTGGCGTCACGATCAGCTTTCGCATCACCTGGTCGAGCCAGGCGGGCAAGCGGATATTGGCGTGATTAAACAAGGCGCTCGCATTGAGGATGATCTCAAACAGGATAACCGCCGCGACTGCGGGCCCTAAAATCAACACACAGATTATCTTGTAAGCCATTGAAAAGACTATTTCTACCGGATGAAACCTGACGCCAGACGATACGTCTAAATCACGGTCTGCATGGTGGACTTTGTGAAAGCGCCAGAAGAATGGGACTGCGTGAAACAGGCGGTGTTGCCAATAGATCAGCATATCCAGCACAATCACGGCCAGCGCGATTTCCAGCCAAATGGGCAGCGCTAAATAATTAAATAAACCCCAGCCTTGTGTCGACGCAAAGGCGGCTACGCCCACCGCGACGACTGGAAATAGAACGCGCAAGACGAGCGTATCTATTCCGACCAGAGCGAGGTTGGACAGCCAACGCGGCCCGCGCTTTTGGCTCCGCACTTTGCGCGGCCATGCTGCCTCTAATACCGCGAAGACAATCAGTGCAGCGGCGAAGACGCTCAGGCGGATAAGGCCTTCATGGGTAAGGAGTATTTCCATTAGCTTTAGGTGGCACTGATGATGACGGATTTCAATGCGGCAGATGACACGGCTGCGTGATCGGACTAGGCTGGCCCCATGAACTTAGCGATCATTATTTTAGCCGCAGGTGCGTCGCAGCGGTTTGGCGAGAGCAACAAATTGCTCGCGCTTGTCGCGGGACGCCCGATGATAGAACATGTTATAGTGGCAACGAAGGACGTGCCAGCTGCTTACCGTTTTGCCGTTACGGGCGAGGCGGACGCAAAATTGCTTGATCTCCTAACTCGCTATGACGTGACCGCTATTCCCAATCCTAATGTGCGCCAAGGGCAGGGCAGTTCGATTGCGGCGGGGGCGCAGGCTGCGCTTCATAGCGGCGCAGAGGCGGCACTGATCGTGCTAGGGGACATGCCGTTTGTGACGGGCAAATATTTGCGAATGATATGCGAGACCTTGCAGGATAATGAGGCAGTTGTGTCAGAATTTGCAGGTCGTCACATGCCGCCTATGCTATTTGGCAAAGCAGCTTTGCATAGGCTCGCAAACTTATCACCAGAAGGGAGCGGGAAAGACGTGCTGCGTTCGCCGTATAAAGCGTTGCCTTTACCAACTGACATGGCCCGCGATATTGATACCCGCGAGACTTTGGCCAAATACAAATCTAGCTTAGGCGATTCTAGCTAAGGCTATGGTAGAGTCAGGGATTGAGACAAAAATTTGATAGATCACGAGGCGAGAGTCTGCTACCCACAACATATGTTAAATGCTTTGAAACAATATATCGTGGCAGCGATCGTCTTCTTACTCGCGATTTTGCTGGGTCTGTAGACGGGTCTGAACACCCTTATTCATTACGCCTGACCGCAAAGGGCTAGTGCGGTTCGTCGGTATGACGACCGCCACATGCGCGTCATTTAATTCTCCTTGCTCCCCTCCTGTCTGGCTTATAGTGTAGTTAAAGATAATCCTCGTGTCAGATGGCGGACGTTCACATGAAAGCGACAATCACCGATGTAGCCCAAAAGGCTGGCGTCTCGATGAAGACTGTGTCGCGTGTTTTAAATAAAGAGCCTAATGTTGCCGAGAAAACGCGGGAACGCGTGATGGCAGTGGCGTCGGAATTGCGTTATTCCCCCAATCTTGCGGCTCGCGGGCTGGCCAGTTCGAAATCCTATTTGATCGCGCTGATTTACGATAATCCCAATGCGTATTACATTACGGAATTGCAGCGCGGCGCGATTAGCGCGTGTCGCAAACGCGGTTACCATGTTGTATTGGAACCCACAAAAATTCGCGAATTGTCCTCGCCTGAAGAGGTTAAATCTGCGTCTGAGATGATCTTTGAACGTCTGCACGTCGATGGTGTGATATTGGCGCCGCCACTCTCGGACTCCCAAGAATTGATCGATGTGGTGCGCGCGCGAAACCTGCCCTATGTGCTGGTCGCGCCAAGCGAAACCTCTCCCGATGTCCCGAGCGTCAAAATGGATGACTTCGCCGCCGCCTATGAACTCACGCAAAACCTGATCGCGCAGGGCCATCAGCGGATTGGCTTTATCAAAGGTCATTACCAGCACAGCTCGGCTGATCTCCGGCTTGAGGGGTTTTGCCATGCGATCAAGGAGGCGGGTTTGTCCAAAGAGCCTGGCCTGATCAAAGACGGTGACTATTCATTTAGGTCGGGCGTGGTCGCGGCAGAGGCCTTGTTGGAGGCTGATAACCCCCCGACCGCTATCTTTGCCTGTAATGACGATATGGCGGCGGGCGTAATCCACGTCGCAGCGCGCTTGGGACTCAGCGTGCCTGACGGGCTCTCTGTGTGTGGATTTGACGACACCCCGCTTGCGACAATAATGTGGCCGCAACTGACGACTGTTGCGCAACCGATTTACGAAATGGGCTACGGTGCAGCCGATATGTTGCTGAGGCAAGATACGGAGACAGGGGACGACCACGTGCAAACTTTCGATTTTACGATCAAAAAACGCGGTTCAACGGCGCGAGCATAAGTAGCATAGGGTAATCGTTTAGAATTGACAGCGCTGTCATAAACGCATAGTTTATACTCAAAAACGGGATATCCCATTCACGCTAACGCGCACTTATCGCGCAAAAGATTGATATATTCAGATCATGGCAGACACTCAAAACCCACATGCAATCCCTCACGTAGACGGTGACGATACGGCATCGGCCTTCGTTCCTGTCGCCCCGTTTGAGATTGTCGTATTTGGCGGGACAGGTGATCTGGCACGCCGCAAATTGCTACCCGCGCTCTATCACCGCTTTTGTGATAACCAAATACCCGCCAATTCGCGTATCGTCGCGGTTTCCCGCAGCGAGCATAGTCGGGAAGACTATCTCGACCTGATTAAATCAAATTATCTGGATTTTGAACAAGACGAAAACTTCTCTGAAAAACGCTGGGCGAAGTTTTGTGAACTCGTCGACTATGCAGGAATTGACGTTATCGACGGTGATAATTGGGACGATCTGCGCGGCAAGCTTGATCCTGATGAAAAGCTGATCCGCGTCTTCTACCTCGCTATGCCGCCACGCTTATTCGGTGAAATCTGTGCCAAACTCAAGACGGCTGGCCTAGCGCATAAAGGCTCCCGCGTTGTCTTGGAAAAACCGATCGGGACAGACTTCGACTCGGCACATGAAATCAATGAGGCCGTGGGTCAGGTATTTGACGAAGAACGGATTTATCGGATTGACCATTATCTCGGCAAAGAGACTGTGCAGAACCTGCTCGTGCTGCGCTTCGGCAATGTGTTGCTCGAACCGCTCTGGTCGTCTTCCGCGATTGAACATATTGAAATTACGGTGGCGGAGTCCATCGGCGTTGGCGGGCGGGGGAGCTATTATGACGGCTCTGGCGCGCTCCGCGATATGGTGCAAAATCACTTGCTGCAGCTGCTCTGCCTCTCGACCATGGAGATGCCAGCCTCAATCAACGCGGATGACCTGCGCACGGAGAAAATCAAAGTGCTGCGCGCGCTGGAACCTGTAACACCTGACAGCGTCGAAAAAGTCACGGTGCGCGGCCAATATGTCAAAGGCATGTCAGAAGACGGTCAGCCTATGGACGACTACCTGTCGGACGTTGGCGTGACGTCTAGCCAGGCCGAAACCTATGTTGCCATTCAAGCGCAGATCAAAAACTGGCGCTGGGCGGGGGTGCCGATTTATCTGCGTACAGGCAAGCGTATGTCGTCGCGGCGGTCTGAAATTGTGATCCAGTTTAAACCCGTGCCACATTCGATCTTTGGCAAAGGCACACCGATCAATCCGAACAAAATGGTCATTCGTCTGCAGCCTGATGAGGCGGTGAAGCTATGGCTCGAAATTAAAGAACCGGGCGCGGGGGGATTGCGCCTAAAAACGCTGCCGCTGAACTTGTCCTATGCCGATAACTTTACCGTGCGCTATCCTGACGCTTACGAGCGTTTATTGATGGACGTAGTGCGCGGCAATCTCTCACTCTTTATGCGTCGCGATGAAGTCGAGGCTGCGTGGCGCTGGGTCGACGGGATTATCGATGCGTGGGCGTCGGTCGAACAGCCCGTCCAATATTACCCTGCAGGCTCTGAGGGTCCAAAGGCGGCGAGTGATATGCTGGCCAAGAACGGCGATAAATGGGCGGACATTTCGCCGCTATGAGCCAGTCATCTAATCTCCCCCAAGAGCAGTATTTCACCGCTGGCAGCGCGCTGACATCTGCTGCGGTCATATGGCTACGCACGCGGATAGAAACCGCGATTTCCAAATTTGGCACGGCCAATATCTTCCTCTCTGGCGGCAATAGCCCAAAGCCTATCTACGAGGCTTTGTCGTGCATCGAACTGCCTTGGAAAGCTGTGACCATCAGTCTTGTTGATGACCGTTGGGTGGACGAGAGCAGCGCAGGATCAAATACAGCGATGATCAAAACCATCATGCTGCAAAACGCGGCGAGCGACGCGCAATTTTTGCCAGTTTATGATGGATCAGAGACAGCTGCGCAGGGTGTTGAGGCGGTGGAGCCGACTATGCCAGACCGCATCGATATTTGCGTGATGGGCATGGGCATGGATGGCCACACAGCCTCTTGGTTTCCAGACTCGCGCGGCCTGGCAGACGCGATGGATCTTAGGAACACAGCCAAACTCTGCGCGATCAATGCCACGGGTTGCCCCGTCGCGGGCGACTACCCTGAACGCATCACGCTGACGCGTAGCGCTGTGTTAGCCGCGCGGCACATCCTGCTTATGCTGCCCAACGCGGATAAGACGCGCGTGTTTGAGGCGGCCAAAACCAAAGACCTGATGGACGCACCCGTTGCTGGGCTGCTACAGGCAGGGGACGCACTGACCGTCTTCGCCATGGACTCGAATTAAAGGATTTCCGATGAGCGTAAATGCTAAACTTCTAGAAGTTACAGAGCGGATCAAGAAGCGCTCCGCCAAATCACGCGCGGCATACCTTGCCGCCTGTGAGGATAATATGCGAGACGGCCCGCGCCGCCGCCGCCTATCCGAAGGCAATTTGGCTCATGCCACGGCAGCCTGCCCAATCTTAGAAAAGACGGAACTACTTGGTGCGAAATGGGCGAATATCGGCATCGTAACAGCTTATAACGATATGCTATCCGCGCATCAGCCCTTCGAGAACTTCCCCTCTATCATCAAGCATGCCGCGCGTCGCAATGGCGCGACAGCTCAGGTCGCGGGTGGTGTTCCCGCCATGTGTGACGGCGTGACCCAAGGTCAAGACGGCATGGAGCTATCCCTGTTTTCGCGCGACGTCATTGCCTACTCAACCGCGATTGCGCTGTCCCATGATATGTTTGATGCCGCCATCCATTTAGGTGTGTGCGACAAGATCGTGCCAGGCCTAATGATCGGTGCCCTGCGCTATGGCTATCTACCGCAGATTTTCGCCCCCGCAGGGCCAATGCCGTCGGGCATTACTAACCCTGAAAAAGCGCGCGTGCGGCAGCAATTTGCGGCGGGTGAAGTCGGACGCGATGTGCTGCTCAAGGCCGAAGCGGCGAGCTACCACGCGCCAGGCACTTGCACATTTTACGGGACCGCCAACTCTAATCAAATGCTGATGGAGATTATGGGCATGCAGTTGCCCGGCAGCTCATTTGTCCACCCAAATACCCCGCTGCGCGACGCGCTAACAGCGCAGACCACGCGGCGCGCGACGCAGATCACAGCCTTGGGCGAGGACTTCACGCCCGCTTGCCGCGTCATCGACGAAAAGGCGATTGTCAACGGGCTAGTCGGCCTGATGGCAACGGGCGGTTCGACGAATTTGACCATCCATATGGCGGCGATTGCAGGGGCGGCGGGCATCAAGATTAACTGGGATGATTTCGCCGATATTTCGCACATCGTCCCGCTGATCTGCCGCATCTATCCAAACGGCGTCGCGGACGTCAATCACTTCCACGCGGCAGGCGGCATGGCATATCTGATCAGAGAATTGCTGAGCGCTGGCTTGCTGCATAATGACGTGACGACAGTCGCAGGCGGCGAGGGGCTATCAGAATATACGCGCGAGCCAATCAAAAACGCCCACGCCGAAGCGGACACCGTTATCTTCCGCAATGGCCCAACTGAAAGTCTCGATAAAGAGATCCTGACAACGGTCAAAGAGCCGTTCCGCCCCGATGGCGGGCTGGCTTTGCTCAAGGGAAATATGGGACGCTGCGTGATGAAAGTCTCTGCCGTGAAGCGTGATAAGTGGTTCGTCGAAGCGCCGGCCATCGTCATTGATAATCAAAACGACTTGATCGCGATGCACAAGGCGGGCGAGCTAGAACGGGACTTCGTCGCCGTGCTTCGCTTCCAAGGGCCGCGCGCGAACGGGATGCCAGAACTGCACAAGCTCACACCGATCTTGGGCCTGCAACAGGATAAAGGTTTCGCTGTTGCCCTCGTGACGGATGGACGTATGTCGGGCGCGTCTGGCAAAGTGCCTGCCGCCATTCATATGCACCCAGAGGCCTTGTTGGGCGGCGCGATTGCGCGGGTGCGCTCGGGCGATATGGTGCGTCTTGATCCGCTCAACGGGACTGTCGAAGTCTTGGACGTTGACCTGTCGACGCGCGATGTGGCGACAATGCCAAAGGCGCAAAACCTCTCAACCCTTGGCATGAATATGTTTGCCCCCATGCGTGCACAAGCGGGCGACTCGGAGGCGGGCGCCTCTGTGCTGGGTGATCCTGACTGGATGAGCGAATAATGTCTGCGGGCATGACATTGGTGGGCGATGTGGGCGGCACGAATTGCCGTCTGGCCTTGGCCGAGCGCACCCCCGAAGGCACCATAGAACTGCATCACTCGCAGCGTTATCCCGTGCGCGAATACGCTAGCTTTAACGATGTTGTCGCTAAATATCTCAAAGAACATAACGCCAAACCTGGGCGCGCGGGCTTTGCCTTTGCAGGGCCAAAATTTGATGATGAAATTCGTATGACGAATATTGACTGGATCGTCAGCGAGCGTGATTTGCGCGACACATTCGGGTTCTCTGACGCCGTGGTGATCAATGATTTCGTGGCCATGGCGAAGGGCGCGACTGTCATACCTGATGATGGATTTCAAACGCTGATTGACGGTAAAATCAATTATAACAAACCCGTTGCCGTGATGGGACCAGGGACAGGTATGGGTGTATCTTGCATCCTGTCCGGGCGACCTCTGCGCATTATTGCGACAGAAGGCGGACACACAGCCTTCGCTCCGCAGTCCAAATTAGAACAGGACATACTCAATTATTGGCAAGCGCGTTTGCCCTATGTCAGCGCAGAATCGCTTCTGTCTGGGCCAGGTCTATTTCGTCTTTATACAGCGATGTGCGAGATCATGGACGCGCCGACGGTGTGCACGAAAGAAGATGAAATCGTGGCCGCAGGTCAAGCCAATCCAAACTCTGTTGCTCGCAAAGCTGTCTTGCAATTTTGTTCTATATTGGGCGGTTTCGCGTCTAACACAGCGCTGACGCTCGGTGCGGCTGGCGGGGTGGTGCTGGGCGGCGGCGTATCACGCCATATCGCGCCTTTTATCGCGGAGTCAGATTTCGAAGCGCGGTTTAAGTCCAAAGGCCATGGCAGCTGGTTCGTCAAAGACATACCCGTGCGTTTGATACAAGCCAATTTCGTCGCGCTTTACGGTGCGGCCGCAATGGTGCTGGATCAGTCATGAGGGCGGCGAGCCTTCTATGCGCGAGCGTTTTAGCGCTGAGTGCCTGCGCGCAACCTAGCAATGTGGCAAAGACAGATGCGGCACAGTCCGTGCCCTATGAAACCATAGGGTCTATCACAACCAGTCGACCAGACCTCATTTCACCTGACGCGAAAATTGAAAAACTAGGCGGTGACTTCCGCTGGTCTGAGGGGCCCGTTTGGGTCAAAAAGGGCGGCTATGTTCTGTTCACCGATGTGCCGCAAAACCGAATTCACAAGTTTAAAGACGGCGAGGGGATCACGACATGGATGGACCCCGCGGGCAGTCCTGATCCGTCCATCCCTGGCCAATCGACACAGGGCGGCAACGGCCTGATCATGTGGGATGATGATCATATCATCATGCCCGATCACGGCAGTCGCGCGCTGGTCCGTGTGAACCTAGACACGCAGGACAAGACGGTCGTGGCCGATCGCTTTGAAGGCAAGCGTTTGAATAGCCCCAATGACGTGACCAAGCACGCCAATGGGACGCTTTATTTCACCGATCCCCCTTATGGCCTAGACGGCAGAGAAGCATCGCCCGCGCGGGAGCTTGATTTTAACGGCGTCTTCGCTGTGTCGCCTGATGGTGAAATGACCCTG
The DNA here is from genome assembly GCF_048319245.1 of Litorimonas sp. RW-G-Af-16. GTDB lineage: Bacteria > Pseudomonadota > Alphaproteobacteria > Caulobacterales > Maricaulaceae > Litorimonas. The sequence continues at coordinate 746,561 of NZ_CP166993.1, forward strand.
ATAGAGGATGGTTTAAAGCGTCCGAATGGGATCATATTGTCGCCCGATCAAATGACACTTTATGTGGCAAATGCTGATCCAGAAGACGCGAAGTGGCTGGCCTATCCGCTTGATAAGTTAGGAAAAGTTACGGGTGAGGGACAAGTCTTATTAAATGTAACGGCGGATTTTGCGACAGGCAAACAAGGCAATGCTGACGGCATGGCTGTCGACATGGACGGCAATATCTGGGCGACAGGTCCGGGCGGCGTGATTATTTTTTCACCCACAGGCGAGCGGCTGGGTTTGATTAGCACAGGTTCGAAAATTGCCAATGTGACCTTTGGCGGCGCAGATGGATCGATGCTTTATATGACGTCTCATAAGTTTCTGGCGCGGGTGAAAACGAACACCAAAGGGGTCGGGTTTTAAGCGGGCCTAAGTCTTCAACCCTGCCGACTGATCGAACTGAATATCAGCGAGCGTCGCATATAGCCCGCCTTTGGCCATTAGCTCCGCATGGGTGCCAGTCTCCACAATCTGTCCCGCGTCCATGACCAGAATTTTGTCGGCTTTCAACACGGTCGAGAGACGATGGGCGATGACGAGCGTTGTCCGCCCTTGGCTCATTTCTTCGAATGCTTGTTGCACGGCGCGTTCACTCTCTGAGTCCAGCGCACTTGTCGCTTCGTCCAAGAGCAAGATCGGTGCATTTCGCAGGATCGCACGCGCAATGGCGAGGCGTTGTCGCTGTCCGCCAGAGAGCGTGGTGCTGCGCTCCCCCAAGTCTGTGTCATAACCTTCGGGCAGGGCCATGATAAAGTCATGGGCATAGGCGGCTTTGGCAGCGCTCATAATATCCGCCTCGCTCGCGCCCTCGCGGCCATAGGCGATATTTTCGCGGAGCCGAGCCAGAGAAGAGCGGAGTATTTTGCTGCACCACGGCAATCGCGTCGCGCAAGTCTTCTGGCAATAATTGTGTGATTTTGTGATCATCGACGCGGATTTCACCGGATTGAATGTCGTAGAAGCGCAGCAGGAGTTGAAATACGGTCGACTTCCCTGCACCCGATGGGCCAACCAAAGCGATAGTCTCGCCGGGCTTCACGGCAAAGCTGACATCGCGCAGGGTCGGCAATTCAGGGCGTGACGGGTAAGCGAAACTCACCCCGTCAAACTCAATATGACCTTGCACATCGGACAAAGTTTCTGGCGCAGCTGGCCCGGTGATTTCAGGGGTTTCATTGAGGATTTCGACAAGACGGTCAGAGGCACCCGCCGCTCGCATCAAGTTCGTGATAGTCTCTGGCAAGGACGCCATGCCTGCCACGACGAGGCCTGCATAGAATGTGAACTGCGTGATCGCGCCGCTCGTCATTTTGCCGTCAGACACGCTATTGGCGCCAAATTGCAGGATTGAGATAATCCCTGTCATCACCATCGCCATGATCAGGAATGTCAGTAGCGTCTGCGTCATGATGCGTTTGCGCTGATCCGTAAAACTCGCCTCTATACTGTCGCCAAATAACATACGCTCGCGGGCTTCTTGGGTATAGGCTTGAACCGTCTGGATCGCGCTGATCGCTTCGCCGCCGCGCGCGGATGCGTCCGCCAATCGGTCTTGGCCAGAGCGGGAGAGATTGCGGATGCGCTTTCCTGCAAAAATTAGAGGTACAATGATGGCTGGCACAATCAGCAAGACCATCGTCGCCAGCTTCACACTGACAACGAACATCAGCACAATAGAGCCGATAATCTGCGCCAGGGAGCGAATGGCGAAGGAGATCGAGCCCGTGATCACACCCTCAATCACTGTCGTATCTGTCGTCAGGCGGGAGAGGACTTCGCCCGTCCGCACACGTTCGAAATATGACGGGCTGAGCGTTGAGAGGCGGTCAAAGACGGCCTTGCGAATGTCGGCAATGACGCGCTGCCCCAATCGCGTGATAAAGAAAAATCGCAAAGCACCGAAGAGTGAAAACAGGATGCCAAAGCCAATGGCGATCTTGAAATACGCATTGAGCGATTGGTCATCGCCCAGCGGTACGCTTTGGCAATAAGCGAGGGTATCGGCCTGATCCCCAAACCCGCAATCGACGATCAAACGCACGATCGCTGGCAGGAGGAGCGACATGCCCGCAGATGCCGCGAGAAAAATAACAAAAAGCGTTAGCTGCCCTGGATAGCGCCGCACAAAGGGCCATAATTTCATCAAAGGCCGCAGCGAGCGAGCCTTTGCGCGATGCGCTTTTTCTTGATCGACTTGCGCCGCATACGCTGCGCCAGAGGACCGAGAGGGATTGCTAGAAAGTGGTGTATCGCGCTGTGCCATTATGCGCGCGTCTTCGCACAAATGCTGCGCCTATTAAAGCCAAAAGCGGTGGTGCGCAGCCGTTAAGACAGCGAGGTGCTGCAGCTGGTCGCAGGGGGCGCTTTTGTGTCGTCTGTTGTGAAAGTGATGCTGGGTGTTGCGGCTGTGTCGTAGCGGAATTCAAACACAACGGCTTGGGACACAACTGTGCCGCGCGATTGCGCCGTTTTCTGATCCGCAACATAGATGGCGGCAGGGGCCGTGTTGGTCAGCATGGCACAGGCACGCGCTTCGCCAGGCAGTTGAGCTTTGTCGCCAAACCGGTTGCCGCTGATCTCTCCAGATTTATGAACGGAAACAGATAGCTCGCCGATCATGCTTTGCGCTTCGACGGAAAACCCTGCATTGGACGCTACAAGAAAGCGCTTCAACCCAGCTTCAGACGTCGGAATTTCAACGGCTGACACAATGGGCGGCGTCTCGAACGCGACCTTGTGCATGACCTGCGCGGCTGCGGGGAGAGACGCGATTTCCAGCGCCAAAAATCCCATCACGAAATAGCGTTTCTTACCCGTGAGCTTCATGCGTAATTGTGTGTAGCGATTCGTCATACAGGCGAAACATGCAGATTTCATGCCGTATTTGCTGGCCCTGACACATTTCCCCAATTATATGAGCGCCCATGAGTAAGATCGGACATATGGCGGGCGTGCTGTTTTCAGGCGGTCAAGACAGCGCGACCTGTCTGGCATGGGCTATGGAGCGGTTTGAGCGCGTGGAAACGATTGGCTTTACTTACGGCCAACGCCACGATGTCGAGATGACGTGCCGCCAGACGGTGCGGGCCAATATCGCAAGCGCTTTCCCTGCCTGGGCCGATAAACTCGGCGAAGATCACATTATCGACCTTGCAGGGCTCGGCCAGATCAGCGAGACCTCGCTGACGCGTGATGTGGAAATTGAAGTCAATGAAACAGGGCTGCCCTCTACATTTGTGCCAGGACGTAATTTGATATTTCTAAACTTTGCCGCTGCCCTAGGCTGGCGGCGCGGGTTTTCGGATTTGATCGCGGGCATGTGTGAGGCGGATTTTTCGGGCTATCCCGATTGTCGCAAAGAGACTTTGGACGCGCAAATGCACGCGATCAGCTTGGGGCTGGACCGTAAATTCGCGCTGCACACGCCACTTATGCATTTGTCCAAAGCGGGCGCATGGGAGCTGGCGGAAGACCTCGGCGGGGCAAAGCTTGTTGAGATTATCCGCCGCGACAGCCACACATGTTACATGGGTGAACGCGGCGAAGATCACGCATGGGGCAAGGGCTGCGGCACCTGTCCTGCCTGCGACCTGCGCGCCAAGGGCTGGGCGGAATACGTCAGCTAATGGTATACAGTGTCAAAGAAATTTACCTGACCGTTCAGGGCGAAGGGGCGCAGACGGGTCGCGTCGCTGTCTTCCTACGCTTTGCAGGCTGTAATTTGTGGAGCGGACTAGAAAAGGATCGCGCAACCGCACAATGCCAATTCTGTGACACGCAATTTGTCGGCACAGACGGCCCGGGGGGTGGTAAGTTTAAGACGGCGCAAGACCTAGCCGCAGAGGTCGCGACACACTGGCGAGGAGACATCGGCGAGAAGTGGGTGATTTGCACAGGCGGCGAACCGCTCTTGCAGCTAGACGCCAAGTTGATCGCGGCACTGCATGCCATCGGGTTCAAAGTCGCGGTAGAAACGAACGGGACACTGGCAGCTCCTGAAGGGCTAGATTGGATCTGCGTCAGCCCAAAGGCCGATGTGCCGATTGTCCAAACATCAGGACAGGAGCTAAAGCTGGTCTATCCGCAGATGCAAAACGATCCTGCGGATTTCGCGCATCTGGCGTTTGAGAATTTTTGCTTGCAGCCCCTCGACGCGATTGGTGATCCCGCTGCGTCTGTGGCCAATGCGCAGGCCGCGTTTGAGTATTGCCTCGCGCATCCAAAATGGCGGCTCAGCGTGCAAACGCATAAATCGATTGGTGTGCCTTAAGTGCGAGGCTCGAAACCTAGCTTGTAGATTTCGCGCTCAGAGTCTTAGACGCCTTGCGCGCAAAGCGAGAAATGGACCGCCGTGCGTCACTCCATGTGCCGCCAAAAGCTGCATCACGAATATCATTCTCGAAATAGTCATAAGACATCGTCCCAAGCGACTCGCCGCCCGCTGAAATCAATTCTGCGCTCAATTCTGCACCGCCTAGGCCGAAGCTGCGATAGGACAGGCCAGGTTCGCGGGATAGTTGCTTGAAGGTCGGGCGGTTCGGGCGGGCGTCTTCAATCGTGACGCGCAAGACGACGGGGGCCGCATCGGATACGACCACGCCGCGCTTATCGAAGTCGTCGCGTAGCTGCTCTTGAACATAATCCGTCAGTGCCGCCAAATCCCGTTCGCCGTAAAAGCCATTGCCTGTAAATCCAGAGTCAGAGCTTCTCGCCCCGTTTCGGAGGCTGATGTCTTTGGGCAAATTATTCGCGCGATGCGCCATGCTCTCAGACAGATTGACCTCAATTTTGACAGGCGTCGTGACCGCTATTGTCACTGTGCTATCAAATCCGCGCGCCATAGCAGGGGTCGCGAATGCCATGCCTGCCGTCAAAATCGTCGTAAGAATGAGTTTCTGCATAACGGACTCCTTGTGGAGTAACTATGTAACACAAAACGCCCTGCAGGGCAAAATGACATTGCAGTGAGGTCAGGTGGGTGGCTCTCTTACGCCGCGTCAACGACCACGGAGAGCAAGCCCTTCGCGCCTTTGAGCGCTCGCAATTCTGCATTTAACTCCGCCGCTTGAATATCGCGAGAGACGGTGACGACCTTGCCTGTCAAATCGACGGCTTGAGTTGTGACTGTCAGGACTTTGGAGCTTGTATCGAGGGCTTTATCGGTGACTTTCACAGGGACGGAGCCGATATAGTAGACGCCTTTGCCCGTGGCCCACACGCCTTTACCGACCGCTTTCGTCGTGCCGACAACGGTATTGCCCGCGAATTTTGTCGTTTTATAGGCGGCTTTCACAGGAAATGCCGCGACTTTGCCTGTCGTCTTTGCGACGGTGCAACCGCCGAGCATGGCGAGTGCGCCCGCGGCCAAGACGGATGTTTTGATAAAGCTTGCCATAGTCCAGTCCCTAAGATTTCAGGCGAAACTTAAAAGCTTATCGTCAAAAAAACCTTAAAAAATAACAGATGAATCACAGAGGGGTAACAGGGGGATGACAGCGGGATCGCGCCTATAGCCCCTCACGCCGCCAGGCCCAAGCGAGGAAGAGGAAGAACAGTCCGAAGAAGATCAGCCCTGGCGCGAGCGGTGTGCGGCGGCTCTTGGTCACGGTGTAATCATTATGCGCAACTAACCCCGCCCAATTTGAGCCAGAGGTTGCGCGACCTGAACTAACGCGGCGGAAATCGGGGAGGGCGCTGGCGTCCACGCCAAGTAACTTCGTCAGCCCGCCGCTGGCCTCTGATAGCGGGGCGAGAATGTCTGTCGTCGGCAGGAGTTCGGAGAATTCGCGAGGGTTCAGCGCGCCGATCGCGGTGATCGTCGACACATCGCCGTTTTGCAGGCGGTAAGCGCCTTGGCCCTTGATCGGAACATCGCCTTGATAGACTCCGTCTGCGACCTGCGTCAGGCTGGTACGGACCGAGGTGCCGTCGGGGTATTTGACCTCGACGTCTCCCGTGACGTCGTTCAGCGAGCGCCGCTCGATTTGTAGGCGACCCCCATCCGCAGTCGCTTTTAAAATCTCGGATTCCAGATCAGGTTCGCCCATGAGCCAATGCGCGGTGCGGCGGAAAATCTCGCGATAGGGTCCGCCGCCGTCATGCCCTTTGGCCCAAAGCCACGCATGGTCAGACATCAACATCGCCACACGCCCATCGCCGACTTTATCAATGACAAAGAGCGGCACACCGTCTGGTCCGTCCATCAGCACATTGCCGCTAACGGGGTTATTATCAATCGCGCGATACCATTGTCCCCAGCTTGCCGAGGTTTCGCCGGTGAATGACGCCGTGATTGGGTGACGCTGACCCTTGGAATTTAACACAGGACGGTAAGCGCCTTCTGATATTTCCCCCGTGGGGCGGGTCGGCAAAATGCTCGCTAAGGCCGTGCGGAACAGGCTGTTTTCTGTCGCAAAAGCTGGCCCCGTCGCCAGCAGCAAAGCGCCGCCATCTTCGACATAGTTTGCGATATTCTGGAAGTATTGCGGCGGAATGGTGGGCCGCGCACGGCCGCGCGCCACCGACATAGAGCGGCGCTGATATTGATCAAAAATGATCAAATCAAATTCATCGAGCTTCTCTTCAAATAGCTGCCGCGTTGGGAATTGGATCAGGGATAATTCCGACTCCCGCGCATTGGTGCGCTTTACGCGCGGCACGGTCAGAATCGTAAACTGAACGAGGTCTAGCGCTGGGTCAGATTTCAGGAGGTTCCGCCACGCCCGCCCGCCATTATGCGGCTCACCCGTAATCAACAGCACGCGCAGACGATCTCGGATTCCTGAAATCTCTGACACAAACAGGTTGTTATTCGTGGTCAACTCGCCTTCTACAGCGGCGACACTCATCTCGACGGTATTGCTGCCGCGTTTCTCAATTTCTAACGGGATCGAAACAGGGCGGCCAATGGTGATAGGAAAGCGAGCTTTGATAGTGCCGTTTAGCTTGACTTCGATCTGCGCGCGCTCGCCTTCAAAGCCCGGGTCATCGACTTGCAGCACGAACTCTGCCTGCTCGCCAACTACGCCGAATTTGGGTGCGACAGTGGCGGCGATGCGGCGGTCTCGCGCATTGGGATCACCGAGGATAAACGCATGAAACGGCACGCCCTCTGGCATGATGTCTGCCGTCGCCTCGCTCACGTCATGGGGGCGCCCATCTGTCAGGGCGATCACGCCCGCCAGCCGCGAGGCGGGGGCATTGCCGAGCGCTTCGGTAAGCGTCTTCGCCAGCTGTGTGCCGTCTTCGCTTTCAGGAATTTGCACCGTAATTACGTCCAGCGCGTCTTCGGCGGCGAGGCGCTGCGCCAAGGTGGAGGAGGCCTCTGCCATCAGAGCCTCGCGCTGGCCGATCTGCATGGATTGGGACGCGTCTTTCAGGATGATCACCGTATCTGGCAGGGCTTGCCGATCTTCCGTCACGATTTGTGGGTTGAGCAAAGCGAGGATCAACGCCAACCCCGCCACCAAGCGCGGGAAAGAGCTTTTGAGCCGACCCATCGCGATCATCAGCGCCGCGAGGAATATCGCCACGCCCAGCGCAATCAACCACGGCGTGGGGAGCAGGCTGTCAAAGCTGATGCGGTCGAGGCCAAAACTAGCGAGGAAGCTATCCATTACGGCACCTCCTCTGGTTCTGGCTCTGGCTCTGGTTCATCGCGGAATCTGGCTTTCCTATCACGTTCAATCAGTTCATTATTACGCCCGAGCCGTTCGACGAGTTCGGCGGCGTGGACTTGGTCAGCTTTGTAATTCCCTGACAGCGTGTACATCGCGACATTGACGCCAAATCGGATCGACATTTCGCGTTGTCGCGGGATGTCATTGCTCAGCTCGATCAGGCTGCCAGCCTCTGGGTCAATCGCCCAGCCTGCCGCCCAGTCTTGGGAACCGATAATGACAGGACTCACCCCGTCGCGCCCGCCAGATCCGTTAGAGCCCGCCTGCACATAGACAGGGCCATTCGCCCATCGCCCGGGAAAGACTTGCAGCAGGTAGAATGACTTGGTCAAAACATGATCGGTCGGCACAGTCACGAGGCGCGGAATGTCCAAATTTTCGGTCACCCGTGCGAGGCCGGGATGGGGCTGTCCTGCCCGCAATCCACGATCACCTTCATCGGCCGTATCAAACACGATCGTGCCGCCCGCCGCCATATAGGCATTCAAATTCGCAACGCTTTCGGGCGTCAGGGCTGCGCTATCGCGGCGCACAGGCCAGTAGAGGAAGGGATACATTTCCAGACCTGCATCGTCAGGCTTCACCGCATGCACGCCTTCTGGCTCAATCGTCGTGCGCAATGTGAGTTGCGTTTTCACGCTGTCCAAGGCGATGCGGGATAGCTCGTCTTGGCGGGCATCCCCCGTTTCGATATAGGCGAGGTGCAGGGCATTGGCGGCTTGAACGACTCGATCTGGCGTTTGCGCGTCTGATAGTTGCGGCACGGTCATCATCGCAGCGCAGACCAAAATTGCGAGCCCGCGCTGAGGTCGCAAAAAGCGCAACCGCCCCGCCATCCACAGCGCAAATATCGCGTCCAGAGCCAGCAAGGCTGCGCCGAGCCCCAATAGCAGACCGGTCAAAGATTGCGGCGCCTCGGTGCCATATCCGCTGACCACCGCATTGCGGGGTGCGGTCATAGGGCCAAAGTCTGTTGGGTTTTGCAGCACGGGGAGGGCGCGTTGGCGCGTGCCTTGACGGTAATAACCGGGCAGTTGAGAGGCTGACGTGCTGACCGTGTCGAATTCCGCGTCTGCAATACGTTGTTCCAGCAGAGGCGGAGATTGCAACTGCCCAAAACCGTCCAATGCGCGATCTAAAATCCAGTCGGCATTTGATCCCGCCGCGCGACTGGTGCGGCCTTTGGTGAGGGGAAGGATACGTCGCAACATATCAACATAAAGCCCATTAATCGCGAGGTTTGACCATTCTGGTCCCGCCGTGACGTGGAATAAAACGACCCGCCCTTGCCCCCGCGCGGCAGACGTCACGATGGGGGAGCCGTCTTCGAGCCTCGCCCATGTGCGCGTATCCGTCTCGATCCCCGGTTCGGCCATGACTTGCTTGGACACGGTAACCTCATCAGGCACGGCGAGACCAAAGAAGGGGCTGTCTTGATTAAACGGCGCAAGGCGTTGCGGGTCTTCCCATGCGAGCGCGCCGCCAATCGCACGTCCTCCATTGCGCAGCGTGACGGGGAGCAAGCTGTCTTGCCGCTTGGCCAATCGCGGCCCTGCAAAGCGAACCAATACACCGCCGCTTTCGACGTATTTAATCATCGCATCACTATCGCTGCGCATGCTGTCAGGCATGACGAGGATGGAGGGTTGGAGGGCAAGCAATGTGGCTTCATCTCCATCGAAAATATCGGCATAGGGCGACAGCGCTTGCTTGGCATAAAACGGATCAGAGAGCAGCGGGCTGGACGTGTCAGCAGGCGGACTTAGCACGCCGACGAGGGGACGGCCAAAGCTGTCATCGAGCAATTTAATCGCGGCGGCAGAGCGCACGCCTTGGGCTTTAAGACGCGTCACTTTGGAACGCAGTTGCGGCGGCAGAGCCATTGTCACTGTCGCCAATGTTGCGCCGGGGGCAAAGGTCAGAGGCTCGACTGCGATCACAGAATTGTCGCTTGTGACAGCCTCGATCATGGTGCTGCCCGCGCCCTTGGGTGATGGTCGATACCAATCTGCCTCAAACCCATCTGATGTTTCGCGCACATCACCGGGGAAAATATTAGCTTGCACATCTGGCATGAGGATAGAGGCTTTAGCACCTTGAAAAATATCATTAGTTTGTGTGTTTATGCTGGCAATACCAGACGATAAGAACGTGATGTCCGTATCCGTCATATCTAAATTATTTAATTCATCGCGGAGATTAGACAACCCAATCGGATAGGGCGCAGGCTGCAGAGTTTTGACCAAACGCAGCCCCTCGGATGCAGGCAGAAAGGCCGCGGATGTGTCATTGATTTGGGCTGTTGCGATGATACGCACATCCAGATTATCGCGCCGCGCCGCTCGGATGCGTTGCTCAGCCTCGCTGATAATATCGTCCCAGATCGGGGCGGCAAAGACGCTCTGGTCGATGATGATCGTTGGGCGTTGCGCGGTCTCGACTTGGGTTGATTTGATGATCGGCTGGGCGAGCGCGAAGACTACCAGCGCGGCCAACAACATCCGAAACAACAGCAGCCACCAAGGGGTCGCGGCGGGCGTTTGATCATCTGTGTTGATGTCTTGTAAAATCCGCAAAGGCGGAAACATCTGCTCACGCGGGCGCGGCGGCGAGACTTTCAAAATCCACCAAATAATCGGCAGCACGATCAAGCCCAAAAACGTCAGTGGTGCGAGAAATGTCAGTGCGGCCCAACTCACGATAACTCACCTGAAATCGCGAGATACATAGCCGTCAGAGCCTCGGTCGCAGGGCGATCCGTGCGGTGACGGATCAACGTCCAGCCAAGTCGCTTCGACGTGTTATCTAGCGCTTCACAATGGGCCGCGAACTTTTTTGATACTCTTCTTGCGCATTTTCCGCGCGTCCGACGAGGAAACTCGGTAATTTGCCAAGCCCTGGAATCCGCATCTCCAGCCGTCCTTTATAAGGGAACGCTTCTTCGGCAGGATCGATGATATGGAGCAGCACACCGCTGACGGGGCGTCCTGAAAGACGGGAAAGACGATGCCGCCAGACGTCTTTGGACTCTAGGAAGTCAGACGCAATCACCATTTTGGCGTGGGCTGGGACTTTGCCGTCCAGATGTTTGGCGTCGCCAGTCGACCGCGCCATACGCTGCGATAATTGCTCAAATCCCACACGACCCGCGCGAGGCCGCTCACTTTCACCGATAATGGCGCAGCGTTCCCCCGACCGCATGAGCAGGGAGGCGAGGGCTAAGGTGATAACGCTAGCGCGGTCTTGTTTCGTCGGCAGCTTCCGCGCTGACCGCCAATTCATGCCTGCTGCCCCGTTACGCCAGATATAGACGGAATTGGCCGCTTCCCATTCATTATCGCGTATAAAGACTTGATCCCCACGCGCGGTTCGGCGCCAGTCAATGCGCGTGGCAGGGTCGGATTTGTCGTAATTGCGATATTGCCAGAACGTCTCGCCTTGTCCTGCGCGGCGGCGACCATGCACCCCGCCCGCCACGATATTGGCCACACGCTCAGCCTCTGCCAGCAAAGCGGGAAAGCCGCTGGCGAGGTCTTCGGCGGATTGCCGAAGTTGCTGATGAGACAGGGTTTGGACGGGCATAAGGCGGCGCTATCGACTAGCGGATATGATCTTTCAGGGTTTGAATAGTCTGCTCGATCGTCTGCCCATCGGCACGGGCGGCGAATGACAGCGACATACGGTGTTTCAGGACAGGTTCAGCCAGCGCGAGAACATCGTCAATCGAGGGGGCAAGGCGTCCGTCCAGCAAAGCGCGGGCGCGGGTGGCGAGCATGAGGGCTTGTCCTGCCCGTGGCCCTGGCCCCCACGCAACACTGTTCCGCACAGATTCGAGAGAGGATTGATCAGGACGCGCTTCACGCACCAATGTGAGGATCGCCTCCAAAACTTTCTCGCCGACAGGGAGTTTGCGGACGAGGGACTGCATGCTCATCAACTGCTTGGCAGTGAAAGATTTCTTCGCCGTCGCAAAATCTGCACCCGTTGTTGCCATCAGGATGTCGCGTTCCGTGTCGAGCGTCGGGAAGCCGACATCGATTTGAAACAGAAAGCGGTCAAGCTGCGCTTCAGGCAGGGGGTAGGTGCCTTCTTGCTCAATCGGGTTTTGCGTCGCGAGGACGTGAAATGGCTTTGGGAGGTCGTGACGCTCGCCCGCAACGGTCACAAATTTCTCTTGCATCGCTTGGAGCAGCGCAGATTGCGTGCGGGGGGAGGCGCGGTTGATTTCGTCCGCCATCAAAAGCTGCGTGAAAACCGGGCCGGGGATGAAGCGGAAAGAGCGTTTGCCCCTCGCGCCTTCTTCCAAAACTTCAGAGCCGACAATGTCTGCGGGCATCAGGTCGGGCGTGAACTGAATCCGCTTATTATCCAGCCCCATGACTGTGCCAAGGGTTTCGACGAGCAAGGTCTTCGCTAGACCTGGCACACCGACGAGTAGGGCGTGCCCGCCCGATAGAATGGCGGCTAGCGCCAGATCGACGACCTCCTCTTGGCCGAACACGACCTCACCAATATTGGCTTTGGCAGCCTGCAGTGACTCGCTGGCTTTTTCAGCCGCCGTCGCAATGTTTTTCGGAATCTCTTGATTGATTTGTAGGCTCATGAATAAAGTCCATCATTATAGGCTCGCCCGTAGGCAGAATAGCATGCAGGTTTAGCCATGAAAGGCCTTAAAAAGAATGTCCACAGAAAACACGTTAAATGGCGGTAAGTCGCAGTCAACTCGCGCCGATTTCTCTCTCGCAGACCTCATGACCGCGCTCGCCGATACAAAAGACGGCGAACGGCCTGTTGAGCGCTGGAACCCCGAACATTGCGGCGAGATGGATATGGTGATCAACTCTGACGGCTCTTGGTGGCACGAAGGCTCTCGGATTACGCGAAAGGGGCTGGTCGAGTTATTCGCGTCAATTTTGCGCAAAGACGCCGACGGGGTGACTTATCTTGTGACGCCCGTCGAGAAGATCGCGATTGTCGTCGAACGCGCGCATTTCATTGCGACCCGCGTTGATATTGAAGGCGAGGGCGAAGCGCAGCGGGTTTTCTTCACGACCAATATGGACGAAGTCGTCGAAGCTGGCCATGATAATCCAATCCGCGTGGAGACGGACCCTGAGACATTAGAGCCGTCACCCTTTGTGACTGTGCGCGGGCGATTGGAGGCGTCATTGGCGCGGCCTGTGTTTTATGAACTCGTCAATGCAGCCGTGGAAAAAGATCATCAGCTGGGTGTATTTGCGGGTGGCGAATTTTTCCCGCTTGGGCCAAAAGGCGCGCATGAAATCTAGTGTTGCACAAAGGGAGATATTTGCGGACGATCCGACAATCGGAAAAATTGCGTCTGCGCTGCTGCCGCTGAAAATCTCTGACGGCACAGATAAACAAGCCCGCAAGGGGCAACGCATGGCGGCGGTATTAATGCCGTTGGTTAAGCGCGACACTTGGAACATCATACTGACGCAGCGGCCAGAGACGATGCCCAGCCATGCGGGGCAAGTCGCCTTTCCCGGCGGCAAGGTCGAGCGCGGCGAGACAACGCAGAACGCCGCCTTGCGCGAGACTGAAGAAGAGATCGGCGTGCGACCCGAGGCGGTGAAATTGCTAGGGCGGCTCGAATCCTTCAACGCGGTGAGCGATTTTCGCATCACGCCCTTTGTCGGCATTGTGGACCCCAGCGCAAAAATCACGCCCGACCCCCACGAAGTCGCAGATGTGTTCGAAGTCCCGCTCGCCTTCATTATGAACCCCGCCAACCACGTAGAGCGTAATGTGGAATTTGAAGGTCGCAATCACCGCCTCTGGGATATGCCGTATACGAGTGCGGATGGTGTGCCGCGCAATATTTGGGGAATGACGGCGATGACGATGTATCGCCTCTATCAACGCGCCTATCTGGGCATCTTCGAGACAGACTTTTAGTCCCGTTTCGTGCGAAAGCGCTGGACGCCGCGCTGTCGGTGTTTAGACTTAGACTATGTCCGATTTGAACCCCCAACAATTCCCGTGGATGCGTAGCGACGCCGTCATTGCTATCTTTGACGCTCTGCCGAAGGGCAGCACGCGCTTCGTCGGTGGTTGCGTGCGCAATGCGCTGTGGGACGAGGTCGTTGGCGACATTGACTTAGCGACCCAGTTGGAACCTGCCGCAGTCATAGAGGCCTTGAAAGCGGCGGATATTCGCACCGTCCCAACGGGAATTGATCACGGTACGGTCACAGCCGTCATTGGCGGAAAGCCTCATGAAATCACAAGCTTACGCAAGGATGTTGAGACCGATGGTCGTCGCGCTGTTGTCGCCTTCACCCAAGATTGGGCAGAGGATGCGCAGCGCCGCGACCTAACCATCAATGCGCTTTATGCAGGTTATGACGGACAGGTTTTTGATCCAACAGGCCAAGGGCTGGACGATATTAAAGCGCGGAAATTCCGCTTTGTCGGCGATGCCGAAGCGCGGGTGCAGGAGGATTATCTGCGTATCTTGCGCTTCTTCCGTTTCCTCGCTTGGTATGGTCGCGACGAAAAAGTTGACGCGGCCTCGCTGAAAGCATGTCGGGACCATCGGGCAGGTCTGCGGAAATTATCGTCTGAGCGGGTCTGGATAGAGATCAAGAAACTGCTGTCTGCCCCGCGCCCAATCCGCGCCTGTCGTATCATGCTGACGAACGATATTTTGGAGACGCTGCTGCCTGAGTCCAATAATGTCGACGGGCTAGATTACTTGCTGAAACTTGAAGCGCGAGAGGCGATTGCGCCCGATCCGATGTTGCGAATTATGGCGTTGTCTGCGCGGGAGCCGTTGCAAATGGCGCTGCTATGTAAACGGTTGAAAATGTCCAATGCGGAGACGGAGCGCTTGCGCGGTTGGGCCGATGACAGCGCGCAACTCTCGCCTGATATGGCAGAACGAGATAAGCTGACGGCGATTTATCGCTCGGGTAAACAGGTGATTTTAGACCGAGCGCGCCTGCGGGCTGCGGGGGCTGAACGCGCTATGGATAGCGCCAAATGGATGATGCTGGCCGACCTGGCAATGGGTTGGACACCGCCAGAATTTCCGATCTCTGGCAAAGACTTGGCCAAAGCTGGCGTGCCAAAGGGGCCGGAAATGGGCCGCGCCCTCAAAGCCCTTGAAGCGCTCTGGGTGCGAAGTGGATTTATGACGGAAAAGCCGCAACTCCTCGCGGCGCTCAAACTTTTGGGACATTAGATATGGTTGAACATGAAACAACGCCGCTAAAGTTGTTTATCGGCAATTATAATTATTCATCATGGTCGCTGCGGCCTTGGCTGGTGCTGCGCAAAGCGGAATTGCCCTTTGTCGAAGAGGTCATCAACTTGGATGTGCCAGGCTATAAAGACAGGCTGTTAGAAGTGTCAGACGCGGGAACTGTGCCCGTCCTCGACGTGCGCGGGGAGCGGATACCGGACAGCCTGGCGATCTCTGAATTTTGCGCCAAGGCTGTGCCGAATCTCTGGCCCAAAGACCCAGTCGACAAGGCGGAGGCCAAGCGCGTTGTAACCCTCATGCATGAAGGCTTCCCACACATTCGCCGCGAAGCGCCCATGAATTTGCGCCGCCGCACAGAGACGAAAATGCCGCAAAGCTGCTTGGATGAAGCCGCTGAGATTTCGGACATGTGGGACGAGTTGCTGGGCCGCCATAACGGGCCTTATTTGTTCAATGACTGGTCGATTGCAGATGCGTTTTACACGCCTGTCGCCACCCGCTTCACGAGCTATGGCTTACCGCGCTCGCATCGCTCCGACACTTATATTTCAGAGCTCATGTCTGATCCTGATTTCCAAGATTGGGAGATGCAGGCCTTTTCGGAGACGCATATCTTGCCTGAAACCGACGCCGTTAATAGGTAATCCAGTGTTGAAAGAGCATCGCTCCCACTTTACGATTGCTCTAGAAAAGAGGCTGTCATGATTAAGCACTATAAAAACGCCCAAGGCTATGCGTGGTTATTCTACGCTTTGTATATGATTAGTCTGGTGATCGCTCTGATTGCGATGGGGTTGCTTGGGGGATATTTTGGTGTGCAAAATCCCATCGTGATGGGCCTTGTCGCGCTGATCCCGCCTATCGTGTCGACCCATCTGGCAGCGGGTCGGTTCCTGAGTATCGAACAGCGCAGCCCAACGAGTTCAGAAGTCATCAGCATCGCCTTTCGCGGCTTTTTGCTCGCGACAGCCCTCCCGCTCATTATTCTAATTGCCGGAGCGGCGATTGAGTTTTTCATCGACAAAGAAGTCATGCTGAAGCTCTTTATGGGCGTTGGTCCCGTCGTGGGGTATGTCGGGCTGACGAGCTATCTCATGCTAGTCCTCAGTTTCGGGCCGATCGCTTATTTCCGTCAGCAAAATCGACAGCGGATAGTCGATGACCACGCTGCAATACGCTGATCAGGGGCGAACGCGTGAACCTGAAAGACACCATCCGCACCATTCCAGACTTCCCAAAGCCGGGGATCATGTACCGCGATATTACGACGCTGCTGACCAATCGCGCCGCTTTGGCAGAGACAATCCAGCAACTCGCCGCGCCCTATCGGGATAAGACCATTGATAATGTG
The DNA here is from genome assembly GCF_048319245.1 of Litorimonas sp. RW-G-Af-16. Classification (GTDB taxonomy): domain Bacteria; phylum Pseudomonadota; class Alphaproteobacteria; order Caulobacterales; family Maricaulaceae; genus Litorimonas. The sequence continues at coordinate 762,867 of NZ_CP166993.1, forward strand.
GTGGGGATAGAGGCGCGCGGCTTCACCTTTGGCGCCGCTTTGGCGGTGGAAATCGGCGCAGGGTTTGTGCCGATTCGCAAGGCGGGCAAGCTGCCCTTTGACACGTATAAGCAAGATTACCAGTTGGAATACGGCACGGACACGATGGAAATTCACGCCGACGCTATCCGTAAAGGTGAGCGCTGCGTCCTCGTCGACGATTTGATCGCGACAGGCGGCACGGCGGAAGCGGGCGTGAAATTGCTGCGCAAAGTTGAGGCCGAAATCGTCGGCGCTGCCTTCGTTATCGACCTGCCAGAGCTAGGCGGGTTAGCAAAGCTGACCAAGATGGGTATTCCCGTGACGGCGCTGATGGCGTTTGATGGGCATTAGGTTTGCCGTCATATAATCGTGAAATAACCGAACCCATTTCCCTCAAAAAGTATCTTTGGTTGTTCTTGGCGACTTATATAGGACTTTTTATAGTGGTGATCTGCGCCATGTTTATTGGGGTAATGTTGGGAGTTCCGTTCCACATCAATTTTGTCCTAAAAATCCTCGCGTCGTCAGCCAGCACCGTGTTTGTTGGACGACAGTTTGTGAAAACCATGCACCGCGCCCCATCAATCAAAGAGCGAGACCATCTGGCATTTTGGAGCGTTGTTCTCTTCGCGTTAGTTGACCTGTCATTGAAGGCAGTATTTTCAGGTGTTTTGCAACTGGTCGCATTTGTCCTCTTGGTAGCGCATTGCGTTATCTTGTATTTTATTGCGCGCTGGGCGTATGGCTCTCTGGTGCAGAAGCAGGCGGGCAAAGCCAAAACAGAGGTTAGCGAAATTTTCGACTAGCCTTATTTAATCAAGGCTCGCACAATAATTTCGCCGACATCCCCTTGCGCGAGCGATGCGCCCGCAAAGCGGACAACACAGGCACCGCCTGTGCAATCCGTATTCGCGCTGGGCAGGGTAGGGCTGCCAAATGTCCCGCCGCTAAACCCTGTGCTGCTGGCAGAGATGAACTCTAATGTGTCTGGCAGGGTGTCAGAAATATCTATGTCATTGGCAGCCGTGGTCGCCGTTGCGGCATTGGTTACAGTGATCTTGTAGAGAATTTCACGGCCTGGCGTCATATAAAGTCCTGCATTGGTTGGATCAAAAACCTCGACAGATTTTACCGCTGACAAATCCGCGACGAGGGGTGGGCAGACCCGCATATTGGCGAAAAAGCTCATGATTTGTGGGGCAGGGTTCGCTTGCACAGAGGGATCATTGTCATAGGTCAGGGTGATCTGATCAACCGCGTTGGTGAAGGTGATGTTGGCATTGGCCGCAGAAGACGTAGCGGGGGCTAGCGCTGTCCCTACGATCTGGTTACCAGTGACGGTGTTGGCGGTGCTACCAGTGAGGCTTGGCGTCACAGCGGCCCCCCCGAACGATCCCGCGACTGTCACCCGATCAACCCAATTATTGCGGTCAATGTCGAATATATCAAACCCGACAGAGGCTACCCCCTGACCTGGCGCGCCGACATTCACAGTGACAGTCAGGCTTTCTGCTTGTGAGGTGAAATCGACATACATGGCCAGAGAATTTTGTGCGGTCCCGCCGCCCGTAAATTCCGTGAGGGTGGCAGGTGTCATAACGCCGTTTCGAGGAATAAGGCGGGCTGTGTTGCCTGTCACTGTGATCGACATGGGGATACTGGTGCCGATGGTGTAGCCGTTGATCAGGCTCCCCGCCGCCCAGCCATTCGTTGTCCCCACTGGCCCCCAATTAAACGCGATTTGCTCGCTGGCGGGGCATGACAAGGGCGGGCCTGTTGGCGGCGCGGTGGAGGCTGTGAGTTGCAAGGTAGCAATGTCAAAGCTGCCATTATCGGCCGACGGAAACGCATCGCACATCAGCAGCGTCCACGTGCCAGCGGAGTTTTGGTTGTTAAACGCAGACAGCGCATTGCTGGGCCGCACGGTGTTCTCATAGGGCGGCGCAATGGTGCCGTCTGCCGTATCATGAGGGGCGGTGTTGATGAGGGTCGCGGCGCTGTCGTCTAAGAAGACGTTGTAATTATCGATGTTCCCGCCTGCGCCTGTATTGGGCGCAATGACTTGCACTTCGGTGCCAGCGGGTGAGCGCAGACGCACATTCATATCCCCGCGCCACGTATGCTCAGCTTGGAAGCCCAGATTGACGTCGCCAATGTTAAAGCTATCGGTGACGTTGAACGTCCGAACGAGGTCGTTTGTCCCGCAAGCTGTTGTTCCATTAATCGGCGCGTCAACGGTTGTGACGTAGTCGACGGACCAAGCGTGGGGCGCGATACTGATCACGAGAACGAGCATCAAAGCCCAAAGATGTGCCCGCATGGGGAGACCTCCTCTTAACGAAGCTCATCCCATGGTGCAATCTATAGGTGTATTATATTGAGAAAGCGTAAACTACTTTATCAAGGCGCGGACGATGATCTCGCCCGTCGTATTGATCGGTAATGTCCCGCCAGAATAGCGGATGACGCAAGCGCCGCCGACACAATCTGTATTCGCAGCTGGCAGGGCAGGCGACCCAAAGGCACCGCCTGTGAACCCTGTCGTGGTCGCCGACACAAATTGCACCGTCTCGGGCAGGGTGTCAGAAATATCGATATTGTCAGCCGCCGCGCTGGCCGTCGCGCTATTGACGACTGTGATTCTATATTCGACCTCATTCCCGGGTGTCATATAGAGGCCGAGATTGGCAGGGTCATATACGGCGACAGATTTGACGGCTGTAATGTCCGCGCTCAGTGACGGACACATGACGAGCTTTTGCATGCTGATCACCTGCGAGGCAGGGTTGGCTGTCGGGCTGGCATTGTCATATGTGAATGTCACCGTATCGACAGCATTTTGGAATGTCACAGTCGTGTTGCCCGCTGGATTGCCCGTTGGTGCGCCTGCCGTGCCGATTAATTCATCGGGAGGATTGACGGTGTTGGAGCCGCTAGACGTCAAGACGGGAGCAACGGGATTGCCGTTCAGGCTGCCCATGATTGTGATGCGGTCAACCCATGTGCCGTTATCAATATCGAGGAGTTGGAATTGTAATTGGCCAACCCCTGTGCCTGCCGTGCCTAGCGTAATCGTGGTCAGCACGCTTTCTGTGACGGCGGCATAATCAACATTCATAACAATGCCGTGTTCGCCCGCTGTCGCGCCATTCGCAAATTGTGTCGTGGAGACAGGGGTCTGTAACGAGCTGCCATTAAACGTCCGCGCGATAAAGCGATTTGTATCGCCCGTGACGGCAAAAGCGATGGTTTCGCCCCCCGCCGTGTAGCTGTTATTCAAACTCCCTGCTGTCCAACCATTGGTCGATCCAGGTGCGCCCCAAAGCAGGGTAAACTGATCCGCGATGGGGCAAGACAAACTTGGCGGTATACTGGACGGTGTCGGCGCGAGTGTCAGGCTGACATCATCATCCTCATTCGTCGATCCATTATTGACAGTCGAGTCAGGATCGTTCTGGCCTGACGCCGTGATCTCGCTATCGATGGTATAGCTGCCCGTCGACTGCACCGCCGCATTTAGCGTAATCGACGTTACGGACCCATTGGCGAGCGAGGCGGGCAAAGTCCACAGCCCTGTCGCGCTGTTATAGCTGCCTGTTCCAGTCTGGCTGTTAAAGATGAGGCCAGAGGGGAGCGGAATATCGACGGTCACACCTGTCGCTGCTGCTCCGCCACTATTGGTGACGCTGTAAGTAAGCAAGACATTAGAGCCGATTTCGGGCGTCGTATCGCTGGCCGTAACGCTCAAGCTTAGGTCTGCATCCGTGGGGCTGGAGAAGTATAATGTGGCGACACCAAAATTGCCTTGGTCGGCATTAAAAAAATCACAAATATTGAGAGTCCATGTCCCGCTGGGGTTCTCACCTGCAAAACTCCCCATGCCGCCTGCGCCTGAATTTGAGCGAACACGGTTTTCATAAGGCGGGGACCGTTGTGCCATCTGCCGATGTGTGGGCGCCTGTATTGATGACGTCTGCCGCGCTATCATCGATCTCAATGTTGTAATTATCGAGGCCTTGCCCGCCATTGGGCGTCACCAGATCTGTCTGTGTGCCTTGGGGAGAGGTGAGACGTAGGCGGATATCCCCGCGATAGGTATGGGTGAGTTGCACGCCTAACGTCACATTCCCAAAACTTGTCAGGCCTGACACGACGATAGGGATGTTCAGTTCATTGGCCGTATTACAAGTTGCATCTGGCCCGATTTGCTGGCCTGTTGCCGTGGAATTAAAGGATTGCGCCGAGGCCGTTTGTGCAAATCCAATCAGGATCATAAACGTCGTTAGCAAGCGCACAAACCATGTGTAGTGCGCAGAAAATTGTCCGCTAATTGGTTTCATATATGAGGCCATCCCTAACCCTCATGCTCTCACGCACCTTAATGCTGCCTATCTTATAAAGGCGTGTGGTTGACGAGAGATTAATCGACTGCGTTGCTCGCTGGGCGATATATTTGAGCAGGCGCGGCTTGTTTTGAGGCTATCTTGGGGGCGGGTGCTTGTGATTGGCGGATACGGGGGTTGTTGCCTTTTCCGCCGAGTTGCCGATCTGCTGTAATTACGAATTTATCTCGGGTATTTGTGCTTGAAATTACCTTGATTGTATCGCTCTGCGTCGAGGTCGGAGCGGTATTTTTCAGACGCCATACATGAATGTTGGGTCGCTTAGCCGAGGGTGCGCCGAAAGCCGCTGTCAGGGCTGTTTTGGCTGTGTCATAAGCGCCATTTTCTTGGCCATAAACAAGGCTAATCTGATCGATTTGCGACACGTCATCGAATTTATGCCCCACAAGCTTCACTCGGGGGCCGTTTTTAACTTTATACACGCGGCTCTTCATGCGCGGGTCGTTGGATTTAAACGCGCGGTCAGGCTTGAGAGTGGCATTTTGATCGGGATTGCTCAGATCAAGCCCCGCTTCGTTCAATAGAATATAGATCGGGTCTTGGCTGTCTTGTGCCTGCGTTTGACCCGAGAGCGAGGCTACAAAACTGGCTGCAATCGCGAGGGTTAGGAGTCGTCGTGTCATAGTCCTGCCTTCCACATGAGGGCAGAGCTTTTCAGTTTTATCTTAACAAAGCGCAAATAGAGCTGAGTCCCGATTCCTGAATGGAAATGGCCGGTAGCGGGATTAGACGTTAAATTTGAATAACATGATGTCGCCGTCTTTGACGAGGTATTCCTTGCCCTCTTGGCGGACTTTGCCCGCCTCTTTCGCACCCGCTTCGCCGTTATGGGCGACATAATCGTCATAGGCGGTGGTTTCGGCGCGGATAAAACCCTTTTCAAAGTCACCATGGATGACGCCTGCACATTTGGGGGCGGTCCACCCATCTTGGAAAGTCCAAGCGCGGGCTTCCTTCGGCTCAACGGTGAAATAGGTTTTCAGACCCAGCAGAGCATAGCCCTTGCGGATCAAACGGTTCAGGCCAGGCTCTTCTAGGCCGATCGCGTCGAGATACTCAGCTTGTTCTTCGTCGTCCAGCAAAGCCATTTCAGATTCGATCTGCGCAGAGATGATCACGGATTGCGCGCCTTCCGCCTCCGCATGGGCGACGACTTTGTCCGAGAATGCATTACCAGTCGCAGCGCTCTCTTCATCGACATTGGCAACATAGAGGACAGGCTTGGATGTCAGCAGTTGCAGCATACGCCACGCTTTTTTATCGTCTTCGTCGATCTCAACTGTGCGGGCAGGCTTCCCGTCCTCGAGCGCGGCAATCGCCACTTCAATCAGGCGCATGGTCTGGATCGCGTCTTTGTCATTCTGCTTGAGGCGTTTTTCCAGCCCGCTCTTGCGCTTCTCTAGGCTTTCCAGATCGGCGAGCATTAGCTCTGTTTCGATCGTTTCGAAATCCGACATAGGATCAATGCGGCCTTCGACGTGCGTAATATCTTCGTCTTCAAAACAACGTAGCACATAAACCACGGCGTCCGTTTCGCGGATATTGGCGAGGAACTGATTGCCCATGCCTTCGCCCTTGGACGCGCCTTTGACGAGGCCCGCAATGTCGACAAAATTCATGCGGGTCGGGATGATGGAGGCCGACTTGCCGATCTTGGCAATCACGTCCAAGCGCGGCTCTGGCATAGCAACGTCGCCGACATTTGGCTCAATAGTGCAGAACGGATAATTCGCTGCCTGCGCATTAGCTGTCTTTGTTAACGCATTGAAAAGCGTAGATTTTCCGACATTCGGTAATCCAACAATTCCGCATTTAAATCCCATGACGTAATCCTATTGTCTATCATTGATATATTCAGACACGCGTGTCTGGAACAGGTCAGCCTTGCCCTCTGCGAGCAGGTCGGCATAGCGGGCCGAGCCGTTGATCATGTCGTCGCGCAGTTCGTGTTCACTCTTGGCAAAGTCTGACAGGACGTAGCCCGAGACACGGTCTTTATGACCCGGATGCCCGATGCCCATGCGCACGCGCCGGAACTCATTCCCGCAATGCTGCTTGATTGAGCGCAGGCCATTATGCCCAGCAATACCGCCGCCGATTTTGATCCGAAACTTGCCTGGATCAATGTCTAGCTCGTCATGGAATACGGTGATGTTTTCCAGCGGAACCTTATAGAAGCTCATCGCAGCCTGAACCGATTGCCCGCTCTCATTCATGAAAGTGGAGGGCTTGAGCAGCAGAATTTTCTGCCCGTTGATTACACCAACGCGGGCGAGACCTTTGAACTGTGATTTCTCAGGCGGGAAGTTGTGATCGTCGCCGATGGCGTCAATCGCCATGAAACCGATATTGTGGCGATGTCTCGCATATTTCGCGCCCGGATTTCCGAGGCCGACCCAGATTTGCATGTCCGCCTCCTCTTCTGTGTGCGGTGTGCTTTGCCCAAAAGATAAGGCGCCCCGTCCGAATTGGAAGAGGCGCCCGAAAATAGACATCGATGGAGAGGGTTTAGCCTTCTTCGCCGTTCTGCTCTGTGGCTGGAACTTCGTCCGCAGCCATATCTTCGCCCTCTTCGCCGTCTTCTCCCTCTTCACCTTCCAATTTGGAAGCGCGAGAGGCCAGAACGGTTGCGATTGTGAAATCGCGGTCTGTAATGGACGGCTTAACGTCTTTTGGCAGGTTCACTTCTGAAATGTGGATGCTGTCACCGATTTCCATAGCAGAAATATCAACGTCGATTTGATCTGGAATAGAGCCAGCTGGGCATTTTACTTCAATCGCGTAACGCACCACGTTCAACACACCGCCTTCTTTCAGGCCTGGCGCTTCGTCTTCGCCGACGAAATTAACAGTGACTTCAACTTCGATGATAGACTTAGCAGTCACACGATAGAAATCGATATGCATTGGCATGTCTTTGACAGGGTGGAACTGAACATCCTTTGTCAGGACTTTCTGCTTTTTGCCGTCATGGGACAATTCGATCATGTTGGAGAGGAAGTCACCAGAGTTGATGGCTTTCAACACTTCGTTGAATTTTACACTCACGGAAACAGGGGCTTCGTCGCCGCCGTAGATAACCGCTGGCACCATGCCATTGCGACGGGCTTCGCGGGCAAAGCCTGTGCCTGTATTTTCACGTACTTCAATGTCGAGAACAACGCTCATGATCTTATCCTTGATCTTCTGTCTAGTGATCCGTGAAATGAAATAACCGCCAAAAGGCGGCTGTCACGGTCATTTATGTCTAATTTGGGCGGCTATTATGTGAAAAATGCGGGCTTTGCAAGGGGCAAGACGCGCAAAAGTGCAGCCTTTGCGTCCGAGTTTAACCTAGCCAAACAATTTGGAGACGCTTTCATCATTGGAAATCCGCCGAATAGCTTCGCCCAAGAGCCTTGCGGTCGCACATTCCCTGATTTTTTTGCAGTCTTTCACGGCTTTGGGCTGCGCGATTGTGTCAGTAATCACGACCTCGGTTAGCTCTGATGCGGTGATGCGTTCGACAGCGGGATCGGACAGAACGCCGTGAGTGATATAGGCCGAAACAGAATTGGCGCCGTGATCTTTCAGGGCTTTGGCCGCGTTACAGATCGTACCGCCCGAATCGATAATGTCGTCATAAATGATGCAGGTGCGGCCCGCGACATCGCCGATAATATTCATAACCTCTGATTCGCCCGCCTTAGGACGACGCTTATCAACGATCGCAATGTCTGCGTTGAACATCTTGGCAATCTGACGCGTCCGCACAACTCCGCCCGTATCGGGGGAGACGAAGAGCAGGTTGTCGCGCTCTTTCTTGGAGAAACGGTCTTTGATGTCATCGACAAAGACAGGCTGCCCAAACAGGTTATCCGTTGGAATGTCAAAAAAGCCTTGGATTTGACCCGCGTGCAGATCAATCGTCAGGACGCGATGCGCGCCAGCTTTAGAAATCAGGTTCGCGACCAGCTTGGCTGAAATCGGTGTCCGTCCGCCTGTTTTACGGTCTTGGCGAGCATAGCCGAAATAAGGAATAACCGCCGTAATGCGATCTGCGGACGCCCGCACCAGCGCATCAATCATGATCAGCAATTCCATCAAATGGTCATTGGCGGGGGCGGATGTGGGCTGAATGAGGAAAATATCTTCGCCGCGCACATTCTCGTTAATCTTGACGAAAATCTCTTGATCGCGAAAGCGCTCAATATCGACGGAGGTAAGGGGGACGTCAAGCACATCTGCGATGCTCTGCGCCAAGGGTTCGTTGGCGGTTCCGCTAATCAATTTCATGGCGATGGGAGTCCCTTGCTGTCGTTAATGTGTCATATATCCAGTGACACCTGAAAGTAAATCGCTAGCGCAACATTATCGTTGATAAATTCCGTCCATAGCCCTCAATGCCCACATGTGTATTGCGGCGATAGGAGAAATAGCGCTCTGGTTCGGCATACGTGCAAGCTCCCGTCCAGGCCACATGCTGCAGCCCACAGGCGGTCAGGCGCGACAGAATGAAGGCGGGGAGGTCAAAATGGGGGATGCCTTTGGCGTTGTCGCGAAAGAATATCGTGAAATCGTCTGACATATCGAGAAATTCAGCCTTGAATGTATCGCCGACTTCGTAATTGGGCTGACTGATACATGGGCCGAGGACGGCGTGGATGTTAGCGGGCGACGCCCCTGCCTCACACATCGTCGCTATGGTCGATTCGATAATACCACCGAGCGCGCCGCGCCAGCCCGCATGACACGACCCGATTACGCCAGCATCAGCATCCGCAAATAGGATTGGCCCGCAATCTGCGCCGAGGGCTGATAAGGCGATGCCGGGTATTTTCGTGACCATGCCGTCCGCTTCCACACGACCTATATCGGGGTCTGTCACGGTGATAACGATGTCCGAATGAACTTGCGCAAGGCTAAGCAAATGATCGGGCGCTGCGCCTATGGCGGCGGCGATACGGGCGCGGTTCTCCTGAATTTTGGTAGGATCGTCGGCTGATCCTGCACCCGGGTTGAGGCTTTCAAACGCGCCAGACGATACACCGCCCTCGCGCCCAAAAAACCCGTGGACGAGGGATGGATGATCCAATAGCGGATGTGTAGCAAAAGGTAAGGTCATCTTAGCCCCAACGGCATGGGCAAACCCTGCGACTGCACGACCATCGCTTTGAACAAAGTCCCCATTTCGTCTTCGGCTGTCAGGCGGTGAAACTGCCGCGTGAGCGTGTCTTTGGCCTCTGGCTTAGCACGGGCGAGGGCGACGGCCCGCATCTCGATCCCAAGCTTTGACAGGAACTCTCGCTGCGGCACGGCCTCTGTCGCGTCGAGGCCAATGCTTTGCGCTGTCTGGTGGAGAGCGGCAAAGTCTACACGCGCGGTCAGGTCTGTATTGCCCGGATCAGAAAACACGCCGACTTTTTCGTGACGCTTCAAGGCTTGCAAGGAGTCGCCAAATTCCGTGCTGTCTGGCCCGTAATCGATGAAGAGCGCGCGGCCGGGATAATCTTGGAACCGCGCATTAATTTGATCGAGCAGTTGCGCTGCGCTGGGATTGATTTCTAGTAAGTCATCATTGCGGGCGTCTGCTGCCCCGGCGGGCAGTGTTGCGGCGAGATCAGAGCTGATCGGGGTGTCGTCTTTGACAAAGCGGAAATCACCGTCTTCATTCAGCCCCACACGCCGCTCGACCCAGCCTTCATGTCCCGCAAAGCGGTCTGCGCAGATCAACTGCCGAATCGGGAGGCAGTCGAGGAATTCATTGCCAATGATAATGGACGGACCAGCAGGGACTTGGGCCAAATCGCTCGCCCACATAACGGGCAGGCCGCAACTCGCCAGCGTATGGCCTTGCACCGCTTCCAGTGCGGAGGAAGCTTCGACGAGGGTGACGCGCACCGCTTGCTGGAAAGCGCTATCGAGCTTGGCCGCGCGCAGCATGTCACTCATCATGATGCCGCGCCCCGGGCCTAGTTCGATCAAATTCACCTCGGGCGGTCGGCCCAAATCAATCCAGCTTTGCACACACCACAGTCCAAGGACTTCGCCGAACATCTGGCTGATCTCTGGGGCCGTGATAAAGTCACCGTCACTGCCAAGCGGATCGCGGGTCGGGTAGTAACCATTGACGGGGTCAAGCAGGCAGAATGTCATATATTCTGCGACAGAGATCGGCCCAGCTTCGCGGATATATTCGGTTAGGCGCGTTTTAAGACGGCTCATCACGCAACCTTTTGGGGGCCACAGGCGCGCGCTTGGCTGCCCAAATCACGATAGCGAGGCCAATCACCACCATGGGCAGGGAATAGGTCATTCCGCGCGTAAGTGGGCCGAACATCGTCGCGTCAGGCTCTCGCACGAATTCAACTAGAAAACGGAAGAGGCCGTAGAGCATGATGAACGTGCCAGCGCAGACACCAGGCTTGGTCAGGGCTTTGTACCGCGTCGACAACACTCGCAGCACCAGAAAGATAACAAGACCTTCGAGGAAGGCTTCGTAAAGCTGGCTGGGGTGGCGGGGCAAAGAGGCGGGGTCTTTGGTGAAAATGAACGCCCACGGCACATCCGTCGGGCGGCCCCATAATTCTTGATTGATAAAATTACCCAGCAAGCGGACTGCGCCCAACCCAATCGGTGCGCCAATCGCGGCCATGTCTGCGACTCGCCAGAGAGAGAGCTTCTTGCGCCACCGCATATAAAGCACCGCCCCGCAAACACCGAGGAAGCCGCCGTGGAAACTCATCCCGCCCTTCCAGACTTTCAGAACTTCGATCGGAGTAAGAAATGTTTCGGGACTGTAGAAAACGAGGTAGCCGAGACGTCCGCCGACAATAATCCCGATCAAGCTATAAAACATCAGATCGGACAGCATATCTTTATTCGGGATAAGTTCATGCTGTCGCGTGTGGCCTTTCACAGTCCAAATATCTTTGCGCGCCACCATTTTTGTCGCGTACCAATAGGCGCCGAACAATCCGATGACGTAAGACAGGCCATACCAGCGCAGAGAGATCGGCCCGAGTGATATAATTTCTTCACTTAACCAGCTAGGAAAGACAATGGCGTCAATGAGCAGTAGAAGCGACATGTGATAAAATGACCTGTGTAAAGACTGGAAATTGCCTTAGCGCGTCCCTATCTTGATTCCAACAGACGATAGGAACAAAACGCTATGCAAAGTAAATCTCGCCCGATGGAAGACATCTCCAACCTGCTGACCAATGCTGCCGGCGCGCTCAAAGGCGTTGGCGACGAAGTCAAAGCGATGGGCCGCAGCCAAGCGGAAAAGCTGGTCGCAGATCTGGACCTCGTCAGCCGCGAAGAATTTGACGTCCTGAAAGCGCGACTCGATAAAGCACTCGCGGAAATCGAATCGCTGAAGGGTAAAACAGCGCCGACGAAGAAGACTGCGCCCAAGCCCAGCACCTCGCAGAAACCTGCCGCGAAAAAAGCCACTGCGCGCAAGCCTTTGAAGAAAGGCCCGACTAAGAAAGCTTAGCTATTTCATAGTCTTGACCTGTTTTTAGAAGATGAAACCTGTCTAAATTGTCATTTTGATGCGTGCTTTTCTGGCTTGGTATTCAGATAAGGTTCAACTGAAATATCCTACATAACTCCTGCGTGCGTCCCCTCTGTGACCCACTCCTTGACGGCTCCCCCTAGAGCTTGAGTGGCCGACGCAAGTCCCTTGCGGACTTGGCATAATGGCTCACAGATCGCGCAGCAGGGCGGTGGCTACCCAGTTTCTCTCTCTCTCCCGGGTAGCCCCGCTTCTGTCTTCTCTCCCACTTCACATTTTACATATAAAAAAGCCGCCCCGAAGGACGGCTTTCGTAAATCTATGTGTCATAGCTAACCTATGACGTAGCTAACCTATGACGTAGCTAAGCTATGACGTGGCCGTGCTGATCGCAGGGATACGCAAAACTTGGCCCGGATAAATTTTATCGGGATCAGAGAGCATCGGCTTGTTGGCTTCGAAAATCTCTGGGTAGAGGCGCCATGTGCCGTAATATTTCTTAGAGATCGCAGACAGCGTATCGCCGCTCACAACAGTATGAAATTGTGACGCGCGTCCGTCGAGCGCGGAAGACGCTTCGTCTTTGACGCCGCCAATGCCTTCGACATTACCAACAGCGAGGATGATTTTCTCTTTCATCTCTTGGCTGACCGCTTCGCCTTTGACCGTCACCACGCCGTCATCATCGACATTGATATCAACGCCTTGCGTATCGAGGCCGTAGCCTTCAACTTCTTTTTTTAATTTGTCTTCGGCGTCTTTGCCTTTGAACAATTTGCCGAGGCCTTTGCCTGCCATTTTAGCGAATGGAATAAGTCCGAACATAGTATCTCCTTAATGTATATCCTTACAACGGCTCGCAAAGCGGATCGTTCCCCTGCGACATCGTTGTCATAAGTATTGGCCTGATGCCGTGCAATAAACTAGTGCAAAATAGCAAAAATTACCGAAGATGTTAGATAAATTTGCGCAGACACTATCATCCACTTGGTTCTTGCCATAATTCGATCTTGTAGCCTTCTGGGTCAATGAACCAGCCAAACATGCCGTATTCTGTGTCGTCAATCTCCCCAACAATCTGTGCGCCGCCTTTTCGCGCCTTCTCTATCATGCCGCGCACATCATCTGTCCGAAGATTGATCATGACGGATTGCGTGCTGGGGTCAAAATAGGGCGTATTCGCTGCAAAGGGGCTGAGCATGGAGCGGGACGGATAGGCCCTGGCGCTATGTTCCCATTCTAGTGTGCCCCAATCGGTCAGGGCGACTCCCATATGATCTGACCACCACGCTCGGTAGCGATCCACGTCTTTGCAGCGTATAAAAATCCCGCCAAGGCCAAGAATTTGGGACATATTCACCTCTTTAGCTGGAAATAGTCTGCGTATTCCAGCCTAAGAAGGCTTGGCCTTTTCTGCAACTGTCTTTATAGACAGCAAAATTGCAGCAAAGCGCGGTATGTCGCGCAGATAATAAGGACCGTCATGTTTTCACTTATCCAAGCCGGTATCAGCGTTTTTGGTCTGTTCAATATGGACCCAGCCCTCTTCGCTTTTGCACTTGTCTTTTTGTTGTTCGGGATTTTGAACCTGCTTGATTATAAGCGGTTCGACTAGGGTCATATTTCATGGGGCTTCTTCTCCCAGTTTTTCTGCTCGTCCTCGGCTTAGTCATTCTGATTATCGCGGGCGATATTATGGTACGCGGCGCGGCCGCTTTGGCGCGTCATTGGGGCGTGCCTGCGCTGATTGTCGGTCTGACGATTGTCGCCTTCGGCACCTCGGCCCCCGAAATGGTTGTCAGTGTTCAGGCGGTCTTGCAAGGCACGGGCGAACTCGCGGCAGGTAATGTCATTGGCTCGAACATCGCGAATGTTTTGCTTGCGCTCGGGCTGCCCGCACTCATTCTCGCCATACCCACCAATATAGCGGGTGTTGGTCGCAATAGTTTTGTGTGTTTACTGGCGACAGTCCTATTCATGGCGCTTGCCTTTGTGTCCAAATTTACCAATGGGTCTGCGCTTGTCATGTGGCAGGGCGCGATCTTGTTTGGCGGTATTATTGCCTATCTCCTCTGGATGTTCAGCCTCGCCAAAGCGGGCGCAGAAGATCCTATTCTCGCAGAAATGACAGAGATCGATGAGGGCAAAGACGGGCTGCCCAGTCGTATGTGGGTGGAGCTAGTCTATGTCATTGGCGGTATTATCGGCCTCGTGGTCGGCGGTGCGTTGATCGTGAATAACGCCACGACGATTGCAACAGCGATGAATGTATCTGAAACAATTATCGGCCTGACGATTGTCGCGATCGGTATATCGCTGCCAGAAATCGCGACCGTGGTTGTTGCCTCCTACCGCGGTCATTCCGAAGTCGCGCTCGGGAATGTGCTGGGCTCTAACGTGTTTAACACATTTGCCGTCATGGGTGCAGCCGCGCTCGCAGGGCCAGTGCCGATTGAAAGCCGCCTCTATAATTTCGATATGTGGGTGATGTTGATCTCGATGCTCGCGCTGTTGATGTTTGTGATGACGCGCAAGCCGATTGGCCGGAAGACAGGCGTGATATTTGTCTCGGCTTACCTTGTTTATATGCTGGCAACGGCCTTTATGCCTGGCCTCGGCCAAGGCGGAATTTAAGCGAGCTGCCATGCAGTTCGAGATCGAAAAAGACTTCCAATTCGAAGCCGCGCACTACTTTGGCCACGCCGATGCCAATGACCTGTTTAAGAAAATTCACGGTCATAGCTTTAAAGGCACTGTGACAATCACCGGTAATGCCCAAGAGGACAAAGGCTGGGTTCGCGATCTGTGGAAGATCGAGCAAATCGTCAACTCTGTTATTGAGCCGCTGGATCATTGCCTCCTCAATGAAGTCGAAGGCCTCGATGCTCCCGCACTTGAGCAAATCGCAGCCTGGATTTTTGAACGCCTCGCGCCGCAGCTTCCGGGCCTGTCATGTGTCGAAGTCGGTCGTCCGTCTTGCGGCGAACGGGCCCGCGTTAAGTCACCTGAAAAGGGGTAAGGCTATCGTGCTGCGGGATAGCGACAAGCTGCCAAAAGGCGGTATGCTAATTACCGGGGCGGGCGCACGGATTGGCGCAGCTCTGGCTAAGGGACTCGCAGCAGATGGGTGGCCTGTCGCCATTCACTATCGTCGCAGCGAAACCAAGGCCAAGGCGCTGGCCGCAGAGATCAATGAGGCGGGCGGTAAGGCAATCTGTGTCCAAGCTAATCTGAGCATTTTCAACGAAGTCAACACGCTGGTCGCGCGCGCGGCCGAGGCATTGGGGCAACCGATTACTGTGCTGATCAACAATGCCTCTACCTTCACCGATGACCGCGCTGATACATCCACTCGCGCGACGATGGATCATCACCTCGAAGTCAATTTGCGCGCGCCATTGCAACTGGCTCAAGACCTCGCTTTGCAACTGCCAGAGGGGGCGTCGGGCAGCATCATCAATATGATTGATCAGCGCGTATTAAAGCCCAATCCGCTATTCTTTACCTACGGTATTTCTAAATCTGCGCTATATTGGTCGACAAAGACATTGGCGCAATCTCTTGCGCCGAAGATACGTGTGAACGGCATCGGGCCAGGGCCAACCTTGCGCAATACGGGACAGACCGAAGATGAATTTGCGTCTGAGTCGCGCACAACGCTGCTGGGTCGCGGATCACCGCCAGACACGATTTTGCAAGCCGCGCGCTATCTGCTGGTTGCCGAGTCTGTCACAGGGCAAATGCTGGCTGTGGACGGGGGGCAACACCTGACCTGGCAAACACCCGACCTATTATTCGGAGGCGATGATGGCCCGTAAATCTATGTTCAGAGCGTTTGGCAAGAAAGCCAATCCTGTCTCCACCCGCATCTTTGTGCGTGGGCTTTTGGTGCAGGCGTCTATTGGTGTGCATCCGCATGAATATGAAAGCACGCAGCCAATCATCATAGACGTTGAACTCGATATGGGCGATATGGACCTACCTAAAGATGATCGCTTAGGCGAGACATTGGATTATGGTTTCGTCGCGGACAAAGCCGAAGAGCTTGCCCTCAAAGCGCATGTGCAACTGGTTGAAACCTTGGCAGAGCAAATCGCAGATTGGGCGCTGGCCACAGATGCTCGTGTGCAACGCTGCGCCGTATCCATCTCCAAACCCCAAGCGCTCCTGAAAGCCGACGTCGCTGGCGTCGAGATCATCAAAACCCGATGAGAATCTGTCCCGCTATGCAGCGCAGTCAGAATCGGCTACCGTTAACCAGATAACAATTATTTTAAGTTATTATTAACCAAATTTGGAGAGCTATATGTTGATGCTTAGGGAAGAAATTAAAACATATGAGCAAAACGAATTGGATTTTAAAGAAAGCCACTTAGGCGAGTGGGTTATAATTCAAAATACTAAAGTTATTGGTTTTTTTAAAGATTTTCAAATTGCCGCTGAAAAAGTATTTAGCGAGTTTGGGGACACGCCAGTCTTGTTGCGCCAAATTGGTTTTGAACCAGAAGTTTATCCAAATATAAAATTTGCCACAGCAGACGCATAACTCTCGTGATCAAACAATTTGGGCCGTCAGGTCAACATAGCAATGAACGCAGCTTACTGCTGCGATCAGAAGGTCCAATTTTGGACGTTGTTATAAAAAAATCTAAAATTTTGTCTGGTCGCAATTTTCGTGGATTAATTGATACTGGCGCTTCGGTGAACTGTATCGATAATATGACCGCTAGGAAGCTAGGGCTCCCAATTATAGACTATAAGCAGTTCCAATCTGCATCAGGTCAAAATTTAACACCAGTATATGTTGGGATCATAGATATAGCCGAAGTTGGGATTGAAATTCTTGGTCAATTTTACGGAGCGGAATTGGGTCTGGGTACAAAGTCCTACCATTGTCTACTCGGCAGACCTTTCTTATCGAATTTTATATTTAGTTATGATGGGCCAGACGGCGTATTTCAGCTAGCGCAGCCTTCAACAATGAAAGCTCACATGGCATTTGATGAATGACCTCTAAATTCGGGACACTCAACATTCTGGGCGAAGCGTTGCAGCCTTGCTCCAAAGACCCGATGACCGGATTCTTTCGTGACGGCTGTTGCGAGACGGGGCCGCAGGACCGCGGGCGGCATATTGTTTGCGCGATCATGACGGCGGAATTTCTGGCGTTCTCAAAGGCGCAGGGCAATGACCTATCTACGCCGATGCCGCACTATCAATTCCCAGGTCTTAAGCCAGGCGATCAATGGTGCCTCTGTCTAGAGCGCTGGAAAGAAGCTCATGCGGCGGGCTTTGCGCCCAAGGTTAAACTCGACGCCACGCACCAAATCGCGCTGGAACGGGTGCCGTTAGAGACTTTCAAAGCGTTTGCAGCGAAGTAATTGCGCTTAATCGCGACGCGCCCTAAGTATGGGGCATGGCTCATAACCCACCAGCATTTGGCGTAGAGGAGGACGCACCCGATAAGCATATCGGCGCGCCGACTCACGGCCCTGAACTGATCGCGGATTATGTGACGCGCCTGCCTAACAAACCCGGCGTTTACCGTATGCTAGATCAGCACGGCACGTTGCTTTACGTGGGCAAGGCGAAGAACCTCAAAAAACGCGTGACCGCCTATACCAGCTATGCCCGCCACCCCGTGCGCATCGGGCGGATGATCCGCGCAACCCACAATATGGAATTTGTTGTCACCGAGACCGAGACCGAGGCGCTGCTGCTGGAAGCAAGCCTGATCAAAAAGCTCAAGCCGCGCTATAATATCCTGCTGCGCGACGATAAGAGCTTCCCGTATATTTTGGTGCGCAAAGATCATCCTGCGGCGCAAGTCACCAAGCATCGCGGGGCGCGTAAAATTAAGGGCGAGTATTTCGGCCCCTTTGCGAGCGCATGGGCGGTTAACCGCACGCTGGACACGCTGCAACGGGCCTTCTTGCTGCGGAATTGTTCTGACAGTATTTATGAAAGCCGTTCGCGGCCATGCTTGCAGCACCAGATCAAGCGGTGTTCAGCACCCTGCACAGGCGTCATTTCGCTAGAAGATTATGCCGAGTCGATTGGCGATGCGGAGGATTTCCTCAAAGGCAAATCTGATCAACTGCTCAAGCGATTACAAAAGCAAATGAAAGCGGCATCGACCGCGATGGACTTTGAAAAGGCCGCCGAAATCCGTGACCGTATTCGTGCCATGGCGCGGGTCTCCACCACGAGTGGCGCCATCTTGCCGACGACTTTCCAGGACGGCGATGTCATCGGCATTTACACGGCAGGTGGGCAAAGCTGCGTGCAGGTTTTCTTTTTCCGCGGTGGACAGAACTGGGGCAATAGCAGCCATTTCCCGCGTCACACAAAGGACAGCTCGCCCGAAGACGTGTTGGATGCTTTCGTCGCGCAATTTTATTTCGACAAACCTGTGCCGAAGCAGATTTTCCTCTCCCACACTTTGCCGAGCCAAGCCTTGATTGCAGAAGCTTTGTCGGAACGGGCAGGGCGCAATGTCCCGCTCATCGTGCCAGAGCGGGGCGAGAAGAAAAAGCTGATCAAACAAACCGTGCGCAACGCCCATGAGAGCCTCTCGCGCAAAATGGCGGAAACTGCGACGCAGGGCAAATTGCTGGCGGAGTTGCAAGAGCTATTTGATCTGCCAGAATTACCGCAACGCATTGAGGTCTATGATAACTCTCATATTCAAGGCACAAATGCGATCGGCGCGTTTATCGTGGCAGGGCCAGAGGGGTTCCGCAAACGCGACTACCGCACCTATAATATCAAGCGGGAAGAGACGATTGCGGGCGATGATTACGGCATGATGCGAGAGGTTTTCTCACGCCGTTTTGGAAAACTTGTCAAAGACAAAACGCTGGAATGGCCAGACCTCGTCTTGATTGATGGGGGTAAGGGGCAGCTATCCTCGGTCACGGAAACCTTGCGAGAATTGGACGTGCTGGACCGCGTGAAACTCGTCGCCATCGCCAAAGGGCCAGACCGCAATGCGGGACGTGAGACATTCTTTATGAACGATCGTGATCCGTTTACTTTGCCGCAACGCAGTCCTGCTATGTATTTTCTGCAGCGTCTCCGCGATGAAGCGCATAGGTTTGCGATTGGTACCCATCGTGCGCGCCGTAAAAAAGAGATGAAAAGTAATCCACTCGATGGTATCGCAGGAGTCGGGCCAGGTCGAAAACGCGCTTTGCTCGCCCATTTCGGCTCTGCCAAAGGCGTCAAAAACGCTGGGGTCGATGACTTAGCGAAGGTAGAGGGGGTCAGTCAAAAACTGGCTCAGAACATTCATGACTACTTCCACGAATAACGCTGGCACGAATAAAACTGGCACAAATAATACAGACGCAATAAGCACCGCAGATGCAGGCGGAGCTTTCGCCGATGGCCTGACACTGGTGCGCATTTTGTTGACACCTGTTGTGATGTTCTTGATCTATCGGGCGTGGACGCCAACAGGCATTGATACCACGCTAACGGCTCTGGCTTCATTCCTCTTTGCGATTGCCGCGATCAGCGACATTATCGATGACTTTTTAGGCGGTAGCGCCAAGTCAGCCTTTCGGAAATTCGGCTATCTGGACGATATAGCGGATACGGTCTTAGTGGTCGGTACGCTTTTGGCTCTGCTGTTTGTGGTTCACCGCGCGGGGATTTTGGCGTGGCCATTTACAGTGCCAGCCGTGATTTTGATCGGGCGTGAAGTTATCGTCGGTTTGTTGAAAGGCTTTGAATTGCACCGCTTTGGCTGGCCAGACAATGTCCTATCCAGTGCCAAAACGGGCTTTGCCATGCTCGGCACTTGTCTCTTACTAGCCTCACCGTGGTTGACACAATGGGTCGATATGGCGCGTGCGAATGAAGATAATGTGATGCAAATTTTTAATAGCAACTCACCCATGATTTGGATTGTGGGGCAGGTTGTTTTGTGGATCGCAGCGCTGTTCTCTATTCTAAGCGCAATTAAGATTTTTCGGGCCAATCTCGGCCCCGCAAATGAGGCATAAGATTTGACCCAAACACTCACAGCCGATCGCCATTCGCTACATTGGCTGCCCAATGCGCTCACGGTCGCGCGCATCCTGTCGATCCCGCTGATCGTTTACGGTATCCTCGCCTTTAGCTTTGGATGGGAAGGTCCGCTTGCGCGACTTTGGTTGATTGGCGGCGTGTTTATAGCGGCCGTGTTTACAGACTTTTTAGATGGGTATTTAGCTCGGCGCTGGAACGTGACCTCCAGCTTTGGGCGTATGATTGATCCGATTGCGGATAAGCTTCTCGTCGCAGGGTGCTTAATCGCCTTTATGATTGCCAGCCAAGGATCGTGGTTATTTCTGATCCCCGGGCTCGCCATTATTGGGCGTGATATTTTGGTATCTGGCGCGCGCGAACACGCGGCCTTATCGGCCCGCGCTATGCCGCCGACGAAGCTGGCAAAGTGGAAGACCGCCTGCGAAATGCTCGCCATTGCGGCCTTGCTCGTCTGGGCGTTTGGCAGTTCCTATCTCGCGATTGACACCTCTATCCCTAGCATTGGCGCGAATGCCAAGCTGATCGGTCTCGTGCTTTTATGGCTCGCGGCTGCGCTGTCCGTTTATACGGGGCAGCTCTATGTAAGGGCCGCCGTAAAGGACTGACAGCTAAGACGACGGCTTGAACATATCGATACGGCCATTGACGGCATCATCATAGTGTCCAACCATCGCTTCGCAGACTTTGCCAGGCTTGTAATGAATCCCGTCAATCTCGCGCACAGGCGTGACTTCGGCGGCGGTGCCAACAACAAAACACTCATCAAAATGCGCCATTTCACTCGGCAGAATATCGCGTTTGAAGACCTTGAATCCGTTCGCCTCGGCTAGCTTGATCAAGCTGTCATGCGTGATGCCGTCCAGCAGAATGTCGTTCGTCGGCGTGTGTAATTCGTCGCCGCGCACAAAGAAAATATGCGCGCCAGTACATTCTGCCACGCGCCCGCGATAATCAAACATCAAGGCATCGTCCCAGCCTGTCGCAGCAGCTTTATCTTTCGCCAGCGTGCAGATCATATAGAGGCCAGCCGCCTTCGACTTACACGGACTTGTATCGGGCGCAGGGCGTTTCCATTCGGAAATACACAAGCGGATACCCTTCATTTTGTCAGCGAAATAACTACCCCAATGCCAGCATGCGACAGCCAAGTGGATCTGATTATTCTTCGATGCCACGCCCATCATCTCTGACCCGCGCCACGCGACAGGGCGTACATAGGCGTCTTTTAATCCAGAATTAGCCAACGTCTTGCGGCACGCCTCATCGATTTGTTCGGCAGTATAGGGAATTTCATAGCCCAAGATTTTCGCTGAATTGACCAAACGCTTGGAATGGTCGTTCAAGCGAAAAATCTCGCCATTATAGGCGCGGTCGCCTTCAAAAACGGCGGACCCATAATGAAGCGAATGTGTCAGCAGGTGAACTTTCGTATCGCGCCATTCGATGAAATCTCCGTCCATCCAAATATGGCCATCGCGATCGTGATAGGCTTTTTCAATCATGGTCTTTCCACTTATTCTTGTGCGGCCTTGCGGCGCTCTCTCTTTCAGTTCATTCTTACGGCAAGGACAATTAAGTCAACCTGCATAAAGCCTCGGATAGAGAAAAATTTGACACAACAGGCCACATATTTAGATCGCTCCGACACGCATATTCTCGTCATTGATGATGATGATCGAATTCGCGATCTTTTGCAGCGTTATTTGGGCAAGAACGGCTACCGCGTTTCGGGTGCAGAAAGCGCGGCCATGGCGAGCGCGAAGATGGCGGGGTTGAGCTATGATCTGCTGATCCTCGACGTGATGATGCCGGGTGAAGACGGGCTGAGCTTTGCGCGCCGCCTGCGCGAACATCACGACGTCCCGATCATTATGCTGACCGCGTTGGGCGAGAGTGAACACCGCATTGAGGGGTTGAAAGCGGGGGTCGATGACTATTTGCCAAAGCCATTTGAGCCCGAAGAATTACTTCTGCGGATCGACGCTATTTTCCGCCGAGCGGGCCGCAAAATGCCAAGCGAATCTGTGCGCTTTGGCCCCTATGAATATGACACAATGCAGGGCTTACTCCGCAAAAATGGCAAGCGCGTGCAGTTGACAACGGGGGAGCAGACCTTGCTGTCTTTGCTAGCGCGGCAGGCTGGGGCCACGGTCTCGCGGTATATCCTGTCGGAAAATATCAAAGCCAATTCGGAACGCGCGGTGGATGTGCAAATGACCCGCCTGCGCCGTAAATTGGAGGACAATCCGAGCGAACCAGAATTCTTGCTGACAATTCGGGGTGAGGGGTACCGCTTGGTGTCCGAAGCCTTATGACCATGCCGTTCAAGCGCTACTTGCCCAAGAGCCTTTACGGGCGGGCGTCGGCGATCATCATCACGCCGATTGTGATTATGCAAATGGCTGTGGCCTATTTCTTCTTCAACGCGCATTGGTCGCAAGTCACCGCCAATCTCTCCGACAGCGTCGCCGCAGATATTGCAGTCGCGACGCAGCTTTATTCCCAAGCCCCCAGCGAGGCGAAGGCCGAAGAACTCGACGCGCTGCTCCGTCCCGATATGCAGCTCTCGATCAAGCTCCGCCCGGGCGATGATCTGCCAGAGGTCGACCGACAGGCGTTTTTCTCTGTTCTGGACCGCACCCTGCGCCGCGCCCTAAATCAGACACTGGATGATCCTTTCTGGTTTGATACGACACGCTATCCCAATCACATCGATATTCGCGTGAAAGTGGATGAGGGCGTTTTACGATTTGTCGCGGCGCGGGAGCGTGTGTTCGCGCCGACAGGGTTCGTCTTCATCTTTTGGCTGATCACCGCGACCGTGCTGCTGACACTGGTTTCAATTATCTTTATCCGCAATCAAGCCAAGCCTATCCGTCAACTCGCCGATGCCGCCGATGCCTTTGGTAAGGGACAAGATATTTCAACTTTCAAACCGTCTGGCGCATCCGAAGTTCGCCGCGCGGGGCAGTCATTTTTGAAGATGCGCGCACGGATACAGCGTCACTTGGAACAACGGACAATGATGCTGGCTGGTGTATCGCATGACCTGCGCACGCCGCTGACACGGCTGAAACTACAGATCGCTATGCAAGACGAGACGGAGGACACACGCGCGGCCAAGCGTGATATTGCTGAGATGGAAGCGATGCTAACGGGTTATCTCGACTTCGCCCGCGGGCTGGGAAATGAGAAGCCAGTGAGTACGGCCTTACCAGAATTTCTGACGGAGACGTTGGTAAGTTTTCCTGATGTGAGTCTTAAAGACGTTCCGGACATAACACTCCCTCTGCGCACAGCATTGGTGCGACGGGCGCTGGTCAACCTGATCCATAATGCTCGCAAATATGCAAAGCGATGCGAGGTATGCGCGGAGACCGTCGGTAATTTAGTGCTGATCCACGTCGATGATGACGGCCCAGGTATCCCCGAAGATGATCGGGAGGAAGCGTTCAAAGCCTTTCAACGGCTGGACGTCGCGCGAAATCAAAACGTCGAAGGTGTGGGTTTGGGCTTGTCGATCGCACGAGATATTGCGCAAATTCACGGTGGGAAGTTAGTCTTGGATGATAGCCCGCTTGGGGGCTGCGGGCGACCTTGGCTTTGCCGCGTTAGTCTTCGTCTTGCGCCAACTCTTCGGCGCGTTTGAGCGCGGCCTGCGCGGCACGGCGCATCAACGCGGCCAAGCCGTCCTCCGCCATCAGAACATCAAGTGCCGCTTGGGTCGTGCCATTGGGGGACGTCACATTCCTGCGCAAAGTTTCTGGCGTTTCGTCGCTCTGGGCAAGCAAAGCGGCGGCCCCGATAATGGTCTGACGCGCAAATTCAGGCGCGAGGTCTTTGGGCAAGCCAACGTCTTTCGCTGCTAATTCCAGCGCTTCGCAAAGGTGGAAAATATAAGCGGGGCCAGAGCCCGAAATCGCAGTGACAGAATTAATCAGCGCCTCGGTTTCCACCCGCCGCACAATACCAACAGCCGAGAGCAGTTGCTCAGCCGTGTCTAAATGCGCGGGATCAAGCCCTGCTGGCCCCGTGATTGCTGTGATCCCTTCACCGATAGAGGAAGGCGTGTTGGGCATAGCGCGGATGATTGGGCGCGCGCCGAACATGCGCTCAATCTGCGCGATAGATGTGCCCGCCATGATTGAAATGACGAGGGCATTGGGCGGGATATACCCTGCGATAGATTTGGCGATTTCACTCACCATTTGCGGCTTTACGGCGAGCAAAACGACTTTGACCGTGTTGGGAATATCGTGGGGTTCGTCAATGTGCCGTGCGCCTTTTTCGACGGCGTAGACCGCGTCCGTCCCGAGATGGGGATCAACAATGGCGAGGCGTTTGGCGTTGACAGTGCCGTTTTCCAGCCAGCCACGAATGAGTGACCCGCCCATCTTCCCTGCGCCAACAATCAGGTGCGTCGCGCTCATCAGCTAAGGATTAGACGCGAGATCAACAAGAGCGGAAGTCAACGCGTCTTCAGGCGATTTGCCCGCCCATATCACGTATTGGCAAGCGGGATAGCCGCGCTCCGCCGCATCGAGTGCCAGCGCGATCAAGTCCATCGCTTGTTCCGTGCGCAATGTCGCTCCGCCACGAAGGCTCAGCGCATTACGGTAGACAAGCGCTTGGTTTTTCTCCCAAAAATCGAAATGCCCGCCCGAGAGGCGTTCATTGATGAGCGACATCAGGCGGCAAATATCATCCGAGCGCCCGCCCGGTGTGCGGCCCTCAAAGACGAGGAAGACTTGCACTTGCTCCGTCCCAGGATTCCACGTCATGGAAATATCGTGATCACACCATGCGCCTGGCACAGAAAGATGGATTTCAGAATAATCAATCCGCTCAAAATCATAGCCTTCCGCAATCGCGAGCCGCTCAAATGCGTTGATCGGATTGCCACGCATGGCGGGCGTCCCTGACAGTGTCGGGTTTGGGCGCAAACAGCGTTGATCAGCAAATGACATATATTCCCACCAGAATCGTTTTGTTATGACCACGCTATGACAACGGGAAAAATATACAAGATATAGAGGTGAGCGCCGTGTTGATAACTATTCGTTGTGGTTAATCAAAGATTAACGCGGATAGAGACGGACGAGGTTTTGGCCTTCAGATGCCCGCACTTCCCCACTGGAATAATATTCCCAGCCCTGATTATCCGTCAGCGCAACCGTCAGGTAGGGTGCAGGGATGAGGGGATCGAAATTCATACTATCTGTTGTAATCGAAAACGGAATTCGCGTTTCCATGCCTCGCAGCAGGAAGACTTGTTCTGATAAAATGGGGTTAGTCCCGTAAGCGCCGACGCTCCGCCGTAGCTGCACTTTCAGCCGGGCTTCGCCAGGAATCCCGACGACAGGATCAAAGGTAGCTTCGCCGCTTATCATGGTCTGCGCCATGAGGGTCGGGTCAAGGTTGCGGCCGCGCTTCGTGTCCTTGCCTTGCTTGAGGCTATCGAGTTGGATTGCGTAATCAATGTCTGGCCCTTGATAGGCCACACCGCCGCGCATGACATGTGTTTTACGCCCCGCCCAATCACTGACCCAAGCCTTAAAGCTGAGGTTTTGGGGCGCTTGGTCCTCGATCAGGCCGCGTTGTAATTCGAACGTGAGCGGGTCAGGGGCTGTGTCGAGCGGGATAACTTTTTCTGCCGCGATCATCATGGACGTCCCGCCTGCCAGCGCATTTTCAAGCAGTTGCACGGTCAACTGGCTGTCGCGTTTGATCGCCGCGCGGTCTTGTATCTCAATCACGCCTGTCACAAATTCAAAACGTGTGATCTCTGGGACAGGGCTTGGCGTGTCTGCCATGCCGACTTTGACGAGGCGCAGCACGGGCTGTGTGTGTCCGCGGTAAACCTCTAACTGTTCAGCCTGATAGACAACGCCTTCATTACTGTCTTTGATCTGCGCATCGATCATAAGGTAGGCGTGGTCGTCCATCCAGTCCGTCGGAAGCGCCAGAGGCACTGTCGCGGCACTGGTAATACCGTCAAGGCGCAAGGATAGCTGAGCCAGTGGACGTGTATTGGCGCGTCGGCTTGTGCCTGTCGGGTCGGGCGGCGTGGCCGTGATGGTTAAGCTATGCCCCGCCATCGCGTCCTCTGTGCCAAAGGTCACATTGACGGGCAGGGTTGTGACCGCCTGTGTGCCAAAGATCGGGGTCTGCGACGGTGTTTCGCCCCCGCCGAGAATGTCTTTCAAGAGGTCTTCAATCGTGGGTGTTTGGGCCGCAGCTAAGCCGCTGCCAAGCCAAATGATGCCGAGCATTAGCCCCGTCAATATATGTCGCAATCGCCCAGCCATAACGGAGCAGAACCTGTTGCTGAATTAAGGCGAAATAAAGGCAGTTAAAGCGCGGGATTCCACAAGGGATGCTTGACCATGATCGCTTTAAACAGAGGCGATTGCAGATAGTTTGCCAGCCAATCGCGCAAAGCGGGCCAATCCGTCTGCGCCCACCAATCGGGCTCTGTCGCGGCGAATTGGCGAATGAAGGGGAAGATTGCGATGTCCGCAAGGCTCTCTCTTTTGCCGACCAAATATCCGCTCTCCGCTATGCGTGCGTCTAATTTCGACAGAATAACGGATGCTTCGGCGCGATGCGTCAAGTCAACTTCGCCGCGCGGGGTGCCTTCGACATATCGGCTTTTATACTTATAGCGGTCGAGGTGGTGTTTAAATGGCCCGTCATTTTGCGCGATCAAGGCATCCATCTCTGACATATCTCCAGTCAACCAGCTATGTGGGTCAGACTGAGAGAGAGCCCAGCGCATCAAGTCTAGGCTTTCGTCAATCACCTCGCCATTGTCTGCAATAAAGACAGGCACAGTGCCCTTGGGCGAAGCGTCCAACATGGCTTGCGGTTTATTGCGCAGCGCTACTTCGCGATGTTCATAATCTATGCCCGCGACATGCAGAGCCATCCGCCCCCGCATCGCATAGGGGCAGCGGCGAAAGGTATAGAGGATCGCGCCACTCAATCTCGCGCCGCCTCTGGCTTGCGTCCAATGTGAGCTTCACCCCGCGCTTTGGCGAGGCTGATTTGCTTTTGACGCTCAGCGAACCGTGCGCGTTGGTCCTCAGAAATGCGGTTGTGGCAGCGGGGGCAGGAGACGCCTTTCACATAAAGCGGGCTGGCTTTGTCGTGATCTGTGATGGGATAGCGGCAGGCGAAGCACTGATCGTAATCGCTTTCTTCCAGCCCGTGTTTGACGGCGACGCGTTGATCAAACACGAAACAATCCCCCTCCCACAAGCTCTCATCCTCGGGCTGCGTTTCCAGATATTTCAGGATACCGCCCTTGAGGTGATAGACATCGTCAAAGCCGTTTTCCTTCATAAAGGCACTGGCTTTTTCGCAGCGAATACCGCCCATACAGAACATTGCGACTTTGGGCTTATCGAGGCTTGCGCGATTTTGTTCGACCCAGTCTGGGAATTCGCGGAAGGTCTGCGTGTTGGGATTGATTGCGCCTTTAAATGTGCCGATCTCGACCTCGTAATCATTGCGTGTATCGATCAAGATAGTGTTGGGATCAGAGATCAAGGCGTTCCAATCGGACGGATCGACATAAGTGCCGACAGTAACATTCGGGTCAATGCCGTCCACGCCCATCGTTACGATCTCTTTCTTTAGACGCACTTTCATGCGGTAAAACGGTGCGTCATCCGCGCGGGAGAACTTCGCATCCAATTCGGCCAAGCGGGGGTCAGCACGGAGGTAATCTAGAATGTCCGCAATCGCCTGATCACCCCCTGCGATTGTGCCGTTAATGCCTTCTGCCGCCAGCAAGATCGTGCCTTTAATCTCCAGCAGGTCGCACATTTTCTGCAGCCAAGGTTGCAGCTGTTCGTAATCTGGCAGAGATGTGAATTGATAGAGGGCAGCAACGCAATAGGTCATGGTAGCATCATAAATTAATTAGTGATGCATCATACTATGACGCGTTGGTTCTATCGGCGCATTATTAGACGACACTTGCGATTCAATCGGCGCAGCGAGCAGATTTTGATAGATTTGCAAGCCTTCGACAAATTCAATCATCTGATCTGGCAGGCCTTGTTCCCGCAGGAAACGACCCATGGCATCAGAGACCAGCTTGGGATCATCGCACGTCGCTGCCAGAGTTTTGAGATCGCGCATACCGCGGCCATTCTTCAGTTCTTTCTCAAGGCTTTTCATCGAGGACGACAAAGCCAACATAGTGAACGGGCCAGGCGTTTTTCCTGTGGACCAGCTATCCCCGGCCTTTTTCAAAGTTTTCAGCGATCGCTTGGCGCGCGTTTCTATGCGGTCAACGGCACGATCTGCGCGCGGGGCGATCCATTCTGCGGTACAGACTTTCGCTGGATCAGGAGTCGAGGCGCAACCTGATAGAGCGGCGGCCATGACGGCGAGAGAGAGGAGGGCGGTGTTACGAAATAAGGTCATAGGCCCTGCTACCCCTTCGCGCGGGAGAGGACAAATAGAAATGTCGCATGAAAAAGGCCGCAATATGAAAAAAGCTGGAGGACTGTTCAATATTGCGGCCAAGTCCGTAGCAGTTGGGGGCGCTACGTGGCGACGAGACTATGCCCGCCGCTTATTCGGGATCATCCCGCCTGTAGCGGTGCAAACATACGTATATAAGTTATTCACTGTTAGCTTGCAGGGTCGCAAGGCATGGGCTAGCATCAGAATCTACGTCAGGGGTGAATAATGGCAGCTGCCGACACGGCAAATATCGGGATTCCCGACATGACTGACGGAGCTTTGAAAGCTGCCGTCCTGCTTGAGCTTGATCGCTTGAAATCTCACGACCTTCTAAAAGATACCACGCGCATGAAGCGCTTTCTAGACTACATTGTGACGGAAACGCTGGAAGGGCGCAGTCATTTGCTCAAGGGCTACACTGTCGGCTTGGAAGTTTTTGACCGCCCCGATGACTTTGACCCACAAGCCGATACGATTGTGCGGGTGCAAGCGGGGCAGCTGCGCCGACGCCTCGATTTGATCTACGGCTCGGACGAGAAACCGACGGATGTCAGGATTTTGGTGCCAAAAGGGCGCTACGCTCCTGTCTTTGAAATGCGCAGCGATATTGCGGGTATTGAGGGTTCTGCAGAGACGCCAATGCTTCCTGCACCCACCCCGACTCCAAACACGTCGGAGAATTATCGTCCTGGTCTGATTGTGACGACACTGGAAAACCTGACAGCTGAGGCGGAGAGCAATTATTTTGCCGAAGGCCTGACGTTAGAGTTGATCAATGCTTTGGTGCAGTTTCGCTATTTGCGGATTATTTCACTCGGGCCAACCGTCACCGCGCATCCTGACCTCAGCGATATCAAGAAAATCGGCGAGACATACGACGCGCAATTCATCCTCAGCGGCAGTGTGCGCCAAGCCGATGATGTCTTCCGTGTCAGCACAAACCTGCTATCCACCGAGACGGGGGAACATGTCTTTAGCGAGATATTTGATCGCCAATACATTGCGAGCAATCTGTTTGAAGTTCAAGAAGAGATCGCCTCACATACAGCGGCGGCGATAGCTGCGCCGTTTGGCGTCATCAACCGCTATAACCGCCGCCCTGCCGTGCGAGAGCGGCGGACGATCCCAGCCTATGAAGCGCTTCTCAAATTCTACTCGATCAGCCTCAACCCAACGACGGATAAAGCGGCTGAATTGCTCAAAGAGTTTGAGGCATTGAACAAGACTGTCCCGACATTTTCGTCTGGTTGGGCTGTGACGGCTCTGCTCTATTGTTTTCTCTGCGCCTATTGCGTGCCGTCGCGCTGCGGCGGGGAACGCCTGAAATTAGCGATTGCAGCTGGCACGAAAGCAACGGGTATCGACCCGCGCAATGCGTTGGGATATGTCGCGCTATTCCATGCCTACTACCATTCCGGGGAATTTGAACTGGCCGAAAAAATGGCGGCACGGGCGTTGCAGCTTAATCCGAATGATGATGCTATGCTCGCCTTTTACGGTATTTCCAAAGCGATGCGGGGGGATTGTGCGACGGCGATTGCTTATCAAGAAGCAGCGCAAGCGATCAATCCGCGCCCACCCGCGTGGTATTATCTTACGACCGTTTTGTGCGCCTTTATCATGGGCGAAGATGAGCGCGTAGTTGGGGTGATTGGCGACATTAGCGAGGAAACCCCTGCCGCAGCCACAATGCTGAAACTGGCGAGCTTGGGGTATTTGGGACAACAGTCGGACGCCGACGAAATTCTCAAGCCGATCCTTGCGGCCAATCCGAATTATGGAGTTGATGTTCTTCAAACACTAAAGCTCTGGCACCCGTCTATGGAGTTGCGCGAACGCGTTATCAAAGGGTGGAAGGCTATCGGGCTTATCGATCAAGCGCCGTAAACAGCTGCGCTGGAGATTAGTTTGACATGCTTTGATAGGCTTCGGGCAGAGGACTTGCGACCAGCATCGCCCAATAGGTCGAATATGTTGTGGTCGGTTCATAGACCAAAGCAATACCGAATTCTGTCACGTCATCGCGGAGCAAGTTTTCATTGTGCCCCGGACTTTTCTGCCACGCCTTAAACACGTCATTCCAGCTTTTCTGGCCTGTTGCCACATTCTCTGCCGCGATTGAGAAATAATAGCCCGCACGTTGCACGCGGTCGCCGTGGCCTGACCCGTCCGTGCCAGTATGCGAGATAATGCCCGCCTGCGCGAGGTCGCTGGCGTGGACTTCGGAGGCGATATTGAGCTTCGTATTTAGCACGACTGGCCCCAGGCCGTATTGTGCACGGTAATCATTCAGGTCGTTGACAGCAATTTGCGGATCAAGCGGTTCTGGCGGGGTGCGAGGGAAAACGGCGTTTTCGCCAAAGCCATTATTTAAGCGGCAGCTCATTTCAGGTTTTGTAATGTCGGCTTGGAAAATCACAGTGCCGCGACAGTCCGAATCCGCTTTGCATAGCGCTTCGCAGTCAGACATAGAGGTGACGATTTCAGTGCGGTAAGTGCCGTCATCAGGTTCGAACGTGCCAATGGGGTCAGCCCCATTCGCAAGGTTTGATAATCCAAAAACACTGCCAAGAATAATCGTGGCCCCGAGCCAATATCGCATGTCCAACCTCTGTTCCTTCCTTTTTACTTAGGAAGAAATTGGCCGCGATTCCATTATCAAACTGTTACCAAACCCATTACAAATTGGTGAGAGGCACGTAAGGATCGAATATTGAGGAGGCGGTTTTAGCGCCCAGCCGTTGTGCGGCCCCCAGAATTTGCACCGCTGGCCATGTCGCGCTCGCTGACAAATGCATCCACAAGACCTGAGTAGAATGCTGTCACGGCTTTGGCATCTTCATCGTCGATCAACGGATCAGGCGCGTTGAGCGGTCGATTGGCGAGGCCTTTGTGGGCTGTGCGCATGTAGTCTTTCCAGACATCAACAGGCAGCAACCCGCCTGTGATCTTGCGCATAGACGAATTGTCATCATTGCCGATCCAAACGCCAGTCGTGAGCTGCGCCGTGAATCCGATAAACCAAGCATCGCGGTAGTCTTGGGACGTGCCAGTCTTACCGCCAGCCTGCCGACTGCCCAACTGTGCGCCGTGTCCCGTGCCGCTATCAATGACGTCCCGCAGCATCGATGTCATCTGCCGTGAATAAGGCACAGAGTAGACACGCTCGCCGACAGAGACGCGGCGCTTATAGAGCGGTGTCTTCGCCGTATTGGTGATTTCCGTGATGAGGTATGATGGCCGTAACAAACCCTCATTCGCGAAGACGGAATAGGCGCTTGTCATCTCAATCACCGTGACTTCGGAGGAGCCAAGCGCGAGAGAATATTCTGGCCGAAGCTCTGATTTAATCCCGAACCGATTGGCAAGCGCCGCGACACGGGCGGGGCCGATCTCGGCCGTGACTTGCGCGGCGATGGTATTGATCGACAGCTTGAGCGCCTCGCGCATATTCATCGGCCCGCGATAGCGGCGCGTGTAATTCTCAGGTGCCCAACCGCCGATTTCTGTCGGCTGATCAATACGGACTGTGCCAGGGGTGAACCCGTCTTCTAACGCCGCTGCATAAGAGAACGTCTTAAAACTTGACCCAGGTTGGCGTTTGGCTTGCGCGGCGCGGTTAAACTTAGACGTGGCGTAGCTCCGCCCGCCGATCAGGGCAACAATCGCGCCGGAGGCATTATCAATCGAGACAACAGCGCCCTCCGTGGCTTTCTTCCGTTCTGCATTGGCGGCAAGTATTTTTTCCAGCGCGGCCTGGGCAGCTTTTTGTTTGTCTGTGTCAATGGTCGTGGTGATAATGAGGTCTTTGTGTTTAAACCCAATTAGCCCTTCCACTTGTTCGTCCACCATATCGAAGACGTGCCCAATAATGTCAGGTTCAATCAGAGGGTCAGCGTCTTCGCGAATAACGGGCGGGTTTTCCAACGCCTCTTTTTGGTCCGCGAAAGAGATCATGCGATTGACCAACATGCGCTGCAGCACGAGTTTGGAGCGGTCAAGCGCACGGTCATAATGTTCAGTCGGATTATATTTAGACGGCGCTTGCGGTAAGCCCGCTAGCAAGGCGGCTTCCGCCAGATTGATGTCACGCGCTGATTTGCCGAAATAACGCTGCGCCGCTGCCTCAACGCCGAATACGCGCGGACCGAGGCTGATGCGGTTGAGATAAAGTTCGAGTATTTCTGGCTTGGACAGGATCGCTTCCATGTCGCGGGCGAGGAGCGCCTCTTGGAATTTGCGGCGATAGCTCTTCTCTGGTGTTAGCACCATGTTCTTGACGAGTTGCTGCGTCAGGGTTGAACCGCCTTGGCCGCGCTCGCCGTCTTTGGCGTTTTGCAGCAGTGCCCGCATGATGGCGCGATTATCCACGCCCGCATGCTCATAAAACCGTTCATCCTCAATCGCGAGGAATGCGTTGGACACGTAGTCTGGCATATCTGTCAGCTTGAGCGGTTCGCCCAGATATGGCCCGCGATGACCGATGACATTTCCGTCTTTATCTAGCAGCGTCATATTCGGCTGCAGGTTCATTTCCCACATCGTCGCTTTATCGGGAAGGGAGGGGAGCCCCTTGAGCATATAGGCCTTGCCCCAAAAATACGCTCCGCCGAGCAATAAGCACAGCGTTGCAAACGCAATCAGGAGCCATTTGCGGCGCTGGCGCGTGCGGATGTCGTTTGCGACGTCGATATCAGCTCTATATGTTGGCATCTCGCTTCCGCTTCTATATGCGAGTCTTATGACGAGCAAAACAAATCTTCCGTTCTGGAAAACCAAAAACATGGCGGAAATGAGCCCGACGGAGTGGGAGAGCCTGTGTGATAGCTGTGGCAAGTGCTGTTGCATCCGCCTCGAAGACGAAGATGACGGGGCGATTTACATCACTGATGTTGCTTGTAAGTTGTTTGATCCATCGACCTGCCGTTGCACGGATTACCCCAATCGCTCGGCCAAAGTGCCAGACTGCGTGACGCTAACGCCCGACAATGTGAGCGCGCTGAAATGGATGCCACAGACATGTGCGTATCGACTGGTATCTGAGGGGAAAGACTTGCCAGATTATCACCACCTCATCAGCGGATCGCGCGACACAATCCACGAGGTCGGCATGAGTGTTCAAGACGCGGTGACGTCCGAGGTTTTCGTCACCGAAGAAGAGCAAGTCACCCGCATCGTCATTTGGCCAGGAGAACCCGATATTGGGGAGGGGTAGCTGAGGTTTTGCATGAGCCTCTCATGCCGATAAAACCCGCCATAAAATTCGCTGTCATTCTACAAATTGCCGCAGTGTTATTCCCTGAAAAAACCGTTAGATTAGCCGTTGCAATCGCGCATAAGCCCTTCTAGGTTCCGCGGCGATTACGGAAAATAAGCGGCAGGGCTGTCGCTGTTTAGAAAACACACCGAAAAGGTCGTTATGTCATCGTTTTTATTGGATTATTTGCCAATGCTGATTCTCTTCGGATTGGCGTTAGTGCTGAGTCTTTTATTCCTGTTGGTGCCAGTGCTGGTCGCCCCCAAAAACGCTGATAGTGAAAAAGTGTCGACATATGAGTGCGGGTTTAACGCCTTTGACGACTCACGCATGAAGTTTGACGTGCGATTTTATCTGGTCGCGATCCTGTTTATCATCTTCGATATCGAGGTCGCATTTCTGTTTCCTTACGCGGTCTCGCTTGACCAAATCGGGTTCTGGGGATGGTTCGTGGTGATGATCTTCTTGGCAGAGTTAGGCTTCGGCTTGGCTTATGCGTGGAAGATGGGCGCCCTGGACTGGGAATAGGTGACTGGGAATAGGTGACTGGGAATAGGTTAGGAGAAAGAGACGATGGGTAAAATTATAACGCCAGCTGGATCATCCGCCGTAGACCTCGGCACGCCAGCCTATGACCCCAAGAAACACGACCCATATTTTGATGGGTTATCCGATCAACTCGCCGATAAGGGCTTCATCACAGCGGCGTCGGATGACCTCGTCACATGGGCGCGTACAGGCTCGCTCATGTGGATGACATTTGGTCTCGCTTGCTGCGCGGTCGAGATGATGCAAGCGTCCATGCCGCGCTATGATGTCGAGCGGTTCGGCTTTGCACCGCGTGCATCCCCGCGTCAGTCTGACGTGATGATCGTTGCTGGCACGTTGACCAATAAAATGGCCCCCGCGCTGCGCAAGGTCTATGACCAAATGCCCTATCCGCGCTACGTGATTTCAATGGGTAGCTGCGCCAATGGCGGCGGCTATTATCATTACTCTTACGCCGTCGTGCGCGGCTGTGACCGTATTGTTCCTGTGGACGTCTATGTGCCGGGCTGCCCTCCAACAGCAGAGGCTTTGGTTTACGGTATCTTGCAACTGCAAAAGAAAATCCGCCGCGAAGGCAATATTGAGCGTTAATTATGGCTAACGACTACGTAGAAGAAGATTATCGCGATCTGAAAGATCACATCGAAGCGCAGCTCGGCGATGCGGTGAACGATATTGTGCTGGCCAATGGGGAGATCACAGTACTGGCGCGCCGTGCCGAGATCGTGACAGTTATAGCGTTCCTGCGCGATGACCCGATCTGTAAATTCGCAACACTGCTCGATATTTGCGGCGTCGATTATCCCGCGCGTGAGCGTCGTTTCGACATCGTCTATCATATGCTGTCCATGGCGCATAATACGCGCATCCGTATCAAGGCGACGACGGATGAAGAGACACCGATCATGTCGATCACCTCGCTCTTCCCCAATGCCGATTGGTATGAGCGCGAGGCGTTTGATATGTATGGCATCCTCTTTGACCAACATCCTGATCTGCGCCGTATTCTCACCGATTACGGCTTTGAGGGTTTCCCGCTGCGCAAAGACTTCCCGCTCTCTGGCTTCGTCGAAGTCCGCTATGACGAGTCGCGCAAAGCCGTGATTTATGAGCCCGTCAACCTGCCACAAGAATATCGCAGCTTCGACTTCATGAGCCCATGGGAAGGCGCGAAATACATCCTCCCAGGCGACGAGAAAGTGGAGGAGGGGTGATGCGCGGTATGCTCATCACATCCTTTGCCGCATTAGGCCTCTTATCCGCGACGGCGGTATCGGCGCAAATTCCGACGGGCGGCGATATGTCGGCTTATATGCCGAGCAAGGCAGAGATGCGCAAAGGTCTGGTCGAGGCGGGTATGACGCCTGCGCAAATCGAGCAAATACTGAGTTCTATGGACTTTCCAGAGGCGACCGTTGCGGCAGGCACTCGCGTTGCGAATGCTGAGCCCGCTTGCGAAGACGCCAATGAAAACGACATTTGCGACAGTGAGGAAGCTGATCCAGACATCACGCAATGTCGTGCTATTTATCAAAACGCGATTTATAACGCCGCTCAGAATTTATCTGGCGGAACCTTGGGCCGCAACGCGGTTGAAGTCGCGCAGACTTGCTCCATGGCAGCGGCTGGCGGGACGATGTATTACGGCAAGCCAATCGGTGAGACGGGGCCAGGGGGAAGGCTTGGTATCACGACATGAACCAATTAATGACGATCACAGGGTATTGGGACACGGTTTTGGCACACGGGCGTTATCTCGACAGCCAGTCCATGCCGAAAGATCTAGACTCAATGAGCGATAAAGAATTGGATACGATTATTTCGGGTTTCCCGCGTGACTTGCGAACTTTGATGCGCGGGCCTGGCGATAATGAAACAGGTAGTTTCCGAAATGTGGCGCTGCCCATTCATAATAAATGCGAGCGTATTCGCTCGAGTGTTGGCAGTAATTATCGACGGAATGTGCTCGATTATGCAGTGTGCGAGCCCGTGGTGCCAGACGCAAATATAGCGGATTTTGATCCAGATGAAGGCGGTAAGTAATGGGTAAGCAGGAAGCCATTCTCGAAGGTAACGACCGTAATTTCACCATCAATTTCGGTCCGCAGCATCCTGCGGCGCATGGTGTGTTGCGCCTTGTGCTGGAGCTTGAGGGCGAGATTGTTGAGCGCGTTGATCCGCATATCGGCTTGCTGCATCGCGGCACCGAAAAGCTGATCGAGCATAAGACTTATTTGCAAGCGATTCCGTATTTTGACCGCCTCGATTACGTCTCGCCAATGAACCAAGAGCATGCGTTCTGTCTGGCGATTGAAAAGCTGATGGGCATTGCTGTGCCACGCCGCGCGAGCTTTATCCGCGTGATATATTCCGAAATCGGCCGCATCCTCTCGCATATGCTCAACATCACGACGCAAGCTATGGATGTTGGCGCGCTGACGCCACCTGTCTGGGGGTTTGAAGAGCGAGAAAAGCTGATGGTGTTTTACGAGCGCGCCTCTGGCTCTCGCATGCACGCGAATTATTTCCGTCCTGGCGGTGTGCATCAAGACCTGACGCCCGCGCTGATCAATGATCTGTTGGTGTGGTGTGACCAGTTTCCGCAAAAGCTCAAAGACATCGAAACGCTCTTGACGGGGAACCGTATTTTTAAACAGCGCAACGTCAATATCGGCATTGTGTCAAAGCAAGACTGCTATGACTGGGGCTTTTCCGGTATCATGGTGCGTGGCTCTGGCATCCCGTGGGATTTGCGCCGCAATCAACCTTATGAAGTCTATTCCGAGTTGGATTTTCAAATCCCGCTGGGCAAAAATGGTGATTGTTATGACCGCTATCTCTGCCGCGTCGATGAGATGTATGAGAGCGTCAAAATCATGCGCCAGTGCCTAGAGATGATGCCCGAAGGCCCTGTGATGACCGAAGATAAAAAGGTTGTGCCGCCGCGCCGCGCTGAAATGAAGCAAAGCATGGAAGCCTTGATCCATCATTTTAAGC
Source organism: Litorimonas sp. RW-G-Af-16 (assembly GCF_048319245.1). Taxonomy (GTDB): domain Bacteria; phylum Pseudomonadota; class Alphaproteobacteria; order Caulobacterales; family Maricaulaceae; genus Litorimonas. The sequence goes on from NZ_CP166993.1 coordinate 800,107, forward strand.
TTTATACCGAAGGCTTCAAAGTGCCAGCGGGCGAGGTCTATACTTGCGTCGAAGCGCCAAAGGGCGAATTTGGCGTATATCTGGTGGCAGACGGCACGAACCAGCCTTACCGCTGTAAAATTCGCGCGCCAGGCTTCCCGCATCTGGCGGCGATGGATTATTTGAATAAGGGCCATATGCTGGCCGACGTCTCTGCGATCCTCGGCTCGCTAGACATTGTATTTGGAGAAATTGACCGATGAGCGATCCCTTGAAAAAGACATATGCAGATTATCTCGGCCTTGGCTATCAAGTCGTCGCGAGCTATTTTGCCGACGGCCACCATTTCCAAGTCCTGCAATCCAATGAAGATGTCGTTATCGCGCACATGCCGCACGGCAAAATCATGGCAGATGGTTTCCTCTCTGACTCTGACGTTCAAATCACAAGGATTATGAAATGAGCGCAAGGCGTATGGCTCTGGTTCAACCGGCGACGTTTGAACTATCCAAAAAAGCGATCAAAGAGATTGACGGTTGGGTGAAAAAATACCCCGCTGATCGGCAACGTTCGGCTCTGATTCCTGCGCTCTGGATTGCACAAAAAGACGCCGATGGTTGGTTGCCCGAACCCGCCATGCGCGCGGTCGCGGATAAACTCGGCATGGCCTATATCCGTGTCTATGAAGTCGCGACATTTTATACGATGTTCAACCTTGCACCTGTCGGCGAGCATTTTGTGCAGCTTTGTGGCACGACTCCCTGCTGGCTGCGCGGGGCGGATAACCTCAAAGATGTATGCCGCGATAAGATTGGCCCGCAAAATACAATTAACGGCAAGCTCTCTTGGCTCGAAGTCGAGTGCCTCGGTGCCTGTGCGAACGCGCCGATGGTGCAGATTTCCAACGCAGATGGTGATCATTATTATGAAGACCTGACGGCGGATACGTTTGAAGCGCTTTTGGATGATCTGGCCGCTGGCAAAACGCCCAAAGCTGGCCCTCGCGTCGATCGCTTTGGCTCAGAACCTGAGGGCGGTGCGCTGGCGCTGGTCGATGACACGGTGCATAAGCAGCTTTGCAACGTCAAAAAGCTGCCAAATGCTGATAAAAAAGCTAGCGTCAATTATTACGAGTGGGATCCCAAGGATCGTCGGGCGACTCGCGGCGGCTGGGTTGATCCAAAATCCAAAGCCTCTCGTGACCCGAAAAAGCGCCCTGATAATTACGGCAAAGACCTGACCGCCGGTATCATCGAAGATGAACCCAAAAAAGCGCGTCCTGCGCGGTCTCGTATGCCCATCGATGAAAAGCCAAAAGTCCTGTACACGGACGGCCCCACAGACGGTAAGCCTGACGACTTGAAAAAAATCAAAGGTGTCGGGCCGAAGTTTGAAGGTGATTTGAACGCTGCTGGGATTTATTATTACCGCCAAATCGGGGCATGGAAAGCCGCTGACATTAAAACCGTTGAAGCGGAAGCTTTGTCGCGTTTCCCCGGTCGTATCAAACGCGATGAGTGGGTGAAGCAGGCGAAAGCGTTGGCGAAAACGGCAGCGAAGAAGGACAAATCATAATGGCTGAACTTCTCCAAGATAAGGACCGAATTTTTCAAAACCTCTACGGGATGAAAGATCGCAGCCTAGACGGCGCACGGTCTCGCGGTGCATGGCTCGGCACAGAAGCCATGATCGCGCAAGGGCGTGACTGGATTATCGATCAAGTGAAAGCCTCCGGCTTGCGCGGTCGCGGCGGGGCAGGTTTTCCTACGGGCCTCAAATGGTCGTTCATGCCCAAAGAAGTTGGCAACCGTCCGCACTACCTTGTTGTCAATGCTGACGAGTCAGAACCTGGCTCTTGTAAAGACCGCGATATTCTCCGCAATGATCCACATTTGCTGATCGAAGGCTGTCTGGTTGCGTCATTCGCGATGCAGGCACATGCGGCTTATATCTATCTACGCGGCGAATATATTTTAGAGCGTCACCGCTTGGAAGCTGCTGTGAAAGAAGCTTATGCGGTCGGCTTGCTCGGTAAAAACGCCTGCGGCACGGGCTGGGATTTTGATGTTTATGTCCATCACGGCGCGGGCGCATATATTTGCGGCGAAGAAACGGCACTGCTGGAAAGCTTAGAGGGTAAAAAAGGTCAGCCACGGCTCAAGCCACCATTCCCGGCGGGGGCAGGGCTATATGGTTGTCCGACCACAGTGAATAATGTCGAATCGATTGCGGTTGTGCCGACCATCCTGCGCCGAGGCGTTGATTGGTGGACGCAATTTGGGCGCGACAATAATAAAGGCACAAAGGTCTTCTCAATCTCTGGCCATGTGAACAAGCCCTGCAATATCGAAGAAGCGCTATCGATTCCGATGAAGACGCTGCTCGAAGAATATGCAGGCGGTGTTCGCGGGGGTTGGGATAACTTGAAATGCGTGATCCCAGGCGGCTCGTCTGTTCCGCTCCTACCCAAAGAGATTTGCGACTCTGTCCTAATGGATTTTGATGCTCTGCGTGAGCATCAATCGGGCCTCGGCACGGCGGCGGTGATCGTCATGGACAAATCAACCGACGTGATCAAAGCGATTGCGCGCCTGAGCTATTTCTACAAGCATGAGAGCTGCGGGCAGTGTACGCCGTGTCGCGAAGGCACAGGCTGGATGTGGCGTGTAATGGAGCGCATGGTGCGCGGCGAAGCGCGGACAGAAGAGATAGATACGCTGCTGGCTGTCACGAAACAGGTCGAAGGTCACACGATCTGCGCCCTTGGCGATGCGGCCGCTTGGCCGATCCAAGGCCTGATCCGCCACTTCCGCCACGAAATCGAAGACCGCATCGATAATTACCGGGCGAATAAGCCTGTCTTTGTGCAAGCTGCGGAGTAGATTCAGTGATAAGGTTCATCACAATATATGCTGCTGCTTTCCTTATCGTTGCATGTGCTGTTGAAGATACGACTGAAAGCTTTTTTACCGAAACCAAGGAAGTTCCAGCTATGCCACTATCCGAAGCCGACAAGAAAATCCTTTGCCGTGCTACTGTTGCTGCAACAATGGGACGGGATATTGCAATCATCGGAGTAGATAAATTCGAAGATAATATAACCTATGTTTCTTACAAGCGCCCAAGCGATAAAACAGTTTGGAAAACACGCTGTAAAACGTCAGGAAATAAAATTATTTGGTCTACTGTTGATCAAGAGGGCCCTGGAACAGGGTTTGGCCGTTGGAGAGATCATTCGATGGACTCTAAGATCGTTTATTCAATCGATAGTGATACAGTTACTATTACTGAGAAGTTTCCTGATGGAAGTGGATCACCAAAAGTGTTTGTTAGGGACGATAAAAAATGAGCGACCTACGCAAAATCAATATTGACGGCACGGAGCATGAAGTGCCCGCAGAATACACCCTGATGCAGGCGTGTGAGGAGTATGGCGGGGCGGAAATTCCGCGCTTCTGTTATCATGAGCGCCTGTCTGTGGCGGGTAATTGCCGCATGTGCCTTGTTGAATGGGTTGGTGCGCCGAAGCCGCAAGCGTCCTGTGCGTTGCAGGTCAAAGACTTGCGTCCGAACCGTGACGGTACGCCTGCCAATATTCGCACAAATTCCGAAGTCGTGAAGACGGCGCGTGAAGGCGTAATGGAATTCCTATTGATCAACCATCCACTTGATTGCCCAATTTGCGACCAGGGCGGCGAGTGTGATTTGCAAGATCAGGCCATGGCCTATGGCCGTGATAGCTCGCGATTTGAAGAAAACAAACGCGCCGTCGATGACAAGCATATGGGCCCGCTGGTCAACACAATTATGACGCGCTGTATTCAGTGTACACGCTGCGTGCGCTTTGTAACCGAAGTCGCAGGTGTGCAGGAAATCGGCCTTGTTAATCGCGGCGAAGATGCTGAAATCACAACATATTTAGAGAAATCGCTGACGTCCGAACTATCAGGAAATGTCATTGATTTGTGTCCCGTTGGTGCGCTGACGTCCAAGCCTTACGCCTTCAATGCACGGCCTTGGGAGTTGGAGAAAATCGAGAGTATTGACGTGATGGACGCGGTTGGGTCCAACATTCGGGTAGATAGCCGCCGCGGCGCAGTGCTGCGGATTTTGCCTGTCAACAATGATGCCGTGAATGAGGAATGGATTTCTGACAAAACGCGATTTGTGTGGGACGGCCTAGCGCGTCAACGCCTTGACCGTCCGTTCATTCGCGAAAACGGAAAGCTTCGCGCCGCAAGCTGGGATGAAGCGCTGGCGGTTGTCGCCGAGAAGCTCTCTGGTGACCCGACCAAGATCGCGGCGATTGCTGGCGATTTGTGCGATGCCGAGTCGATGAAAGCACTCAAGGACTTAATGGGTCAGATCGGCACGACACATATCGATTGTCGCCAAGACGGGAGCTTGATCGGTGGCTCGGGCGCTCAACGTGAAAGCTATTTATTTAATTCAACGATTGAAGGCTTGGAAGACGCCAATGCGGTTCTGTTGATTGGGACGAACCCGCGTCACGAAGCGCCTCTGATTAACACTCGTCTGCGCAAGGCTTGGATCGCAGGTGATCTGGAAGTTGGCCTGATCGGCGAGGGCGTCGACCTGACATATGACTATGAGCATTTGGGATTGTCACCTGCAGATTTATCCAAATTTGTGAAATCTAAAAAAGGTTTCTCGCAGACATTCAAAAAAGCTAAAAATGCAGCGATTATCGTTGGCACAGGCGCCTTGCGCGGCAAGGCTAGCTTGGCGTTGCTGGCTGAAGTCGGTAAGTTTGCGAAAGCAACTGGCGCGACGGTCAATATCCTCCACACAGCGGCAAGCCGTGTTGGTGGCCTCGATATGGGATTTGTCCCGGGCGAAGGCGGTATGGCGACTGACGCGATATTGCACGCGGCGGCGTCGGGCGCGATTGAAACCGTTTACCTGCTAGGGGCAGACGAGTTAGACGGCTCTAAGTTGAAAAATGCCTTCGTGATTTATCAGGGCAGCCACGGCGATAGCGGCGCGCATGTCGCGGATGTGATCTTGCCAGGCGCGGCTTATACGGAAAAAGACGGGCTTTATGTCAATCTTGAAGGGCGCGTGCAAATGGGCGTGCGCGCTGTGTCGCCGAAAGGTGACGCCAAAGAAGATTGGGCTATTATCCGCGCACTATCGGGTCACATGAACCGCGTGCTGCCATATGATAATCTCGGCGCATTGCGTGAAAAACTATTTGCAGACCATCCGAGCTTTATGAGCCTCGGCAATATCGCGGATAAGGCGGAGTTTGACCCGTCAACATTGGGCCAAGGGGCTGGCAAAGCTGTTAAATTGTCTAATACGCCATTGCGCAATCCCATCACGGACTTCTACCTGACCAACCCCATTGCGCGGGCGTCAAACGTCATGGCAGAATGTTCAGCAATCATCGACGATAACCTCAAAGAAGCGGCGGAATAGTCATGCCAATTATGGGAATTCCAGCCATGGGAATTAGTGAATGGTGGGCAGGTCTGCCGTTTGAAGTCACATGGACTTTGGCGAAGTCTGGCCAAGTCTTGCTGTTCGTGCTGTCGCTGGCTTTGCTTGTGGCGGCGCTCGTGCTGGCAGACCGAAAAATTTGGGCGGCGGTGCAGATGCGTCGCGGGCCGAATGTCGTGGGTGCTTTTGGCTTGCTGCAGACGATTGCAGACGCGCTGAAGTTCTTTTTCAAAGAGATAGTTGTGCCAGCGGGCTCTGACAAATTCCTCTTTATTCTCGCGCCAGTCCTCACCCTTGTCATGGCGTTTCTCGCTTGGGCCGTAATCCCTGTAGCCCCAGGTTGGGTGATTTCAGACATCAATATCGGCGTATTATATGTCCTCGCGATTAGTTCTATGGGCGTCTACGGGATTATTATTGGCGGCTGGGCATCAAACTCGAAATATCCATTTATGGGCGCGTTGCGCTCCACCGCGCAAATGGTGTCTTATGAAGTCTCCATCGGCTTCATTATCTTGACTGTGATTTTCCTCTCTGGCTCCATGAACCTGACGACGATTGTCGATGCGCAAGAGGGTGGGTTATTTAATTGGAATATGTTCCGGCTTAATCCAGCGGGTGAATACGGGCTTTGGAATTTACTGCTATTCCCGATTATGTTCTATATGGGCATCCTGTTTTTCATCAGCGCCCTAGCTGAAACGAACCGCCCACCTTTTGACTTGCCCGAAGCGGAGTCAGAATTGGTTGCAGGCTATCAGGTCGAATATTCTTCGACGCCGTTCCTCATGTATTTCTTCGGCGAATATGTGAATATCATGCTGCTCTCTGCGATGATGACGATTTTATTCCTCGGCGGGTGGCATGCGCCGATTGATATTGGTATCCAATTCGTCCCGCCATTCCTCTGGTTCTTCCTTAAGACAGCATTCCTGTTCTTTATGTTTGCCATGGTTAAAGCCATAGTCCCGCGCTACCGCTATGACCAGTTGATGCGGCTGGGGTGGAAAGTCTTTCTACCAACGGCATTGGTCGCCGTTGTGCTAGTCTCGACAATCGTTGTCTTCAACGGAGGGTCTGCCTAATGTTTGCTCGTATAAAACAAGTGGCGCGCGGGGCACTGCTCCTTGAATTTTGGAGTGCGCTCTGGCTTGCGACGAAGTACTTCTTCGCACCCAAAGTGACGATTAACTACCCGTTTGAAAAAGGCCCATTATCGCCCCGTTTTCGCGGTGAACATGCGCTGCGTCGTTATCCGTCTGGCGAAGAACGCTGCATTGCTTGCAAACTCTGCGAAGCGATCTGCCCCGCCCAAGCCATCGTCATCGAGGCCGAGCCGCGCCCTGATGGATCCCGTCGCACCACGCGTTATGACATCGATATGGTCAAGTGTATCTATTGCGGTCTGTGCCAAGAAGCTTGCCCTGTTGACGCCATCGTCGAAGGCCCAAATTATGAATTCGCAACTGAGACACGGGAGGAGCTTTATTATGACAAAGAGAAGCTGCTCTCCAATGGGGATCGTTGGGAAACAGAAATCGCAAAAAACCTAGCCATGGATGCGCCGTATCGCTAGAGAGCGGTGCAAAGAGGGAAACTAAGAATCGTGCTTATTGCTATCTCATTTTATATGCTCGCCCTTGTGGCTGTCGCAGCGGCCTTCATGGTTGTCGCGAGCCGCAACCCCGTGCATTCCGTGATGTTCCTGATTTTGACATTTTTCAGCGCGGCAGGGCTGTTCATTCTGATGGGAGCCGAGTTCCTCGCGCTCTTGCTGGTCATGGTTTATGTCGGTGCGGTGGCCGTATTGTTCTTATTTGTTGTGATGATGCTCGACGTAGATTTCGTCGAATTAAAGCAGGGCTTTCTGTCCTATTTGCCTATCGGTGCTTTGGTGGCTTTGATCTTGCTGGCCGAAATGGTCATGGTCGGTGCGACGCGCTTTATGGGCGATAACACGACTACGGTAGTTGACCGCACAGAAGACGGTGTGTCCAACCTCGAGGCGTTCGGGAAAGTCTTATATACGGATTATGCAGGTGTGTTTGAAGCGGCTGGCTTTGTCTTATTGGTCGCGATGATCGGCGCGATTGTCCTAACGCTGCGCGAGCGCGAAGGTGTGCGGAAACAAAATATTGGTGATCAAATCGCGCGGACACGCGAGACTGGCGTAGAGATGGTCGACATCGAACCCGGCCAAGGTCTAGGGTAGGGGCGCGACATGATTATCGGACTTTCTCATTATTTAATTGTCGCGGCGATGCTGTTCACGATTGGCGTCTTCGGTATTTTCGTAAACCGTAAAAACGTGATCATTATCCTGATGTGTGTCGAGCTAATCCTGCTCGCTGTGAACATCAACTTCGTGGCTTTCTCAACGCATATGGCGGACGGTGTCGGAAATGATCCCATTGCGGGACAGATATTTGCGTTGTTCATTCTAACAGTCGCAGCCGCAGAAGCCGCCGTCGGCCTCGCGATCCTTGTGGTTTACTTCCGTAACCGCGGCAATATTGCCGTGGAAGATATTGATCTGATGAAGGGCTAACGCAGTCATGTTGTATCTCATCATCGTATTCGCGCCGCTACTTGGCGCACTGATCTCTGGCTTGACCGGCACACGTTTCGGGGGGCAGAAGCTCGGCGAAAAATCGTCCATGATCATCACGACAGGGCTGCTGTTTCTGTCTGCAGTTCTGTCTTGGTACGCGCTGTTCAAAGTGGGCTTCGGCCACCAAGAACACCCGCCAATCAATGTGTTGCGCTGGATGGATATTGGCGATCTGAAAGCGAATTGGGCGTTTAAAATTGACACGCTAACAGCGGTCATGCTGGTCGTGGTAAACTCAGTCTCCGCGCTCGTGCATCTCTATAGCTGGGGCTATATGAGCGATGATAAGTTCAAACCGCGCTTCTTCGCCTATCTCTCACTCTTTACATTTGCCATGTTGATGTTGGTGACGTCTGATAACTTCATCCAGCTCTTCTTCGGCTGGGAAGGGGTGGGCCTCGCCTCTTATCTTCTGATTGGATACTACTACAAAAAACCGTCAGCCAATGCGGCGGCTATCAAAGCTTTTGTGACGAACCGCGTTGGCGATGTTGGTTTGGCGCTTGGCGTCATGACGATCTTCCTTGTCTTTGGTTCGGTGAAGTTTGATGCAGTCTTTGCGGAAGTGGCCGCGAACAAAGACCTCGTCCTGCCATTTCTCGGCATGGAGTTTAACGCGATTGAGTTGATTGCCTTCTTGCTGTTCATCGGCGCGATGGGCAAGTCGGCGCAATTTGTGTTGCACGTCTGGCTCCCTGACGCAATGGAAGGTCCGACCCCTGTGTCAGCCTTGATCCATGCTGCGACTATGGTGACGGCGGGCGTCTTCCTCGTCTGCCGTGCTTTCCCAATTTACGAAGCCGCACCGATGACCAGCGCATTTGTGACGGCCGTGGGCGCATTTACGGCGCTGTTCGCCGCAACGGTCGCGCTCGTGCAAAACGATATTAAACGCGTGATAGCCTATTCGACCTGTTCGCAGCTGGGCTATATGTTTTTTGCGGCGGGCGTCGGGGCTTATAACGCCGCCATGTTCCACCTCTTCACTCACGCGTTCTTTAAGGCGCTCTTATTCCTCTGCGCGGGCTCCGTTATTCACGCGCTGCACCACGAACAAGACATGCGTAAAATGGGCGGTATCTGGCGCAAAGTCCCTTGGACTTATGGCGCTATGATTATCGGCACATTGGCCATTACAGGCCTTGGTATTCCAGGCACGAAAATCGGCTTCGCGGGCTTTTTCTCAAAAGACGCCATTATTGAGGCGGCGTATTCTGGCGTAGCCACGAGCAATACCGCTGTCTTTGCGTTCTGGGTCGGGATTATCGCAGCGCTGTTGACGAGCTTCTATAGCTGGCGTCTGATCTTCATGACCTTCCACGGTAAATATCGCGGCGATCAGCACACATTTGATCACGCGCATGAAAGCCCGTGGAATATGCGCCTGCCGCTTGTCGTGCTGTCCTTCGGTGCGCTGTTTGCAGGGGCTGTGTTCTATAAGTATTTCATGGGCAAATATTCGGGTGATTTCTGGCACAATGCTTTGCCAACGGCTTACGGCCACCACGCTATGATGGCGCCAGATTACCTCTACGCAGCGGCCGAGACTGTCGCGACAGATGCTCACCACGGCGAGGTCAAACATGACGGTCTATTCGGTTGGTTGTTTAACAAGGTTCACGGCTACCCGTTCTGGGTGCTGCTCTTGCCTGTTCTGGTGTCTGTTATTGGCTTCATCACCGCGTTCATGATGTATATGCGCAAGGATGGCCAAGTGGAGGCCCGTATCAAAGACGTCGAGGAAACAGGCGGCGGCATCCTCTACCGCTTCTTGCTCAATAAGTGGTATATTGACGAGCTATATGACATCACAGTCATACGCGGTGTGCGCAAGCTAGGCGACTTTTTCTATAAGATCGGCGACGTCAAAATCATTGACGGCCTCGGCCCCAATGGTGTGGCGGCATTCGCAGCGGGCGCGGCCAAGCGCTTGTCGAAATTCCAGTCAGGCTATCTGTATCACTACGCCTTTGTCATGCTGCTCGGAGTTGCTGCTTTGATTATGATCGCATTTCGCGGAATGGGGGGCTAGACCATGGAAGCCTATCCTATCCTAACCCTGATCACCTTCTTGCCAGCGGTCGTCGCGATCTTGTTGGCTGTGATTGCTGCGCTGTCCAAGGACAAGGCGCAAATGGAAATCAATGCGCCGCGCGTGGCCCTGCTCGTGTCCGGCGTTGTGCTAGTGCTAGCCGTGCTACTGACACTGAACTTTGACCGCACACAAGCCGGCTTCCAATTCGTGGAAGACACGCAATGGCTTGGCGGCGGTATTCAATATATCCTTGGTGTTGACGGCATTTCCGTGCTGTTCGTGCTGCTAACAGCGTTCCTGACACCGCTTTGTATTCTGGCAAGTATGACGTCGATCAAAGAGCGCATGCTCGAATATATGATCGCCTTCCTGATCTTAGAAACGCTGATGATTGGTGTGTTTGTGGCACTAGATTTGGTGCTGTTCTATCTGTTCTTTGAAGCGGTCCTGATCCCGATGTTCATTATCATCGGCGTGTGGGGCGGGAAGAACCGCGTATACGCGTCGTATAAGTTTTTCCTCTACACGCTGCTCGGCTCCGTGTTGATGCTCGGTGCAATCCTCTGGATCTATAATTATAGTGGCCAACAACTCGACAGTCCGACCATGGATATGCGTGTCTTAATGACAAAGCTTCAAATCCCGGGCGGGGTGCAGACATGGCTCTGGCTCGCGTTCTTCGCCAGCTTTGCCGTGAAAATGCCGATGTGGCCTGTCCATACATGGCTCCCCGATGCCCACGTTGAGGCGCCAACCGCAGGTTCTGTTATTCTGGCGGGCGTCTTGTTGAAGCTTGGTGGCTATGGCTTCCTGCGTTTCTCACTGCCGCTTTTCCCAGAAGCGTCATTTAACCTCGCGCCGATCATCTATTGGCTGAGCGTGATCGCGATTATTTACACCTCGCTGGTGGCCTATCGTCAGACAGATATGAAAAAGCTGATCGCATACTCCTCCGTTGCGCATATGGGTTTTGTGACGATGGGGATTTTCGCGTTTAACTTACAAGGCATCCAAGGCGGGATATTCCAAATGCTCAGCCATGGTGTAATCTCTGGCGCGCTCTTCTTCTGCGTCGGCGTCATCTATGACCGTATGCACACACGCGAGATTGCGTTCTATGGCGGGCTCGTCAAAAGCATGCCGATCTATGCGACCTTCTTCTTGCTGTTCACCATGGCCAATGTCGGCTTGCCAGGCACGTCGGGCTTTGTGGGGGAAATCCTAACGATGGTCGGTGCCTATCAGGTCAACCCATGGATCGCCTTTGGTGCAGCTTTCGGTATGATTTTATCCGCGGTCTACGGGCTCTATCTCTACCGCGCGGCGATCTTTGGCGAGGTTGTGAACGAGAAACTCAAAGACATCAAAGACGTCACTGGCACGGAGTATTTCATCCTCGGTATTTTGGCGTTTTTCACGATCTTGCTGGGTGTTTACCCGTCCTTGATTACAGACATCACCAACGCTTCTGTTGAAAACCTGATCAGCAATTTCAATGCTGACATCGCAAACATGAAGGCGAACTAATCATGTTGCAAACACTGTCACTCATGGCGCCGCAGCTCGTTCTGGCAATCCTCGCTACGACTTTGTTGCTGGCAGGGGTCAAAAAAGATACGAACCGCGCGCCGGCCATCCGCTGGATCACGATCGGGATTCTGATCGTCTACGCTCTGATTGGGTTCTTGCTCGGCAAGCCTCAAGGCGAGAGCTTCCAAGGGCTGCTGCGGGTTGATGATTTCACGCATTATATTAATGCGATTATGGGCCTATCAGCTGCCGCCGCTCTCATGCTCAACAAAGATTACTTTGAACGCGAACGCCTTGACCGGTTCGAGTTCTCAGTCCTAACGCTTTATGCCGTGCTAGGCATGTCGATCATGGCATCAGCGAACAATTTGCTGTCTATGTATGTCGGTCTCGAAATGCAGTCCCTCGCGCTATATATTATGGCCGCGTTTAACCGCGATAGCTTGCGTGCATCCGAAGCGGGCCTCAAATATTTCGTGCTAGGGGCGATTTCGTCGGGGCTTCTGCTCTACGGCGCGTCTATGGTTTATGGCTTTACCGGCTCGCTCGAATATCCCCAAATTGCGGCGTCAATCGCGGAGAATGGGGCGACTTCTGGCGTCGTCGCGGGCATGGTGTTCCTCCTCTGTGGTTTGGCGTTCAAGATATCGGCCGCCCCGTTCCATATGTGGACACCTGATGTGTATGAAGGCGCGCCAACGCCTGTGACAGGGTTCTTTGCCGCCGCGCCAAAGCTCGCCGCGATGGCCGTGATTACGCGTCTTCTGGTCGGCCCCTTCGGCGATATTCCTGGACAATGGCAGCAAGTCATTATCACGCTGTCTGTGCTATCCATGTTTGTCGGCGCGATTGGCGCGTTAGTGCAGACGAATATCAAGCGCCTGATGGCTTATTCTTCGATTGCGAATATGGGCTACGCGCTCGTCCCGCTGGCGGCTGGCACAGTTGCGGGCGTCAAAGGCATGTTGATCTTTATGACCATCTACGTCGTCACAGTTATTGGTGTGTTCGCTGCAATCCTTCAAATGCGTATCCGCAACGGTATGGTCGAACAAATTTCTGATCTGGGTGGTCTGTCCAAGACGAACCGTCCATTGGCTATGATCATCACGATCTTGATGTTCTCGCTGATGGGGATTCCGCCATTGCTCGGCTTTTTTGGTAAAGTCTTTGCCTTTACGCCAGCGTTTGAAGCAGGTCTCGTGCCTCTCGCCATCTTGGCCTTGATCGCCTCTGTGATCAGCGCGTTCTATTATCTGCGCGTTATCAAAACGATGTGGTTTGACGATGTGGCGAACGAATTTGTGGAAGCGCCAAAGTCCCTCAAGGCTCTGGTCTTGATCTCTGCCCTGATCATCTTCCCGCTCTTTATGCTGCCGTTTACATCGATCCCTATTCAAGAGGTGATCGGCAAAGCGGCGGCGGCGCTGTTTTAGGCCCGCGCTTGCAATTCTTTGAATTTGATAGCCTTGGTTCGACCAATGCTAAGGCAATCGAGCTATTCCAAGCAGGGGAGCGTGGCCCGTTCTGGGTGAGGGCGGATGTCCAAACAGCAGGGCGCGGGCGCCGCGGCCGCGACTGGTCATCGCCGCGCGGCAATCTCTACGCGAGCGCGCTCTACGAATTTGACGGCCCGCCGCAAGACGCTGCCCAACTCAGCTTCGTCGCCAGCGTGGCGCTCGCAAAAACATTTGAGAGCTACGCCCTCCGCCAAGCTCCCATTCTGAAATGGCCCAATGACGTCTTGCTGGGCGGCGCAAAAATCAGCGGGATACTCCTCGAAAATATTGGCGGGGCCGTCATTGTCGGGATCGGTGTCAACTTAACCTCCCACCCCGAAAACACACCCTATCCCGCTACGCATTTACTAGCGCATATCACACCCGAAGCCCTCAATGATCCCGAGCCGATTTTCACTGGCGCAGCCCCATTTCTCGCTCTTCTCGCCAAGCATTTTGACGATGGATTTACGGCTTTCAAAACCCAAGGCTTTGCGCCTATTCACAGCGCATGGCGCGCGCGGGCGACCAATATTCCGGGCCCTGTCACGGTCAATCTGGACGACGAGACATTTCGCGGCACAGCGTCCGACCTGCGCGCGGATGGAGCATTGCGCGTGACACTGGATAATGGCACGGTACGGGACGTCTATGCAGGCGATGTCTTCTTTGGAGAAAATGCGAATAATGCTTCTAGCGATTGATAGCGGAAATACGAATACGCTCTTTGCGATTCATGACGGCAAAAACTGGGTCGGGGAGTGGCGGATCGGCACGGATGCCACGCGAACAGCGGATGAATTTGCGGTCTGGTTCTATCAACTTATGAATATGGCGGGACTTGATTTTAAAGAGATCACGGATTGCGTCATTTCGACTGTGGTGCCGCAAAGCCTGTTTAACATGCGCAACCTCGCGCGGCGACATATGGGCGTCGAGCCAATTATCATTGGCGAAGAGGGCGTGGAAATCGGGATTGGTGTGCGTATTGATCAGCCGCAGCAAGTGGGCGCTGACCGCCTTGTCAATGCACTCGGCGCCGTCACAAAATATAAAGGCCCGCTCATCATCATTGATAGCGGCACGGCGACGACTTTCGATATCGTGTCGGCAGATCGCCATTTCGAAGGCGGCGTTATTGCGCCTGGCATCAACCTATCTATGCGCGCCCTGCACGAAGCGGCAGCGCAGCTCCCGCGGATTGAGATTAAAAAGCCAGATCATGTGGTCGGCAAAGATACAGTGTCGGCGATGCAATCGGGTGTCTTCTGGGGCTATATCGGTCTGATCGACGGGTTAGTATGGCAGATCCGCAAAGAAGACGGCCGCGACTTTACGGTGATCGGCACGGGCGGTGTTGCGTCATTGTTCGAAGGATCATCTGAGACAATTACGCACTATGACTCGCAACTGACGATTGACGGTCTATATGAAGTCTGGCGCTTGAATAAATGAGTCGAACTCAATGATCGGACAGCATGGCTAAATCCAAACGTAAAACACAATCCAAGCCTGACGAACTCGTCTTTCTCCCACTTGGCGGGTCTGGCGAGATTGGGATGAATCTGAACCTGTTTGGCTTCGGGCCAGAACATGACCGCAAATGGGTTATTGTCGATATTGGCGTCACCTTCGGCGATAGCGAAACGCCTGGCATTGACATCATCATGCCCGATATTGAATTTATCGAACAGCAGCGGGAGAACTTGCTCGGCATCGTCCTAACCCATGCGCATGAAGACCATATGGGCGCGCTGGGCCGCCTCTGGCCGCGCCTGAAATGCCCCGTCTATGCCACGCCGTTTACGATGTATTTGGTCAAAGATCGTCTCGCAGAATTTGGCCTGACGGGCGAAGTTGATCTGCGAGAAGTGCCGCTCAAGGGCAGCTTTGACTTGGGACCGTTCACCTTTGATCTGATTACGCTGACCCATTCCATACCAGAGCCGAACGCGCTTGCCATTCGCACGCCGCTTGGCACGATCTTGCACACGGGCGATTGGAAAATCGATGAAGCTCCACAAATTGGTGAGGCTGTCGATGAGGCAGCCCTGCGTGATCTGGGTAAAGAGGGCGTGCTCGCCATGATTTGCGACAGCACCAATGTCTTCTCGCCCGGCGAAGCTGGCTCGGAAGAGGGGGTGCGGGAAGAACTGACGCGACTGATCAAAGAATATGAGGGCGTAGGAGTCGCGGTTGCGAGTTTTGCGTCGAATGTCGCGCGCATGGAATCCGTGATGATGGCGGCGAAAGAAAATGACCGTTCGATCTGTCTCGTTGGGCGATCGATGAAACGCATGACGGCGGCGGCGAAGTCCGTCGGCTTGCTTCAAGACGTGGGGCATTTTGTCGATGAAGACGAGGCCCGCTCTATGCCCGCTGCGCATTTGCTCTATCTCTGCACAGGTAGCCAAGGTGAACCCCGTGCGGCGCTGTCTCGGATTGCGTCAGGGGAGCATCGCAATGTGAAATTTCACGAAGGTGACGTTGTCATCTTTAGCTCCAAGATTATCCCTGGAAATGACAAGGGCATCTTCGCGCTTCAAAACGCGCTGGCTGATGACGGTGTCGAGATCGTGACGGAGAAAATGCGGCCGATCCATGTGTCGGGCCACCCTTGCCGTGACGAGCTGACCCGCATGTATGATTGGGTGCAGCCGCAAATCGCGATCCCTGTTCACGGCGAGCGGCGGCACTTGCTCGAACACGCCAAACTGGCCCGTTCGCTCGGCGTCAAAAAAGCGCTCGCGCCGCGCAATGGTGAAATGATCTTGCTAGCGTCTGAAGACGAGAGCGCGAAGGTGCCGCAAGTCGTGGATATTGTCGTCTCAGGTCGCCTGCACCAAGACGGATCTGCGATTGTGTCTGATCGCGATGAAGGCCTGCGTTTGCGCAAGAAAATGGCCTATGCAGGGCATGTGTCTGTAAGCGTTGTGATTGACGGTAAAGGCCGTATCGTCGCTGGCCCCGAACCGCGTATCAGTGGCTTCCCCGAAGGCGAGAAAGGCGAAATACTCGACGTCTTGCTCGACATGGTCGCCGACGAGGCGGAAGACGCGATTGACAATATGAAGCCCCGCGCGCGGCAGGATGAAGACGTTGTGGAAGATAAAATCCGTAGTAAAGTCAAACGCCTTGTCCGGGAAAAAACAGGTAAACGAACTATCGTTGAGGTCGTTGCGCACCGCGTAAAATAGGCCGCGCAATAGGAGTGTGAGATCATGAGTAAAGACAATTTCCTCGGCCCCCTAAACCACGTTGGCATCGCCGTGCCAGATATTGACGCGGCGATTGCGATGTACCGCGATGTCTTTGGCGTGACCGATATTACCGAGCCGAAAGACCTGCCGCCGCAAGGCGTGTCTTACGCCTTCGTCAACCTTCCCAGCGGGCAGATCGAATTGATCACGCCTTACGGAGATATGTCGCCGATCAGCAAATTTCTCAAAAATAATCCCAAAGGCGGACAGCACCATATCTGCTTTGAGGTTGATGATATTCACGCTGCGAGTCTGCTCATGGCGGAGCGAGGGATGCGGGTCTTGAATGAACCGCGTATTGGGGCGCACGGCACACCTGTCGTCTTTCTCCATCCCGGCGATTCTGGGGGTGTGCTGATAGAGTTGATGGAAACGCCTAAGGATGGAGGCCACTAAATGGGTCCGTTTTCTGGCTTGGTTGTCTTTCTTATCATCTGGTGGACCGTGTTGTTCACCGTGCTGCCGCGCAATATTCGTGGACAGGCGGAGGAGGGCGAGATCGTCGAAGGGACGGAACCTGGCGCCCCTGTCGAGGCCAATATTAAAGCGAAGTTTATTCTGACTACTAAAATTTCAGTCGTCTTGTGGGTGATTGCTTGCGGCGTAATTATCTCAGGCGTTGTTGATTGGTCCATGTTTGGGGAATTTTTCGCCCGTCGATAGACGGTAATCTCTCAAAAAATTCACGCCTCAAGCGAAACCCGTGCTTGTCGCTGCACAGCGCAGGCGCTAAGCCCGTTACACGAAACACGACCAGAAAAGAGTATCCCTCCATGCGCCTCTCGCAATATTTCCTGCCTGTCCTCAAAGAGACCCCGGCGGACGCCACCATTGCCTCGCACCGCTTTATGCTGCGGGCAGGGATGGTCAAGCAAGACAGTGCGGGTATCTATATCTGGCTGCCGCTCGGCTATAAAGTTCTGCGCAAGATCGAACAGATCGTCCGTGAGGAGCAGAACAAAATTGGCGCAGTTGAAATGCTCATGCCGACGATCCAATCCGCCAACCATTGGAAAGAGACGGGGCGTTACGATGCCTACGGCCCTGAAATGCTGCGCATCACAGATCGCGGAGATCGCGAATTGCTCTACGGGCCGACCAATGAAGACATGATCACGGACATGTTCCGGTCCTATGTGCGCTCCTACAAAGACTTGCCGCAAAACCTCTATCATATTCAGTGGAAATTCCGCGATGAGCGTCGAGCCGCGCTTCGGCGTGATGCGTGGGCGTGAATTCCTGATGAAGGATGCCTATAGCTTCGACATTTCGCCAGAGGCCGCACGGGTGAGTTATAACAAGCACTTCGTCGCCTACCTCAACACCTATGCCCGCATGGGACTAAAGGCTATACCAATGCGCGCGGATACAGGCCCGATTGGTGGTGATCTGTCTCACGAATTTCTGATCCTTGCAGAGACGGGCGAGAGCGAAGTGTTCTGCCATAAAGACCTTGTTGATATGCCGCCTCCTGGTGTTGTCGACACAGATGCAGGGCGACAAGCCGTGTTCGACGAACGCACCGCGCTCTACGCGGCGACTGACGAAATGCACGACGCTGAGGCGTTTGCGAAGCTGCCAGCGGACAAACAGCTCTCAGCGCGCGGGATCGAAGTGGGTCACATCTTCTATTTCGGTGATAAGTATTCCAAGCCGATGAACGCAGTCGTCGCAGGGCCAGACGGCAAAGATCATCCTGTCATGATGGGCAGTTACGGCGTCGGTGTCTCCCGCCTCGTCGGCGGCATCATCGAGGCCAGCCACGATGATGACGGCATTATCTGGCCCAAAGCCGTTGCGCCGTTCGGGGCAGGGATCATCAATCTCAAGACTGGCGACGAAGCCGCAGACGCAGCGTGCGAAGACCTCTACGCTAAATTAACCGCAGCAGGCATCGACCCTCTCTACGACGATAAAGATGATCGCGGCGGGCAGAAATTCGCGCGCATGGACTTGATTGGTTTGCCATATCAAATCGTTGTTGGGCCTCGGGGGCTCAAGAACGGCGTGGTCGAAGTGAAGACCCGCGCGACGGGCGAAAAGCAGGAAATGACGCCAGATGCCGCGATTGCGTTTATCATGGCTGAGTTCGAATAATTGCGCAGCGTCGCTGATAACGCACCCTTAAAGGGTGGGCAGAATAAGCCCTTCGGCATGATTGAGCGCATGGTTGCGATGCGCTATCTGCGTGCGAAGAAAACGCAAGGCGGGGTCGGGTTGATCGCTGCGATTTCCTTTACTTGTATCATGCTCGCGATTGCGGCGATGATCATTATCATGTCGATTATGAACGGATTTCGGTCGGAGATGATCCGCCTGACGATTGGCAGTGAAGGGCATATGTATGTTGCCTCCGCTGCCCCGTCCCCTTCGCCAGAGAGCATGATTGCGATGGAACAAAGGCTTGCTGCCGTGCCAGGAGTCGACGAAGCCTATCAATTCACGCAACACTATACAGGCGTCCAAGCGAACGGGCAGTTCGGCCTCGCGCAAGTCATTGGTATTCGCCCGCAAAACCTGCGCAGTTATGAGCTAATCTCGCAAAAAATTGTCGAGGGCAGCTTGGACGGCTTTGGCCAAGGGGCGGGTGCGAACCACCAGATTGCGATGGGGCAGCGCTTGGCGGCGTCACTTGGCTTGTCTGCGGGCGATCGCTTGACGATATTCTCGCCCAGAACCCGCGCTACGCCTTTTGCTGGGCCGATGCCGATCACGAAGACCTACACAGTCGGCGCCGTATTTGAGATCGGGATTTTACAAACGGACCAGACTTATATCTTCATGGACTTTGACCAAGCCACACTTTTGTTCGAAGGGGGTAAGGTGACAGGCGAAGTTCAAATCCGCCTCAATGATGCGGATGACATTAACAAACTTTACGAGCCGATCAGTAATGCAGCGGAGCAACCCGTCTTTATCTCGACGTGGAAAGATAAGAACGCGTCTGTCGCCACCGCGCTGCGGACTGAGCAAATCGCCATGCGTTTTATCTTTATGATCGTGGTAATCATTGCCGCGTTCCCCGTGCTGGCCTCTATGATTATGTTGGTGAAAAATAAGTCAAAAGACATTGCCATTTTGCGCACGATTGGCGCGACGCAGGGCGGTATTTTGCGGATATTCCTGATGAGCGGGGCGATGATCGGGATACTCGGCACGCTGGCAGGGCTGATCATTGGTATCTTGTTCTGCCTAAATATCGGCACGGTGCAAAGCACGATTGAGTTCGTCTGCCGCTGCGAATTATTCCCAGCTGACGTCTATCAACTCTCCAGCGGTATTCCTGCCAAGATCGTTTGGTCAGAGGTCGCGGGCGTGGCGTTTTGGGGCTTCTTAATCTCTGCCGCTGCAACATTCTTGCCCGCGATCAGCGCCTCGCGCGTGGACCCTGTGGATGCTCTACGTTATGAATAGTGCGCCGATGAATAAGCGACCCATATTGTCTGTGCGCAATCTGCACCGAACTTACCAATCGGGGGAAGGTATCTTGACTGTGCTGGCGGGCGCAGATGTTGATATTTTTCCAGGCGAAATGGTCGGCCTGATCGGCCCGAGTGGCTCTGGCAAATCAACGCTTCTGCACGCGGCTGGACTGCTTGAAAAACCTGATGCGGGCGAAGTCTATATCAATGGCCGCGAGTGCCTGAAATTGCCTGATGACGAGCGCACGCAAATCCGACGCGACACGATCGGGATGGTCTATCAATTCCATCACTTGCAAAAAGAGTTCTCCGCGTTGGAGAATATCATGATCCCGCAAATGATTGCGGGGAAGAATACCAAGCGCTCTCAACAAGAGGCGTCGCGGCTTCTCGCGATTATGGGCCTGACCGAACGATCTACGCATAAGCCAAGCCAAATGTCGGGCGGGGAGCAGCAGCGTGTCGCGATTGCCCGCGCTCTGGCGAACAAGCCCCAAATTCTGCTGGCGGACGAGCCGACGGGGAACCTTGACCCTGCGACCTCTGCGGCGGTCTTCCAAAGCCTGTTCGATCTGACCCGCCAAGAGGGCGTGTCGGCCCTAGTCGCGACCCATAATATGGCGCTGACACAATATATGGACCGCGTTTTGACGGTCAAAGATGGTCTAATCGTGCCCTATGTCCGCTCTGCGACCGCGCCGACTTACTAGGTAGAATACTGCGCCTGCCGCGATAATGCCTGCTGCAAATAACACTTTGGCGGGTTCATGTGTCGCGACATAGAATAGCGTGAATCCCGTAATCGCGAGGTAGACCAGCGGCACGACGGGATACCCCCATGCATGATAAGGTCGCGCTAAGTCTGGCTCTCGCCAGCGCAGGATAAACAAGCCCATCACCGCCAAGAAACTATTGAGCGCCAGCAGCGCCCCCGCGAACACCACGATAAACTCAAATGTCGCAGTTAGGATGAACGCTAACGCGACCACGCTCTGAAATAAGATCGCATTACCCGGCATATCCTTCGCATTCACGCGCCCCAAAAAGCCCAGCGCGGGGAAAAGTGGGTGTTCATATTTCCGCTATGGCGCGATGGGTGGCGGGGTGTCTAGTGGATAATCGTCTTGCGCGCCCTGTGGATAAGTTTCTGCAAAACCCTGTGAATTAGGGCTTGACGAATAGAACAAAAGCAGAACATAATACCCTATACACAGATAATATAAGGGTAGACCATGACCAAGCAAATCGTGACTGACATAACATCTGCAGCTGTCCTCGCAGGATTCGTGGCTGTAATGACAATGTGGATGATGGTGATCGGGGGCTAATCCTCCTCCAAATGTAACCTAAAGAAGGTGGAGACGCTCTATGGCCAGCCCTGTTTTCGTCCACCTTCGTATGCGTACCCCATATTCCATGTTGGAGGGTGCGCTTAAAATTAGTGAAACCGCCGACCGCGCCGCCTCTTGGGGCATGCCGGCTCTGGCCATGACTGACACCAATAATATGTGCGCCGCTCTCGAATTTTCAGAGACTGTCGCGAAGGCAGGTGTGCAGCCAATTATCGGCGTAACCTTATCGCTAGATTTAGAAGGGGCGCGCCAGCCCGGGCAAATTCACAAAGAGCCGGACGGGACACTTGTCCTGCTCGCCCAAAACGAGGTCGGTTATGCCAACCTCATGGCGCTGTCCTCTTCCGCGTTTTTGGATGTTGAGGCAACGGATGTCCCGCATGTGCGCGTGTCCAAGCTGGCGGAGCATAGTGAGGGACTGATCGCGCTGACGGGCGGGCCTGACGGAGTTCTCAATCAGTTCATTATGCGCGGCCAAGACGGGGAAGCGCTGGCATGGTTGGAGCAGCTAAAGACGCTTTACCCTGATCGTTTATATGTCGAATTGCAGCGCCACCTCCGTCCGAACGAACCCAAGGTCGAAGCGGCCTTGCTAGATTTGGCCTATGGGCACGATCTGCCGATTGTTGCAACGAATGAACCCTATTTCCTCTCACCTGAAATGTATCAGGCCCATGACGCTTTGCTGGCCATGTCCGAAAGCTCATATATACTTGAGACAGATCGGCGGAAGCTGACGCTGCATCATTACTTCAAATCATCCGAACAGATGGCGGAGTTGTTTAGCGACTTGCCAGAAGCCATTGAAAATACATTAGAAATTTCACAGCGCTGTGCCTTTAGGTCACCGCCGCGCGCGCCTATTCTACCCAATTTTGGCGACGGATCATCGTCCGAGGGCGAGCTTTTATCGCGGGAAGCGCATAAGGGATTGGAGGTACGGCTGGCGAAAATAGAGCTGGCGACGACCCGTGAAGAGTATGTCGAGCGCTTGGAATTTGAGCTGAATGTCATCACGCAGATGGGCTTTCCGGGTTACTTCCTGATCGTTGCGGATTTTATTCAATGGGCGAAAGAGCGCGGAATTCCTGTCGGGCCAGGGCGGGGCTCGGGCGCGGGGTCTGTCGTCGCGTGGGCGCTGACAATTACCGATCTAGACCCCTTGCGTTACGGCCTGCTGTTCGAGCGCTTTCTCAATCCCGAACGTGTGTCCATGCCTGATTTCGATATTGATTTCTGCCAAGAACGTCGCGGCGAAGTCATCAACTATGTGCGCGATAAATACGGTGCAGGCCAAGTCGCGATGATCATCACATTCGGGACATTGCAAGCCCGCGCGGTTGTGCGCGATGTTGGCCGCGTCATGCAAATGCCGTTGGGCCAGGTCGACCGCCTCGCCAAACTCGTCCCGTCTAACCCCGCCAACCCCGTAAGCCTTGAACAAGCGATAGGCATGGAGAAAGGGCTGCGCGAAGCCCGCGACGCCGAACCCGCTGTGCGGCAATTACTCGATACTGCGTTACAACTCGAAGGGCTCTACCGTAACGCGTCGACCCACGCGGCGGGTGTCGTGATCGGCGACCGTCCATTGACGGAGTTGGTGCCGCTTTACCGCGATCCCCGTTCCGACATTCCCGCCACACAATTTTCGATGAAATACGTCGAAAAAGCAGGGCTGGTGAAGTTTGACTTTCTAGGCTTGAAAACGCTGACGGTGATTGATCGCTGTCTGAAATACTTGGCTAAACAGGGCAAGCTTGTGGATTTGGAGACATTGTCGACGGACGATGTTGAGGCCTATAAGCCCCTGCATGATGCATTATCGGCGGGCGTGTTTCAGCTTGAGAGTTCGGGCATGCGGGACGTCCTGCGCAAGATGCGGCCTGAGAGTTTGGAGGAGTTAACCGCTCTGATCTCGCTCTACCGTCCGGGGCCGATGAAAAACATACCGGATTATATTGACCGGAAATTCGGTGTGCAGAAAATTACCTATCCGCATCCCTCGCTGGAGGGCATCCTCAAAGAGACTTACGGCATTATTATCTACCAAGAGCAGGTGATGGAGATTGCCAAAACGCTATCGGGCTTCTCGCTCGGCGATGCGGATTTGCTCCGTCGCGCTATGGGCAAAAAAGACCAAGCGGAAATGAACCGCCAGAAGTCAAAATTCATTGATGGTGCGCGTGAGCGGGGCGTGGATGAGCGTCAAGCAGCGGATATTTTTGAGCTTGTGAACGAATTTGCGGGCTACGGCTTTAACAAATCTCACGCGGCCGCTTACGCCATGATTTCTTTCCGCACGGCCTATTTAAAAGCCAAGCATCCCGTCGAATTTATTGCGGCGATCATGAGCCTTGATCTGAATAATGTCGAAAAACTCGCGCAGTTTTACCAAGAAGCAAAGCGAATGGAACTGACTATCATGCCGCCTTGCATCAATCGCTCTATGGCGGATTTCGATGTGGCGGATGGAACTGTTTTATATGCGCTGGGCGCGTTGAAGAATGTCGGACTGGAAGCGATGAAACATCTGGTCGAGGTGCGGGAGAAGGGCGGGCCATTCGAAAGTGTCTACGATTTCGCCCGCCGCGTGGACATGCGCATGGTCAATAAGCGCGCGATTGAAAACCTCGCCCGTAGCGGGGCCTTTGACTGCGTAGAACCAAATCGCGCGACTGTGCTGGCCTCGGCTTCGACCTTGCAGAATATCGGCGTCCTGGCCGCCAAAGAACGCGAGAGCCAGCAAAATAGCCTTTTTGGCGGCGATGACATGGCGATCTCTGATCCTGATCTGACACATGTGTCGCCGTGGGGTAATATCGAGCAGTTGGATCACGAGTTGGGGGCAGTTGGGTTTTACCTCGGCGGGCACCCGTTGGAAGGGCACTTGGACGGCTTGAAAAATATCACCTTCGCCGAAGACCTGGAGGGCAAGGCGGGGCGCTACCTCTATATGGCAGGCGTTGTGCGCAAGCGCCAAGAGCGTGTGTCCAAGCGCGGAAAACGCTTTGCCTTTGTCAATATTTCTGACCCGACAGGGGAATATGAAGTCCTGTTTTCCGAGGCAATCCTGACAGAAAAACGCGACATTCTCGGCGCGGGGACCCTTGTGAAAGTAAAGGTCAAAGCGGAAGCTGGCGACGGCGATATTCGTTTGTTCGCGGAGGCCGCCGAAGTATTGAATACGGACCAGACAGCCGTTGCGGCGAAACCAAAGGGCCTAAAAATCCGTCTCCGTAACGCCACCATCGAAACGCTGGACGAGCTACAAAACACGCTCAACACAATGAAATCCGCCAAGCACGAAACCGAAGGTTTTATCGAGATCGCGGCCCCGATTGGCGCCAATCGTGTCGCCGAATGGCGTCTAGACGGCCGCTGGGCAATCGACCCCGCCTTCCAGAAAGCCCTCAAAGCCCACCGCGCGATCGAAACGATTGTGGAGGTGGCAGCTTAGGGGTTCGAGTGTCTGCTCTGGGGGCGAAGCGGACGTTAGGTGAGTGTCTTAAAACGCCCAAAGAAAGATACTCATCATCAACCAGTTCCTTTACGAAAGCGGGGGTAGCGCAAATCTATAATTTGCTAATGATTGCTGACTTCCGAGGCTTCATATTCTCCTGCTATAACCTTATATGCAGCATTCATTACTCTGGAGTATAAGGCTCCTCTGAAGTGCTTGTCGAACTTCTCGACTGCCGCATCCACATCCTTGCGGGAGTAAACTCGACCATCAACTATTGCATAGTCCCAATTTTTAATGGTGGCTAAGTCATGTCTAGGATTGTTTTTAAATAATAAAATGTCAGCGTAAGCGCCAGTAGCAATTTGGCCTATTTTCCCCGGGTCAATGTGTTTTCCATTCACATGAGTGGCGGCTTGCAAGGCTTTTTCATTTGAGCCTAAGGCTTGTGACATTATTTCAAGTTGCTGGTGCATCGCTTCACCTGGTATCACATAGGGCATGATAACGTCGGTTCCAACTAAGACATCAATGCCGCTTTCATTCGCTTTTCGAATGAATGAAAGAGCATAAGCTCGGGCTTCTAACTCGGTCTGTATTTCAGCCTCTGTTTCAGGGTGGGATACGATAGAAGGCCATGCGATTTCCCAAAATTCGGGTAAGTGTTTGAACCCCTCTGATGGCGGAAAACGCTCTATATCTGAAACGGTTAACCTCGACATTAGGTTGGCATTTGTCGGTAGGAACGAAATATTATTCATAACCATCACATTCAATACGTCATTAATATCACTTTCGGTCATGTCGATAAGGTCTTGATTCTTATAGGCCCGCCCTATCGGCGCGGGCTTTATTAGGTAGGGAATGCCCGTATAGTGCTGGCTTTCAAAGTTTTTGATGTCACCAAAGGATATAGAATTAGGTGTATGACCTATAAGTGGCAGACCAATTAGGTTGGCTTCTTCAGAAACACCTTGGAAAGCATCCGGAGATAAATTCCCATATACTTTGATACAATCCACACCTTGACTAGCATGTTTAGCAACTGTGCGCTTGCCGTCTTCGGCGCTTTCTACAAGAATTGCTCCAGGCACACTTGGCGGATCACCATCTAGAATGCGCCCACAGCGGTACATTCGCGGACCAGCAAGTTTTCCCGACTCAATGCGTCTGATTAGTTTTGGAAGATCGTCATCGAACTGACCCAAATCTCTTACAGCGGTAACTCCGTTCTGGAGGTAGAGTAATGAAAATAGCTCCCGATTACCTATAGCAATGCTGGGCGGCGTGTGGATATGTGCATCAATCAATCCTGGCATTGCGTAGCACCCCGTACAAATTGAACCACTCACATCTGATTTAGACGGCTCAATGTTGGTGATAATACCATCTGAAATTTCAAGGGTTTGCCCAGAAACAAAATCTAATCCGGGGTTCCAGATTGTCAGGTTTGATAATATCAGATCAGTTTTTTCTGGTATGATCAGTTTGGGAGGCTGGATAGTGAAATAGAGAAAACTCAAACCCGCAAAAAGAGCTACAATTAAACTCGATGAAATTGTTAGAAATTTCCGTAATCGCAGGGTTTTGAACATCAAATCCGTATTACACACTTATATGTTTCAGACAATTAGCTTTCTGTATGCAATAGCGTCCGCTGCTAACATACAACCTCCAAAAATCGCTGAAACTAAGCCGCTCGCTAACGTCCCCTTTGAGGATAATTCAGACATATACTATAGCTAAATATCCTCGAAATTTTAAACGCTTCCAAAGCTTTTGACATGTGCTTTGTTCGCCTCCGCAAAAACCCCTTGCAATCCACGCTCGCCGCGCTATACGCCGCGCTTAACTCGCGTGTAGGTGCTGGGGTTCGTCATATAGGCGTCTCTCAATTCCGGTGGGATAGCGGAATAATCCGATATCTCCACACCCTGCACAGGCCAACCGGAAACAGGAGATATCCATGGCTTTACCTGAATTTTCAATGCGTCAGCTGCTCGAAGCTGGTGTTCACTTCGGTCATCAAACACATCGTTGGAACCCGAAAATGGCGCCTTATATCTTTGGCGCTCGCTCAAATATCCACATCATGGATCTCTCGCAGACTGTGCCTTTATTGCATCAAGCGCTGGTCGAAGCGCGCGGCGTTGCGGCCAAGGGCGGTCGCGTTCTGTTCGTCGGCACAAAGCGTGCAGCGTCAGACCCTGTTGCGAATGCCGCTAAGCGTTGTGCGCAGTATTATGTGAACCACCGTTGGCTCGGCGGCATGCTGACCAACTGGCAGACTGTGACGCGCTCCATCACTCGCCTCAAAGAACTTGAAGGCCTTTTGGGTGACCAAGGTGCAGATGCCGAAACAGGCCTGACGAAAAAGGAAAACCTGAAACTCGCCCGCGAAATGGAAAAGCTCGAAAAAGCGCTTGGCGGGATCAAGGATATGGGCGGTAAGCCTGACCTGATGTTCGTCATCGACACGAATAAAGAAGGCATCGCGATTAAAGAAGCGCGTCGCCTCGGTATCCCTGTCATCGCGATTCTCGACACGAACTCTGATCCTGATGCGGCTGATATGCCAATTCCAGGTAATGACGATGCGGCTCGCGCGATCCAGCTTTACTGTGAATTGATGGCGGATGCGATCCTCGACGGTATGACGGAAGCGCAAGCGAATGTTGGTGCTGATCTGGGTGCGGCTGAAAACCCAATGGAAATGGCGATGCAAACGCCGATGGCCGAGATCGACAAAAACGCTCCGTCACCTGCCGCAGAGCCAACGTCGAAAGAAGAAACAACGTCAGAGCAACTCGCCAAATCAAAGCCAGCCAAGGTGGCCGAAGCGCCAACGCCAGAAGCTGTTGCGCCAAAGACACCTGAGACAACTGAAGCTGAATCTGAATATCTCCGCGTCACGCGCGAATATGATGCGGATGTCGATCCAGAAGTCGTCACGAAAATCGAAAAGCACCTTGGCGCGTCCCTATCTAACAAAGACAGCAAATACGTCGCGTGTTCAGACGAGACAGAGCTTGAGACAATCGTCAAAGGCTTTATGGCCAAGAAAATGGGCGTAGACGACAAAGACGCGGCGATGGAAAAAGTCAAAGCGGTTTGCGAAACAATGAAGCCAACACGCATGAAAAACCGCGTGACCTTCTATTATTTGCTCGCCAAGAACGAAGGCAAGTTGAGCGCCTTCTAGTCGCCTCGCACCTTTAAATCGATCTCCGCGCTCCCTATGTGAGCGTGGACTATTTTTACTAAATTCCTCTCAAAGGAGATTATAATGGCTCAAATCACAGCCGCACTTGTGAAAGACCTGCGCGATAAAACTGGCGCCGGCATGATGGATTGCAAAAAAGCTCTTAACGAAAATGACGGCGATATCGAAGCCGCGATTGACTGGCTTCGCGCCAAAGGCATTGCCAAAGCGGACAAGAAGTCTAGCCGCGTGGCTGCTGAGGGTCTTGTCGCTGTTCATTCTGACGGCACGACGGGTGTTGTCGTTGAAGTGAACTCAGAAACTGACTTTGTGGCGCGGAATGAAGGCTTCCAAGCTGCTGTCGCGAAGATCGCCAAGGCTGGCCTAACTGTGAACTCGTCCGAAGAACTGGCACAAGCCCAGATCGAAGACGGCAAGAACACAACAGAATATCTCGTGTCGCTCGTCGCTAAAATCGGTGAGAACATGTCGTTCCGCCGCATGAACAAGCTGTCTGTCGATCAAGGCGTTGTCACGGGCTACGTCCACGGCGCTGTTGCTCCTAATATGGGCAAGATTGGTGTGTTGGTCGCGCTGGAAACATCTGGTGATGCTGAATTGATTAAAGAGCTTGGCAAGAAAATCGCGATGCACGTCGCGGCGACAAGCCCGCTCGCGCTGACAACGGCTGACCTTGATCAGGCAGTGGTCGCTAAAGAGCGTGAAATGCTCAAGGCGGAAGCGCTCGAATCTGGTAAGCCAGAAGCGATTGTCGACAAAATGGTCGAAGGCCGTATGCAGAAATTTTACAAGGAATCTGTTCTGATGACGCAAATGTTCGTCATGGACCCTGACCGCACGATCGAGCAAGTTATTGCGGACGAGGCCAAATCTATCGGCACTGACATCAAAATGACGGGCTATGTCCGCATGGAAGTCGGCGAAGGCATCGAGAAAAAAGAAGAAGATTTCGCGGCAGAAGTCGCGGCAACGCTCAAAGGCTAGGTTCTACTATTTTTAAAATTTAAAGCGCTCCTCTTGTAGGGGCGCTTTTTTTTGCCTTGTTTTTGCGTGATCGACCCTAGCGTCTGCGCGTATGATCTCTATATTCGGCAAAAATCAGCAGGTCTCACCGATTCCGCCGCTGACATCCGCGAGACTGGGGAAGTTCATGGCAGACTATAAATATAAGCGCGTTTTGCTTAAAATTTCGGGCGAAGCGCTCATGGGCGATCAGGCCTATGGCATTGATACAGACACCGTGAAACGCATTGCGGGCGAAGTCAAAGATGCACACTCAAAGGGCTTGCAAATCGCGCTGGTCATCGGGGCAGGGAATATCTTTCGCGGTTTATCGGCAGCCGCAGGCGGGATTGAACGCTCAACCGCCGATTATATGGGCATGCTGGCGACGGTTATGAACGCGCTGGCGATGCAAAGTGCGCTAGAGCAAATGGGTGTAGATACGCGTGTGCAATCCGCGATCCCGATGCAAACCGTATGCGAACCCTATATTCGCCGCAAAGCAGCTCGCCACATGGAAAAGGGTCGGGTCGTGATCTTTGCCGCCGGCACAGGTAACCCCTACTTCACAACAGACACTGCGGCAGCCCTGCGCGCCGCAGAGATGGAGTGTGACGCCCTGCTGAAAGGCACACAGGTTGACGGTGTCTATGATAGCGACCCGAATAAGAACCCTGATGCAACGCGTTACGACACATTGACCTATCATAAAGTGCTATCTGACGATCTGCGCGTGATGGATGCAGCCGCTGTGACCTTGATGCGGGAGAACAACATCCCCATAATAGTGTTCTCACTGCACGAAAAAGGCGGTTTTGACCAAGTTATGGCGGGCGAGGGCACTTGTACCATAATCAAGACTTAATTTTGTCGCGCGAAGCCTTTAAGACAAGGCAGACGTAAGGAGGGCCACATGGCTGAAGAATTTAAACTGGCGGTTTACCGCAAACGTATGGACGGCGCTTTGACATCGCTGCGCAGCGAATTTGGCGGGTTGCGGACAGGGCGGGCCAATGCGGCTCTGCTCGACGGGATCACGGTCAGCGCTTACGGTTCTGAAATGCCGCTTAACCAAGTGGGTTCTGTCAGTGTGCCAGAACCGCGCATGCTGTTGGTGAACGTCTGGGACAAATCTATGGTTGGGTCTGTTGAAAAAGCGTTGCGTCAGTCAAACCTCGGGATCAATCCTGTGGTCGATGGGCAGACATTACGTATCCCCATGCCGCCCCTCACCGAAGAGCGACGTCGTGACCTTGTCAAAGTGGCAGGCGGATATGCTGAGCAAGCCAAGATTGCCGTGCGCAATGTGCGCCGCGACGGTATGGACGCCCTCAAAAAAGCCGAAAAAGACGGCGATATGAGCGAAGATGAACAAAAAGCCCACAGCAGCGATGTGCAAAAGGCCACAGATGATTTGATGAACCAAATCGATGCCGCGCTGGAGCAAAAATCTGCAGAAATCATGCAGGTTTAAGTCGCAGGTCGGGTGAGCTTTCAGACCACATATTTAAGGGATTTCCCTGAACATATTGCCATTATCATGGACGGCAATGGCCGCTGGGCGAAAGCACGTCACCGACCGCGTGTCTTTGGTCACCAAAAGGGCGTCGAAACCGTGCGCCATGTCGTGGAGCAGGCGGCAGAGATTGGCGTGCGCTGCCTGACGCTCTATAGCTTTTCGACAGAAAACTGGTCGCGGCCCAAAGCAGAAATTGCGGCGCTGTTCAACTTGCTGAAGAAATATGTCGAGAGCGATTTGGAAAGTCTGCATGCGCGTGATGTGCGCGTGCGTATCTTGGGGTCGCGGGTGGGCTTGAAGCCTGACTTGCTAGAGTTGATCGAGCGGGTAGAGACAACGACGCAGGGCAATACAAAATTCTCGCTGAATATCGCTTTTAACTATGGCGGACGCGATGAAATCCTGCGGGCTGCTGCGAAGGCGGCGAAAGCAGGTGAAGACTTCGCAACGATGTCAGACGCCGATTTTGGGCGCTATCTTGACACCGCAGACCTGCCGGAAGTTGATTTGGTAGTCCGCACGAGCGGCGAATGTCGCATCAGTAATTTCCTGCTATGGCAGGCGGCCTATGCCGAGTTTTACTTTACCGATGTGTTGTGGCCAGACTTCACCATTGATGATTTGTCAGCCGCTATCGAGGAATTTCGTGCCCGCGACCGTCGCTTCGGCAATCTCTCAACTCCGGAAGTGGCGTAGCGATTATGGGGGAAAAGGCTTCCGCAAACCCGCCCATCACGATCTGGAAAAATATCGGCATACGGTTTGTGAGCGCAGTTGCGTTTTCGGCGGTGTGTATAGCGCCGTTCTATTTTGGCGGCTGGATATGGGCGATCTTGGTTGCGATTATGGGCACGCGCATGATTTATGAGTGGGTGCGGATGTCGGACAAATCCGCCACATCTCTCGCTTATGCTATCCCGATTGTCGGGTTTTTGATCTGTATTTTATACGCACTACAACTGCTGCCGCTCCATGTTTTCGCGGCGTTCGCTGTGACGATTGGCTTGGCAGCGTTAGAGCGTGTGCGCCGCGGCGGAGCTGGCTGGGCGGCCCTTGGGGTTGTTTATATCGTTGGGGCGAGTTTGCTGATCATTGCACTGCGAGGGAATGAAACAGGGTTTGACACCGTCGGGTTTCAACTGCTCTTTTTCATTATTCTAGTCGTCGTCGGTGCAGATGTGGGCGCCTATATGGGCGGGTCTTATTTTAAAGGGCCGAAGCTTTCGCCAAAACTCAGTCCGAATAAAACCTGGTCAGGGTTTTTGACAGGCCTAGCCTTCGCCTTGTTGATTGCCGCGTTATTTGCGCTTGTGATCGGTATGTCGCCTTGGATTGGCATGGCGCTAGGCTTCCCGCTTGTGATTTTATCCGTGCTAGGCGATTTGTTTGAAAGCGGCATCAAACGGAAATTAAATGTCAAAGACACAGGCGGATTGCTGCCGGGCCACGGGGGACTACTGGATCGTTTGGATAGCCTGATGGCTGCCGTTGCAGGGGCCGCTGCGATCCTCTTCCTCTTTCCCAATATTTGGGGCGCGTAGACCATCATGACAAAGCGCGTGACTATCCTCGGGGCGACCGGGTCGATTGGCGAGAATACGCTAGACATAATCCGGCGTGCGGAGGCTGGTACATACCAAGTTGTCGCCCTGACCGCGAACCAAAATGCCGAGGCGTTGGCGGCGCATGCTAAGGACTTTAACGCAGAATTCGTGGCGCTGGCCGACCCCACGCATGCCAAACAATTAGAAGCTCTATTGCAAGGTATGAAAATTGAAATTGGCATCGGTCCTAATGCTTTGATCGAAGCCGCGAAACGCCAAGCGGATTTCACCATGGCAGCGATTATTGGCGCGGCAGGACTAGAGCCAACGCTAGCGGCTGTCGCGCAGGGCAATCACGTTGGTCTCGCCAATAAGGAATGTCTGGTCTGTGCAGGGGAGCCATTTATGGCGGCGGTGCGCGAGAGCGGAGCGGTCTTGCTGCCCGTCGACTCGGAGCATAACGCAATTTTCCAAGTGCTAGAAAGTGATCAGCCAAAAGGGGTTAAGCGCCTAATTCTAACGGCCAGTGGCGGGCCTTTCCGCGAAAAAACACTCGAAGACCTACAGACGGTGACCCGTGAAAATGCGCTGAACCATCCTGTGTGGAGCATGGGCGCGAAGATTAGTATCGACTCCGCTACTCTGATGAATAAGGGGTTGGAATTGATCGAGGCGAGTTATCTGTTTAACCGCCCATCGGCCGAGATCGACGTGATCGTGCATCCGCAATCTATTATTCACTCTATGGTCGAATATATCGATGGGTCCGTTCTGGCGCAGTTGGGCAGTCCCGATATGCGCACGCCGATTGCCTATGCGCTAGGCTGGCCCGCGCGGATTGCGGCGCCTGTCGAGAGGCTCGACTTTACACAGATCAGCCAGTTGACGTTTTTTGCACCAGACCTGGTCAAATTCCCGGCGCTGAGATTGGCGCGGGAGGCCTTGGAAGCAGGCGGTTGCGCACCGTGTGTTTTGAACGCTGCCAATGAGCAAGCTGTTGCAGCTTTCCTCGCGGGACGTATCCAATTTCTGGACATAGCTCGCATCGTCGAGGCGACGTTAGAGCGAGAAGGGCGGAGCCGCCAATTCTCCTGTGCGCCGCATGATGTCGCCGCAATTATTGCCACAGATGCCTCCGCGCGGCGCACTGCGGATGATCATATTGTAACCTTGTAAGCGCCCCCCAAAACAGGCTAGTTAACCTGAATTAACCAAGGGATTCTGCCTGCATGCTCAGCACGCTATTTAATACGCTTCTATTTATAACGAGCGGTTTGCTCGTGCTGTCATTTCTCGTCTTTTTTCACGAGCTTGGCCATTACTCCGTTGCACGCTTTTTCAACGTCGCGGTAGAGCGATTTTCCATTGGATTTGGGAAGCCGATTGCGCAATGGACGGCAGAGAAAACAGGCGTGCGTTGGTCTATTGGGCGGATTCCGCTGGGTGGCTATGTCAAATTTAAAGGCGATGCAGGCGCAGCCAGCAATCCCGACGCGGCTGAGTTAGAAACACTTAAATCTGAAATGGTCGCGAGCGGTGACGCTGATGTCGACAATATCTTCCACTTCAAGCCGCTTTATCAGCGTGTTTTGATCGTGTTGGCTGGACCTGTCGCGAACTTTCTACTGGCCATCATTATTTTCGCCGCGCTCGCCCTTGGCTATGGCTCGCGAGATTATGTGTCAGAGATTTCCGTGGTAACAGAGAATAGCCGTGCCGCTGAAGCTGGCTTTCTGCCAGGTGATAAAGTCATCACAATGGACGGCAAAGACGTCTCGACATGGTCAAAGCTAGGGCAGCATATCGCCTTGCGCAGCGAAACTGATATTGTGACTGTGATTGAGCGTGACGGTATGGAGAAAACTCTAACTGTGCGGCCCAAGCGCGAAGAGAAGAAGGACTTTGTCGGCGGCAAAGCCAATGTCGGACATATCGGTATCGGCATTGACCGCAACACACCGATTAAAACGGTGAGTTACAACCCGATTGAAGCGCTCGGCTACGGCGTCTCAGAAACGGGCGCGCGGCTATCAGCGACTGGCATATATCTGGGTCGAATTTTCACAGGCCGCGAGTCGGGTGATCAACTCGGTAGTGTGGTAAAAATTGCCACGATTACTGGCAAATCCACGATTGATATTGCCAATGCTGATATCACCGTGAGTGAGCGCGCCAGTGCGATGCTTCTAACACTTCTATCCCTCGGTGCCTCCATTTCGATTGCTCTAGGTTTCGCAAATTTAATGCCCATTCCAGCGCTCGACGGTGGACATCTGCTCTATTACGGCTATGAAGCCGTGGCGGGTCGTCCGCTAAGTCAGAAGAAACAGGAGTTTGGGTTTAGAATTGGGTTTGCTATCTTGCTCACGCTATTCGTCGTTCTAACCATAAACGATATTGGTTACGTGAGTGACCTCGTCAGAAACCTCTCCTCCTAAGTGGACGCCGTTATGAGATCCAGCCTATCATCTATCGTGATGCACTTGCGTTTATGGCTCGCGCTTGCCGTTTTTGCAGGATTTGGCGTTGCCCACGCGCAGGACGAGGCCCCCACGCTGCCGCAAGCGCCAACGATTATTCAATCCATCCAAGTGCAAGGCAATCAGCGGGTCGAGGCCAATACGGTTGCGTCATATCTTTTGATTGCACCAGGCGATCCTTATTCTGAAACACGCATCGATACATCGCTCAAAACGCTCTATGCGACGGGCCTGTTTGCGGATGTGGCGATTGATCCACGCGACGGCAATGTCCTGATCTCTGTCATTGAAAACCCGATCATCAACCGTGTGATCCTTGAGGGAAATAAATCCCTCAAGTCTGACAAAATCACTGATGAGATTGAGGCTGAACCTCGTTCGATCTTTACGCGCGCCAACATCCAAGAAGACGTTGCCCGCATCATCGAACTTTATCGCCAATCAGGCCGTTTCGCTGCGACAGTCGAGCCGAAAGTTGTGCAGCAACCGCAAAACCGTGTCGACCTGATTTTTGAAATTACAGAGGGCCCCGTGACAGGCGTGAAGCGGATCAACATTATCGGCAATGCTGAATATCCAGACCGCCGCTTGCGCAAAGAAATCGCGACGCAAGAGTCCGAGTGGTATAAATTTTTTGGCTCCAACGACAATTATGACCCGGACACGCTTGGAGTTTGACCGCGAGCAACTCCGTACATTCTACACGAATCGTGGCTTTGCTGACTTCCGTGTAGTATCCGCTGTCGCCGAATTAACGCCAGATCAGGAAGATTTCTACATTACTTTCACGGTCGATGAAGGTGCTGAATATCGCTGGGGTGAAGTGACTGTTGAGACGGAATTAGAGACCCTTGACGAAGATTTCCTAAAGCGCCTACTGCGCATTAAAAAAGGCGAGATTTACAATGCCAGCCAAGTCGAAGATGCGATTGATACACTCAATTTCGCAGCTGGAACGACGGGTTACGCCTTTGTCGACATTCAACCAGACATCAGACGCAATCGCGAAACGAAGACTGTCGATCTTGTCTTTAACATCGTCGAAGGTCCGCGTGTCTACATTGAACGCATTGACATTGTCGGCAATACAACAACCCTAGACTACGTTATTCGTCGCGAGATGGAACTCGTCGAAGGGGACGCGTTTAATAGAATTTTGCTGGATCGGTCCAAAAACCGCGTCCGTGCACTACGCTTCTTCGAGGAAGTCGAGATCACTGAAACGCAGGGCTCATCACCTGACCGCGCGGTTGTCGAGGTGAAGGTGAAAGAGCAGCCAACGGGCGAACTATCTTTCTCCGCTGGTTTCTCCTCCGCTGACGCTTTCTTGGTCGATCTGTCGATTACGCAGCGTAACCTTCGCGGTCGCGGACAGTTAATGCGCTTTGTGATCCGTGCCAGCTCCAACCGTCGGGAAATTGATCTTCGGTTTACAGAGCCACGCTTTCTGGGTCGTAATCTGGCCGCAGGTGTTGAGCTATTCGATGTTGTGATTGACTTCTTGGACGAGGCGGGCTTCCGCCAGAGCCGGACAGGGGGACAAGTTACGTTGGCGTTCCCGTTGACGGAATATACAAGCCTCTCAACGCGCTACTCTCTCCGTCAGGAAAACATTGAGTTTCCGCAAGAAAATCAGTGTCCGACCATTAATGCGGATGCCGCAAATGGGACGATCAATCCCTCCAACCAGCAGCTCTTCTCACTCTGTCAGCAAGTGGGCGGGCGTTTATCGTCTATCTTTGGTTACACATTCCGTTGGGACCGTCGGAATGATCCGATCACGCCAACACGCGGATTTGATGTCAACTTTAGCCAAGATTTGGCAGGGATTGGCGGAGATGTGAAATATTTGCGGACAGACATTCGCGCCAATGCTTATCGTGGCTTATATAAAAATGTGATCGCGTCTGCCTCGCTCTCTGCAGGGTATATTCGTGGCTGGAGCGGTGAACCTGTCTCTATTAATGACCGTTATTTCAAAGGTAACTTTGAGTTCCGTGGGTATGAAAATGCCGGTATTGGCCCACGCGCTGTGTTGTATGATCCATTGACAGGCGAAACAACGCGTCGCTTGAATTCGTTAGGCGGTAACGCCTTCGGTATCGCTGCAACCGAGGTGAGTTTTCCGCTTGGCATTCCGTCACTCCTCGGTAGCTTGTTCGTCGAGGCTGGTACAGTTGGCCTTCTGGATGAGGACTTTAAATATGATACCGGCATTGACCCGATTACGGGTGAGCAACTCACGGCAGAGCTGCAATACCAAAAAACAATCGACGATCTCTCCATTCGCGCAATGGCGGGTGCCAGTGTTTTCTGGGAAAGCCCGTTCGGCCCCATCCGCTTCGACTTTACGAAGCCCCTCAAACAGTATGATTACGATGACCGTACATCATTCCAATTCACAACCCGCACAAGGTTCTAATCATGTCATTTAAATTATTCCGCACTGTCTTTTTCGGTGCAGTCCTCAGCCTATGTTTTAGCGCGGCTGCCTTCGCACAAAGCACAATCCTTGTCGTTGATACGCAGCGTGTCCTGCGCGACTCCGAGGTAGGGAAGCACATTGCACGTCAGCTAGAGACAATTTCAAAGTCTATGGACGCCGAGTTTAAAGCCAAAGCGTCGCCACTGGAAAGCCAAGCTAAGTCGCTCGAAGCGCAGCTTAAAGGTAAAACAGCACAAGACCTGCAAGGCAATACCGCCCTTCAACAGCAAATCAAAAACTTCCAAGCTGACCAGTTGAAAGTCCGTGAAGACGGAGCTTACAAGCAACGCGAACTACAAATCACCGAAGCCAAAGCGGTGCAGCAAGTGCAAACAAAACTTCGCGACATCTTGAAAGCC
The DNA here is from genome assembly GCF_048319245.1 of Litorimonas sp. RW-G-Af-16. Lineage (GTDB taxonomy): Bacteria > Pseudomonadota > Alphaproteobacteria > Caulobacterales > Maricaulaceae > Litorimonas. The sequence goes on from NZ_CP166993.1 coordinate 837,330, forward strand.
CTTGTCGCAGAGCGCAATGCGGACATCGTTCTGGAACGCTCTCTTGTGATCTACGGTGATCCTGCGGATGTGACGGATACTGTGATTTCTCGCTTGAATTCACAGCTCCGCACTGTGCCTGTCACGCGCGAGCGTCTGCCGCGTCAATAGGACGGCGCCAACCATATTACCGTCCTGCCTCAAAGTTTGAATTGAGAGGCAGGACAAATACCCTTAGGAACGGGTTATGATTGACCCGCGCTTCTATACCTTGCGACCGCCCATGACTTTGGGCGACGCTATTGCTGGCCTTGATGTTGAAACATTAGACGGCAAATTCCTCGATGAGGTGATCTCAGCACCGTCTGCTTTATCGACCAGCCAGCCTGCCGAGATCACGTTTTTCCAAAATAAACGCCGCAAAGACGCGCTCGCGACAGCCAAAGCCACAGCCTGTTTCGTGCCGCCAAAGCTGGCTTCTGCCGTGGGTGAACAGCAGATCATTGCGATCATTAGCGACACCCCCCGCGCCCATTTCGCCCGCGTCTGCAATAAATTGGTGAGCCAGACCTCGGCTTTGACGAAGACGAACATTGCCGACAGTGCCATTATTCACCCGACAGCTATCGTTGGTGAGGGTGTCACGATCAAAGCAGGTGCGCATATTGGCGCTTATAGCGTGTTGATGCACGGCGTTGAAGTCGGCGAGAACACCGTCATTGAACCGCATGTCTTGCTGTCCTTTTGCGTAATTGGCGCGGAGTGTCGGATTAAATCTGGTGCAGTTATTGGCGGAACGGGATTCGGCGTCGATAAAGACGAAGCAGGTATCGTAAATATCCCACATCTCGGCCGTGTCATTGTGGGTGACCGGGTCAGCATTGGCTCGCAGACCTGCGTCGATCGCGGACAACTGGGTGATACTGTGCTGGGCGATGATGTGAAACTCGATAACCAAGTGCAGATCGGCCACAATGTGCAGATTGGATCTGGCACAATGATGGCGGCGCATACGGGAATCTCAGGCAGCTGCGTCATCGGGAAAGGCTGTCAATTTGGCGGTCGTGTTGGGCTTGCCGACCATATCACCATTGGTGACGGTGCTATTTTAGCGGCCAGTGCGGGCGTTATGCATGATGTCCCTGCGGGCGAGATGTGGAGCGGGGTGCCCGCTATGCCCATTCGCGAGCATATGAGGATCGTCACGGCGACCCGTAAATTAATTAAGAAAACCGAGAGTTGAGCATGGCGCACGGGCTGACATTTCCTATTTCCAGAGAACAGATCAAAGACTTCCTGCCGCACCGTGATCCGATGTTTTTCATCAATGAAGTCACCGCTTTGGGCGAGGATTGGATCGAGGCGACATCATTCGTTGATCCTGCATCGCCTTTTTTCGAAGGTCACTTCCCAGACCTCGCGATCATGCCGGGCGTCTTACTAATTGAAACTGTCGCGCAAGCAGGAGCATTGATTGTTTCGTTGAATACGGGCTTGAGCGAGGGCAGCTTTATCGCCTTTTCAGGTGTCGAGCAGGCAAAGTTCCGTCGACCCGTCTATCCCAATGAAACCCTGACGGTGAAAGCACGAATTACGCGCGCCCGTGCAGGCTATTACAAATTTGAAGGTTCAGCTTCGGTTGGCGACATCGTCGCGGCTGAGCTGAAATTTGCCGCCACACAGATGACATTTTAAGGCAAGATTATGAGCCAAACGATCCACACAACCGCGATTATTGCTGAAGGCGCAACCCTTGGGAAAAATATCAAAATTGGGCCGTATTGTGTCGTCGGGCCTGATGTGAAGTTAGGCGATAATGTCGAATTGATCGGGCATGTGAACCTCGATGGTGACACAACGATTGGCGCGGATAGCAAGCTTTATCCCTTCGTTTCTATGGGTTACCCGCCCCAAGATTTTAAGCACAAAGGCGGCCCCGTGCGTATCGAAATCGGCGAGCGTTGCACCTTTCGCGAAAACGTCAATATTCATCCCGGCGTAGATGTAGGGGAGCCCGTGACGCGGATTGGCCATGATTGTTACTTCATGGTCGGCACGCATCTGGCGCATGAAGGACAGATGGGCAATCACGTGATTGTCTCGAACGGGGCGCAGATTGGCGGCAATGTCACGATTGGCGATCACGTTATTTTGGGGGGCCTCTGCGCGATCCACCAACATACCCGCATTGGCAATCACGCCTTTATTGGCGGTATGGCGACCGTCACGACAGATGTCATTCCTTACGGATTTGTGATTGGAAACGCAGCGCATCTGGCGGGGTTGAATGTTGTCGGCCTGAAGCGGCGCGGTTTCTCGCGCGAACATATTCGCGATATGCGCTCGGCTTACCGCCTTTTATTTGCCCAAGAGGGCACATTTGCAGAACGGCTCGACGATGCGGCCAAAGTCTATCACGACCACGATCTAGTCATGGAAATTGTGAGTTTTATCCGGGCGCAAGAAAACCGCTCAATCTGTATGCCGAATACGGGGCGGTAGCGAGCATGGCTAATGAGATGAGATTAGGCTTGGTCGCGGGCGGCGGAAAGCTACCAATCTATGTGGCGCATGCGGCTGGCGCGCGGTTAGTTACGACAATCGCGCTGGACGGCTTTGCCAAGGCGAGCGATTACTCCGCTGCGCAAGTGCTGAGCCTTGGGCAATTCGGCCATATGGTCAAAGCTCTCAAGAAAGCCAAAGCGACCCATGTGTGCTTTGCGGGCATCGTCAAGCGCCCCGATTTTAGTCAGGTCAAACCTGACCTGAAAGGCATGCGCCACTTGCCAGGCGCGATCCGCGCGGCGGGACAGGGCGATGATGCTCTGTTGCGCCATATACTTGGCCTTTTTGAAAAAGAGGGGCTGATTGTCGTTTCCCCGCAAGAGATTTGCGAGGATTTACTCCTCGGTGAAGGTGCGCTGGGAACGATTGGGCTGTCCAAAGTCTTTCGTGATGATGCCTTAAAAGCTTGCGAAATTGCTCGCGAAATCGGTCGCCTCGACATTGGTCAGGGCGCAGTGGTCAGCCAAGGCGTGGTGCTGGCCGTTGAAGCGCAAGAAGGCACAGACGCCATGTTGAAGCGCATCGCTGATCTGCCTCCCGCTATACGTCCCAAGGATCAAGGCGTTCTCGCCAAACTCATCAAGCCGAGCCAAGATGATCGTGTGGACCTCCCGACATTGGGACCAGAGACGGTGCGCTTAGCTGCCGAAGCTGGCCTTGCGGGGATCGTCGCGGAAGAAGGGCGTGCTTTCGTGATTGACCGCAGAGACGTCATTCGTTTGGCGGATGAATTGGGTATTTTCATCGTTGGCATCCCAAAGGCTTAGACGTTGACTAAGGTCTTCATCCTCGCGGTTGAAAACTCCGCTGATCATTTGGGGGCGGAGTTGGTGACAGCTTTGCGCAGCCAACAGTCAGACCTGACATTTGCAGGGATTGGTGGACGCGCGATGAGCGCTGTTGGTGTACCAAGCCAGATGGATATTGACGGCCTCGCTATATTGGGCTTTGTCGAAGGTTTAAAATCCTACCCGATGATTTTGCGCAAAGTCTATGAAGCTGGGCAGCGGATTATGCAAAGCGGGGCTGATGCGGTCGTCTTGATCGATAGTTGGGGCTTTATGATCCGTGTGGCGAAAGAACTTCGCAAGCAAGGCTATACAGGCAAGATCATCAAATATGTTGCGCCGCAAGTGTGGGCGATGCGGGAAGGGCGGGCGAAAATTCTGGCGCGTCATGTCGACCACTTGCTAACAATCCATAGCTTTGATGCACCCTATTTCGAACAGTATGTACCTGCCAGTCCATTACGTTGGCAATCCCGTATTTGATACGGATTACCGCGCGGGCGACGGGCAGTCTTTGCGGGATCAATATGATTTGGGCGAGCGTCCGATTGTCTCTATCTTTTTTGGCAGTCGCCCGTCAGAGATAGCGCGCTTGGCCGCACCTTTTGCGGACGCGATAGAATTATTGCGAATGGAGTTTCCCGACCTCGCCTTCATCAGCCCCGTTTCCAATTCCGTGAGCAAGATTGTCTTGGGCAAAGCGGGCGAAGATCTCCGTCTGCAAGAGGTGATCTTCCTGCCTGAAGACCGCAAAATTGATACCATGGCGGCTAGTCGTGTGGCCTTGGCTTGCTCTGGCACTATGACGACGCAACTGGCCTCTGCAGGGGTGCCGACCGTTGTGGCGTATAAGTTGGCAGGGCTAACGTATTTTGCGGCCAAACGCTTATTTAAGCCTGATTATATCTCAATCGTGAATATCGCCGCTGACGCATTATTGATGCCAGAATTTATTCAGGATGACGTGACGGGTGAGGTGTTGGCGGAGGCTGTCGCGACCTATCTCTGTGACCCCGCGCAAGAAAAAAGCGCCGCAAGGGCGCTCTTGGATCAAACTGATAAAATGCGCGGCGAGGGCGGGAAAGCCAGCGACCGTGCGGCGCTGGCTATTATCGATATTCTCGCGGAGGGCCTAAGCCTCTAACGCTTATCCATTGGGATGTAGCTACGCTCCGTCGCGCCTGTATAGAGCTGACGCGGGCGACCAATGCGTTGGCTCGGATCTTCGAGCATCTCGTTCCACTGCGAAATCCAACCGACAGTCCGCGCAAGCGCAAATAGGACGGTGAACATAGAGGTTGGGAAGCCAAGGGCTGACAATACGATACCAGAATAGAAATCGACATTCGGGTAAAGCTTCTTCTCAACGAAATACTCGTCTTCTAGCGCGATTTTCTCAAGCTCTTTGGCAACGTCAAGAATTGGATTTTTCAGGTCTAATTCGTCCAGCACTTCATGTGCCACTTTTTGCATCACGCGAGACCGTGGGTCAAAATTCTTATACACGCGGTGACCAAAGCCCATCAGGCGGAAGGGATCAGATTTATCTTTCGCGCGGGCGATAAATTCAGGAATACGGTCTACCGTCCCAATTTCTTGGAGCATGTTCAGGCACGCCTCATTCGCGCCGCCGTGAGATGGTCCCCAAAGACAGGCAATGCCCGCTGCAATACACGCATATGGGTTGGCACCAGAGGAGCCAGCCAAGCGCACTGTCGACGTCGAGGCGTTTTGTTCATGATCGGCATGCAGGATGAAAATCTTGTCCATTGCGCGAGCGATAGTCGGGCTAATATGGTAAGGCTCTGCTGGTACAGAGAAACACATGTTTAGGAAATTCTCAGCATAAGATAGATCATTACGCGGATACACGGTCGGCTGACCTATTGAGTATTTATAGGCTCGCGCAGCGATCGTCGGAATTTTTGCGATCAGACGATGAATTGCCATGTCGCGCGCTTCATTTTCCGTTGTATGCGCGTCGTCATGGTAAAAACCAGAAAGTGCGCCGACTGTGCCTGTCATCATCGCCATGGGATGTGCGTCGCGGCGGAAACCGTGGAAGAAGCTCTCTACCTGATCATGTAGCATCGTGTGATTTGTGATAGTATTGGTGAAGGATATGTTCTGAGCCTTATTCGGCAATTCGCCGTGGATCAGGAGGTAGGCAACTTCGAGAAATGTGGATTTCTCTGCCAGTTCTTCAATGCCGTAACCACGGTAGAGCAACTGCCCTTTATTGCCGTCGATGAAAGTGATCTGGCTCTCGGTGGAACATGTCGATGTATAACCAGGATCGAATGTGAAGTGACCTGAGGCTTTGTGCAGCGCGCGCACATCTATGGCGGGCGCACCAAGCGAGCCGCTATAGATCGGCAAGTCATAGCTTTTATCGCCGATGTTGACAGTCGCCGTGCCGGTGTTCTTGATTTTATTTTCCATCGAGGTTTGTTCCTATCTATTCATCAAATGTCATCTGAAGTGCGTCGGACAACCGTCCGATTACTTCCTCTTGTCCCAAATACGCCAAGACCGCCGAGAGATCGGGGGATGGCGCGCCACCGGTCAATGCCGCGCGAACGGGCTGCCCGATCTTGCCAAAACCAATTTCATGTTTTGACATAAAGCTATCAAAGACAGCCTGAATGTTCTCCGCCGTCCACGCCGCGCTTTTGACTGATTTTAACTCAAAAGTCAAAGCGTCGAGCAAAGGCATAACGCCGTCCTTGCGCAAAGGTTTCGCTGCTTTACCTGCGATCGTCAAAGGTCGCTGCAGCATCAGGTAGGCTGCTTGATCTGGTATATCTTTCAGTGTCTTAGCGCGTGTCTTTAAATCGCTCATGGCGTCAGAAATGCGTGCCTTAACTGTGTCGGTGAGGGGGCCTCCATTGACCGCGTTCAAAAACGGAAGGCTAAGCTCCAAAATTGTCGCATCCTCTGCGCGCGCCATGTGCTGCCCGTTAATATGGTCCATCTTGTCAAAGTCCAGCCTTGCGGGCGAACTGTTGATCCCGTCCAGCGTGAAGACCTTTGCTATTTCGGCGTCAGAGAAGAAAAGTTCTGCGTCACCATGTGACCATCCCAGCTTGACCAGATAATTGCGCAAACCGCTTGGCAAGTACCCCATATCGCGATAGGCCTCCACGCCGAGTGCGCCGTGGCGTTTAGAGAGCTTCTTCCCGTCTGGCCCATGGATCAACGGCACATGTGCCCATTCTGGTATGTCCCAGCCTAGCGCTGCATATAGCTGCTGCTGTCGTCCTGCATTGATCAGGTGATCATCCCCGCGCACCACATGGGTGATGCCCATATTATGGTCATCGACAACAACGGCCAGCATGTAGGTCGGCGTGCCGTCTTCGCGCAGCAGAACAAGATCGTCAAAATTCTCGTTTTCCCACGTAATATTACCCTGAACATAATCGTGAATTTTCGTCTGCCCCTCTGGCACGCGAAAGCGGATCGCACCTGCCGGAGAAGTTTTATCACGGTAAGGGGATCGGAAGGCTGTGCCAGCCGCGCGGCACAAATCTCGTTCAGTTTCCAACGCTGCGCCGTCCAATGGGCAGCGATAGGCCAAGCCCTTGTCTAGTAACGTCTGTGCTGCTGCCGCGTGGGCATCTGCGTTCTGGCTTTGGTAGACAATCTCGCCGTCATAGCTCAGGCCGAGCCACTCTAGGCCATCAAGGATCGCTTGCGTGGCTTCGGGTGTCGATCGCGCTTTGTCAGTGTCTTCAATCCGCAGGTGAAATTCACCGCCCACATGTTTGGCGAAATAGTAATTAAAGAGCGCTGTTCGCGCACCACCAATATGCAAAAATCCCGTGGGTGACGGGGCAAAACGGGTGCGAATAGGGCGGGCGCTCATAAGCAAAATCTCAATAAGTGTTGCATCTCTGCGGGTTTCGAGGCTGTATCTCACATGATGGGTGGGATGAATAGTCAAAACACAAAAATGCCGTGGAGTTCCGTGTGGATAGCGGGTTTGCGCCCAGCGTTTCGTTTGCAGAATTTGAGTGTTCGTGCGCGAGATTATGTGCCGACCGTGCTGGGCGGTGTGGTCTGTTTCGGGATTGGCATCGCGATCTATTTTGCGGCCCCGTTCGAGCCGAGCTGGGTTTGGATCTGCGCGATCGGTCTGGTCTTAGCCGTTGCCGTCTGGGCCACGCGGAAAGACGCCGCGCCCTGGCATGGTTGGGCATTGGTTGCGCTGCTTATTTGGGTCGGCGCCGCTCGCGCAAATTGGCATACGGCAGCGGCAGACAGCCCGAAACTGCGACAATCGGAACGCAGCTATAGCTTTACGGGATGGGTTGAAGCGATTGAGCGATCAGGCACAGGCGAACGCATCCATCTGCGGATCACGGAGGTTGAGCGGTTGCCAGAGGCTGCTTGGCCTAAATCCGTGCGCCTCCGCATCACAGCCAAAAATAGCGATGTTAAAGCGGGGCAGACTGTGCGTGTGCGGGGCGCGGCGAAAGCTCCGTCTGATGCCGCTCTGCCGGGTGGATATAATCCTGCGCGCGCCGCCTATTTCCAAGAAATTGGGGGCTTTGGCTTTACTTACGGGGCGCCGCAAGTCTTGGACGACGTAGAGTTGGGTTTGCGAGATAAACTGTCCCGTGCCGTTGTGCGCTGGCGTTACGGTCTGGCGGAGCGAATTTACGCGGAGGCACCCACAGAGACGGCAGGGTTGCAAACGGCGCTGATTACGGGTGTGCGCCGCTACATTCCACCCAATCAAGTCGAAGATTTGCGCGTGTCTGGCCTCGCGCACATCCTCGCGATTTCAGGGTTGCATATGGGGTTGCTGGCGGGGGAGTCTTCTCTGCGGTGACATTCTTGTTGGCGTGTATCCCGTGGCTTGCGCGGCGGATGGATGTACGAAAACCCGCTGCCATGTTCGGCATTGCGGCCGCGATGACCTATCTCGTTTTGTCAGGCGCCAGCGTTGCAACGCAGCGCGCTTTTATCATGGCGATCATTGTGTTTCTCGCCGTGATTTTAGACAGACGCGCTTTGTCTCTCCGCTCTGTCGCCTTGGCCGCGTTAATCACGCTGGCTTTGCATCCCGAAGCCTTGGTCAGTGTCGGGTTTCAGATGTCATTCGCGGCGGTGGCCGCCTTAATCGTGACCTATCAGGCGTGGCAGCGATACCGCCCCGCCTATGTGAGGCATGGCCTGTTTCGACGGGGGTGAATTTTATGACCTCACTGTCTGTGACCAGTTTTGTGGCAGGACTGGCCACGGGCGGCTTTGCCTTGTTTCACTTTAACCGCATTGCACGCTACGGCTTGCTTGGAAATTTGGCAGCGATGCCGATTTTTAGCTTGGCCGTGATGCCGTTGGCGGTCGTTGTGCTGCTCACCATACCGTTGGGGCTTGAATATTGGCCGCTGCAAATGATGGGCGCGGCGATTAGTTATATCTTGGCAGCTGCACATTGGGTGGCAGGCTTGGAGGGCGTTGTATTCTACGCAGCCTCCGCCCCGAGCTATGTCTTGCCGTTATTTTCGGCCGCCTTTGTTGCGATATGTTTGGGGCCAAAATGGGTGAGGGGGGCGGGCGCTATGTTCATGGCTCTTAGTTTGCTGCTTTGGGGGGCCGCGAAAACGCCGCATTTGCGGGTGAGCGATGTGGGGCGTGTCGCGTTTTGGCAGACAGATGATCTGGGCGAGATGACTCTGCTGACAGACCGTTCACGCGGAGATCGCTATGGCCGCGACCAATTTGCGCGGCAAGCTGGTGAGGTCGGGGCCGTGCGCGGGCGGTATGAGGATGGAGAAGCGCTGTGCGATCAACTGGCGTGCCGCGTCATGGTCAATGGCCGCAAAGTATCAATCCTGCAGCATCCGTCTGAAGTGCCAGAGGAATGTGACGCGTCTGATTTAGTTGTCCTAACGGTCAGGTCTGCTGGCCCTGTGGCACGGCGGAACTGCAGTGCGAAACTAATAGATGAGCGTACCCTGCGTGCAGGTGGAGCGGCTAGTGTGCATATCACAGAGGCCGAAATCAAAATCAGCTATGCGCGAGATAAAGATCGCAATCGCCCATGGTCACATGCTCAGCGATAGAGCAAATCTAAAACAGCCCGCTATTGATAGCTGCGAACCAGCCCGACTAAGACGCCTTGTACTTCTACTCGGTCAGGGCCGAAGCTACGTGTTGGAAATTCAGGATTTTCGGCGATCAACTCAACTTGCCCACCAGATTTGTAGATACGCTTGAGCGTGGCTTCTTCTTGATCAACTAAGGCTACGACGATCTCGTTATTCCGGGCCGTATTCGCGCGGCGGATCACAACAATGTCACCGTCTAGGATACCTGCGCCAATCATGGATTCGCCTTCAATCTGTAGCGCATAGTGATCGCCATTACCCATCATATTGGGCGGCACAGCGATCAAATTGTAGGCGTCTTCAATCGCGGGAATGGGTGAACCTGCCGCGATCTTGCCCACAAACGGAATTTCATAACTATCATTCGCGGGCTCTTGCATTTCATAAGATTTGGCGGATTTTGGCGCGACCTGCACATAATCTTCGGGCAGTTGCAGCACTTCCAACGCGCGCGCTTTGTTGGGCAATCGACGAATAAAGCCGCGTTCTTCCAAAGCCGTAATCAGGCGGTGAATCCCAGATTTACTCGCCAGCCCGAGCGCGTCTTTCATCTCGTCATAAGACGGCGGCACGCCAGTCGCTTTGATCTTCCGATCAATGAGTAAAAGCAGGTCTTTTTGTTTTTGCGTCAGCACAACACGTCTCCGAACAAAGGGGCAACATTTCTATCTGTTCTACTGATGTTCTTTGTCGTGTCAAGGGGGCGTGTAAAAAGGTCATGTCAAAGGGTGTTCGAGTTAGCGTTGATTTTAGGTTCCGACCAAGTCCCGTGTCGCGGCCTCAACATTATCTTGCCGCATGAGGCTTTCCCCGATCAGGTAGCCATGGGCGCCGTCCTTCGCGAGGCGTACAATATCCGCGCTCGTGAATATTCCGCTTTCCGCGATTAAGGTCACGTGGTTGGGAACTCTCGGGGCGAGACGCGTGAACGTGTCGAGCGTTGTATCAAACGTCCGCAGATCGCGATTATTAATCCCGATCAGCGTAGCGCCGAGCGATAGAGCGCGATCCAACTCGCTCTCGTCATGGGTTTCTACTAACGCATCGAGGCCAACACGGGTGGCCTCATCTATCAACGCACGGGCTGTATCGTCATCAATCATCGCCATGATGACCAAGATGCAGTCCGCGCCCATCGCGGCACTCTCCGCAATCTGGATCGGGTCAAGCATGAAGTCTTTGCGGAGCAGGGGCAGGTCGGTTGCCGCACGAACTTGCTTGAAAATCGCATTGCTCCCTTGAAAGCCTGGACCGTCCGTTAGGACAGATAGGCACGCCGCACCGCCCGCTTGGTAGGCTTTCGCAATCGCAACCGGATCGAAATCTTCGCGGATCACGCCTTTCGACGGGCTGGCCTTTTTCACTTCGCAGATTAGGGCGGTATGGGTCGCGTTCTGGATGGCTGCCGCAAAGCCGCGCGGGGCGGGTTGATCGGCGGCGATCTCGCGTAAATCTTCAATAGAAATATCGTCCATGAGGTCTTGAACTTCACCAGCCTTATAGGCTGCGATTTTCTTCAACACATCGGGGGCGTCCATCAAGCTAGCCATGGGCGATGTCCCCCTTGGAAGTCTTGATCAGCAAGTCGAGCGCCGCGAGCGCCTTGCCGCTATCAATGCTTTCTGTCGCCAGGTCTATGCCAGCATTTACATCGTCGGCCAGTCCCGCGATCATAAGCGCTGCGCCAGAATTCAGTCGCACAATATCGCGGTAATCACTATGCTCTCCGTGGAGCAGGCCGAGCAGGGCTTGGGCATTTTCCGCAGGATGCCCACCGCGTAGGCTATCGATCGTGGTCAATTCTATGCCGTGCATTTGCGGGGCGATTTCAAACTCCCGCACTTGGCTGCCGCGTATTTCTGACACAAAGGTCGCGCCAGTTGTCGTGATTTCGTCAAGACCGTCACTGCCGTGAACGACCCAAACATGCTCCATGTTCAGTCCCGCAAATGCCTCTGCCATCAGGTGCCGCCATTTGGGGTCGCTAACCCCGACTAACATGCGCTCTGTGCTGGCAGGATTGCTCATCGGGCCAAGGAGGTTGAATAAAGTTTTTGCGCCAATCGCTTTGCGAGCGGGGCCAACAAGGCGCATGGCGGGGTGATGGTTGGGCGCGAACAGAAAGCCGACGCCGGCCACGTCCACGCATTTTGCCGCGATCTCTGGCGTGACCGCAAGGTTGACGCCGAGTTCCGAGAGTGTGTCGGCTGTGCCTGTCAGCGAGCTAGCCGCGCGATTGCCGTGCTTAGCGACCCGCGCGCCCGCGCCAGCGCAGACCAGCGCGGAGGCCGTGGAGATCGACAATGTATGAAGTCCTGTGCCGCCCGTGCCGACAATGTCGATGGCGTTCGGGATGTTTGCGGGCGTCATGTTTTCGCGCATAATCTCGACACCAATGCGGACATGATCTGCCGACAGACCAGACGCATTCAAGTCTTCTAAGAAGGCCTGAATTTGCGCGTCAGATTGTTCGCCGCGCAGGATCGCCCGTAATGTGACGCCAAAGTCCATTACAGCTTCATTCCCGCGAGGCCCAAAAACGCAGCGATCAAGTCATGGCCGTGTTCAGACGCAATAGATTCTGGATGAAATTGCAGGCCGTGGATTGGGCGTGACACATGGCGCAGACCCATAATCTCGCCGTCCTCCGTCCATGCGTTTGCGACCAAACAATCAGGTAGGCTTTCACGTTCGACAGATAGGCTGTGATAGCGTGTGGCATTAAACGGGTTGGGTAGACCCGCGAAGAGCCCAGTATTGTCGTGGTGGATTGGGCTGATCTTGCCGTGCATGATTTGTTTGGCGCGAATGACTTTGCCGCCAAAGGCCTGCCCAATACTTTGTTGCCCCAGACAGATGCCTAGGATGGGTAAGTCGTTAGGTGCTTTGGCAATCAAGTCGAGACAGATGCCTGCCTCATTTGGTGTCTTAGGTCCTGGGGACAATAACACAGCTTGCGGCTTGAGCAACAGCGCTTGCCCCACGCCCATATCGTCATTGCGGATAACGTGTGTTTCTGCGCCCAATTCCTGCGCGTAATGCACGAGGTTATAGGTGAAGCTATCGTAGTTATCGATGACGAGGAGCATTAGGCATTGCCTCCGAATTTGACACTTTGCTCGGCGGCGCGGAAGAGGGCGGCGGCTTTGTGCAGCGTTTCTTCAAATTCGAGCTTTGGCACAGAATCCATGACAATGCCCGCGCCCGCGCGGACGTGCAGGACGTTGTCTTTGACGATACCTGTGCGGAGTGCGATCGCTGTGTCCATATCGCCGTTGGAGCTGATATAACCGACCGCACCTGCATAAATACCGCGCTTTTCCTCTTCTAGCTCGTCGATAATTTCCATCGCGCGAACTTTGGGCGCGCCGCTCACGGTGCCAGCGGGGAAGCCTGCAAACAGCGCGGAAATCGCGTCATGGCTAGCGATAATATCGCCTTCGACGTTGGAGACGATGTGCATGACGTGGGAGTAGCGCTCAATCGTGAATTTCTCGGTGACGCGCACAGTTCCAGCTTTCGCGACGCGGCCCACATCATTGCGGTCGAGGTCTAATAACATAAGATGTTCCGCGTTTTCTTTCGGGTCGGCCAACAAGTCTTTTTCGTGCTGTAAGTCCTGCGCAGTCGTCTTCCCGCGCGGGCGGGTGCCAGCGATAGGGCGGATGGTGACAACGCCGTCGCGCAAACGCACCAAAATTTCAGGTGAAGAGCCGACGATCTGATGATCTTCGAAATCAAGGAAATACAGGAACGGCGAGGGGTTCATGCGGCGCAAGCTGCGGTAAAGCGCAAACGGGCTAGCGGGCAAGGGCGCGGAGAGGCGCTGCCCAATTACGACTTGGAACACGTCGCCTGCGAGGATGTAATCTTTCGCTTTTTTAACCCGTGCGCTGAACCGCTCCAGCGTTGTGCCGAGGCTTGGCGTGATTGTCGGAATCTCGACCTCTCGCGCGGCGCCGCCTTGCATTGGCAGGGATAGGTCACGCACGACAGACTCGATGCGGGCTTGGCAGTCGGCGTAACTGCCACCCGGGAAGAGTGGGCTGGCGATAATGATTTCTTGGCCAACTTGATCGAAAATACAGACGATGCGCGGGCGCACCATAATCGCATCTGGCGTACCGATGGGATCGGGCAAATCAGATTGCAACGTCTCCACCTGCCGCACCATATCATAGCCCAGATAACCAAAGAGCCCAGACGCCATAGGTGGGATGAATTCTGGCAGGTCAAAAGCGCACTCGGCTTGAATAGCGCGAAGGGCGTCAAGCGGCTTGCCCTCGCATACCGCAAAACTCGCGCCGCCATCATAAGAGGCATGGCTCTCATTGCCTTCGGCGCGCCAAATGATATCGGGATCAAAGCCAAAAAAGCTATAGCGACCGCGAACTTCGCCGCCTTGGACAGATTCGAACAAAAACGCGTATGGCTTGCCCGCTGCGACTTTCATATAGGCAGAGACAGGCGTATCTAGATCATTGACCACACGCGCATAGAGCAGTTGCGGGCCGCTGATTTTGGCGGCATCTGCGGGGCTGGGCGTAATGTCAGGCATGCACCGCGTCTATTCGTCAATAGCGTCAAGACCGAGCGAGCTACGGACTTTTGCAGGATATTCTTGCAGCGGATTTTCTGCCAGAACGGCGCGAGAATAGGCCTCTTGAATATCGGAGCTTAGCTCAGCAGAGGCGCGTTCTTGCAGCACATCGAGGAATTGCCCTGCCAGCGCGTCGCGATTTGGGCGCACTTCGTCGAGGCGCGCGATTTGCTGCTCGCGCGGGGAGGTGCCTTCGCCGCGCACGATGTCGCCCTCTTTGCCGTCTAGCAAGCCAACTGTTACCAGCCCGCCAAGTTTGCGAGGTGGATTGGTGCGCGTGACACCCGTTTCCGTGAGTGTAGCACCCTCGCCAAGTTCGGCTTTGACCGCTTCGAACGTCTTACCGCCTCTGATCTCGCCTTGCACCTCAATCGCTTTTTCTGTCAGCGCGGCGGCCAGTTGCTCCGCTTTCCAGAAGGCTGTTGCGCGATCTTTGACCTCTTCGAACGGGCGCATTTTGGTATCGATAATGTCGTTCACGCGGATCGAGGCATAGCCACCCGACTCTGTTTCAAACAAATCTGTTTCAAAGCCCATATCGGATATGAAAATCTCGCGCAAAATAGTATCGTCTTGCGCAATGCCTGGTATGCGCTCAAAACCTGACATTTTTATACCGTCAATCGTGGTGCCAGAGCGGTCAATGTAAGAATATTCAGACAAAGTCAGATTTAGGTCAGCCGCGATTTCTTCCAACGTCTTGCCCAATGTCATTTCGTCTTCGATTTGTCCTGTGATGTCGTAGAGCTTGTCCTTGGCTTTTTCTGCCATCAAAGTCTTGCGGACGTCGGCTTCCGCTTTGTCGAAATCGGGCACGACAGCAGGGGTTATGCTTGGGACGTAAACCGCGATCCATGTGCCGAGGCTGCCCAGCACCGCTTTCGCGTCACCTTCGCCAAGCTCAAATGCCGCTTGTCCGCTCTGTGGTTCGACAAGGCCGTTCTTGCCGACATTCGTAAATTCATCGGGCTGTGACAGACCGAGGCTGGCCGCGATTTGGGCGGGGTCTTCTCCGCCAGCCATGCGCGCAGCCGCAGTCATTGCAGTCTCTTCGTCATTGGCCGTGATCAACGTGACAGAGCGGCGCTCTGGCGATCCGATTTGACCCAGCTCGACTTGGTAATCAAACGCCTCACGCAATTCCTGATCGGTGACATCGAGGTCTGCCGTAAAATCAAATGGTTCAAGACGCAGCATAATCACTTGGCGATATTCTGGCGCCATGTAGCTCGCACTATTGGCCGCGATATAGGACTTCAGTGTTGCCTCATCTGGCTCCGGAATCGGGTCAACGGCTTTTTCGTTGAGAGTCAACACGGTCGCGCGGCGCTGCTCAGAGATAAAGTCAAAATAGCGTGTCGCGAAGCCAGCAGGCGCTTCGATCCCGCCAATAATCGCTGGCACAGTCTGTTCGCGGCGCATGTCGGCGAGGGTGTCTTTTTCGAACTGCGCCCGTGTTATGCGGTTTGTATTCAAAACATCATCAAGCTTTTCTTCCGAGAACTGACCTGTCAACTCGTTTTGAAAGGCGGGAATACTCTCGACCATTTTGCGGGCGTCGCGGCGATTGACGCCAATGCCTAGATCATCGGCGTCTTCGGAAATGATCGCCTGAGTCTGTAGGGCTTGCAGAACTTGGCGATGAAGCCCCTGTTGGTAGGCTTCTTCATTGGTGAGGCCTTCGCCGCGTTCTTGTGCGATCTGGCGGAGACGGCGCGTGAAAGCTTCGTCAAATTCTTGCTCGCTGACATCGGTGTCTCCCACGCTCAGCACAGCGTCTCGCGCGCCTGGCGTAAACACGTCATTCACGCCCCACACAGCAAAGGCCAGCACAAGCAGCGCGATGAGCGTGCCCACGAAGACATTTCGGATTTTTCCGCCGATAGTATTAGCCATGAAGTCCTCTGGGAGCTTGTAAATTTCTGTGTCGTCTTAACGATTTGGGGCGGGGCTTACAAGAGCGCAAGCCTTGATATTTCAGCGGAGTTGGGCTTGCAAAATCCGTGTTAGTCTCGCAAGAATGGCGCATGACCCAAACTCACAAATCATCCCTCACGCCCCTGATCGCTGCCAACTGGAAAATGCACGGCGATATGTCCTGGATTGATAAAGTGACGGAGCTGGACGCGCTGCTGCCCAAGAACGAGCGAGAGCATGTCGATCTATTGCTATGTCCGCCGTTTACAATGGTGTCGACAATGCACGTTTTAGGCAGTCCGCTGAGTATTTATATTGGCGCCCAGAACTGCCACGCAGACGTCAGCGGCGCACATACGGGCGAAGTGTCCGCAGAAATGTTGGCAGATGCCGGCGCGAGCTACGTGATCATCGGCCATTCCGAACGTCGTGCCGCTGGCGAAACCAACGCCGATGTGCGCGCGAAAGCGGAAGCGGCCAAACGGGCAGGGCTAACCGCGATTGTCTGTGTTGGCGAGAGTTTGGCGCAACGGGAGGTTGGCGAGGCTATCGCGACAGTCTTGGCGCAGATCGAAGCCTCCGTGCCAGATTTCGTTGATGTGATCGCCTATGAACCAATTTGGGC
The DNA here is from genome assembly GCF_048319245.1 of Litorimonas sp. RW-G-Af-16. Classification (GTDB taxonomy): domain Bacteria; phylum Pseudomonadota; class Alphaproteobacteria; order Caulobacterales; family Maricaulaceae; genus Litorimonas. The sequence continues at coordinate 853,923 of NZ_CP166993.1, forward strand.
GATTGGGACAGGCAAAGTCCCGACGATGGATGATATTGCAGATATGCACGCCGCCATTCGCAGTGCAGTTGGGCCGAATGTGCGTATTCTTTATGGAGGTTCGGTCAAGCCAGCAAACGCGCAGGACATCCTTGCTGTTGCAAATGTCAACGGCGCACTGATCGGCGGTGCGAGCCTTGAAATGGATAGCTTAGCCGCGATTGCGCGATCTGCGCCGCGTAAATAGCAACCCTTAACAAACACGGTTAACCAAGTGCTAACGCTTGGCGGGCATTGTGAGCGGGAGAATCAATTCCCACTCGGAGTGAGCCATGCGTATCCTGTCTATTCTATCTGCCACTGTCTTGATGAGTGCCCCTGCTTTTGCGGCGGATCTGGGCATGTACCGCCCAGGTATCACCGTATCACAGCGTGGTCGCGGGCGGTGCGGATATTTGCGATAATCAATGCGCAGGGGATGCCCAATGCCGAGGTTGGAATTATGTCAAAGCCAATCCGAAAGCGCCGGGTGTCTGCGAATTTATCTCTTCGGTATCAACCCCCGTGCCAAGTCAGATTTCGATCAGCGGATTGGGCGTCAACTCGGCGCCGATTTCGTCCCGCGTCATGCAAGGCGGATCAAACACAGTTCGGGTCGGCACGACTGTTAGCGCAAAGCCGCGCAGCAATGTCACGCGTGTGGGCAATAGGCGTGTTGTGCGCGAAGCAGTGCCGCAGCAACGCGCTGCACAGAACGCTTCGACGCAGCGCCGCGTCGCACCGCTATCCACCCAAGGCGAGAGCCTGACAGCGCAGCAAAATCGCTATCGCCAGCAAACTCAGCAAACTCGGCACCCTCAGCAACTGGCGACTGCACCGCGCAATCCGCAATCTCCGCGTCTATCTTATGATCCGCGCGTTCAATCCGCGCCTCAAGCCCCGCGTTTTCGCCCGATGTTAGACGGGCAGGGTGTGACCCCTCAAGCTGCGCCGCAACAGCGCCAAATGCAGCAAGGTCAAATGCCGCCGCGCTCGCAACAGGCCGCTCAACCGCAAACCTATCAGCAACAAGGCTACGCTAGTCCACAAATGCAACAGCAGCGCCGTGCTCCCGCGCGTTCGCGGGGCAATTTCGAGCGTCCAGCGCCTCAGCAGATGCAACGCCCCCAAATGCCGCAATCGCGCGCACACATGACGCCGCAACGCCCTCCACAATCATCCGCCGCCATGCCGCGCGCCTCAGCACAAACCCCCGTCACACACAGCAATGCCCCTCAAGCCTATGCACAGCGCCGTGCCCAGCTTCAAGCTGAAGCCGCGAATTACCAAGCTCTGACAGCGGAACAAGCGCAGCAAAGCCTCTTTGGGTCGCTGCATGATGATGTGAAAGTACCTGCGGTGAACAGCAATGTGCCGACTGATCCCGATGCGCCAATGGCAACCCAAACATCTCGTCCAAGTGTGGCCGTAGTGACGGAGTCGCTAGACGGCCTCGCGGGCGCAGCGCCAGCGCAAGGACGTTAGAAAAGGATCGCTAGAAGCGAGCTTTGATACGGGCGGCACCTGCCAAGAGAGCCGTCGCGGACAAGCGGAACCATCCGAACACGACAAAACAAATGAAGCAGCTTATCGTCGCAAAGAGCAGCGCATTGGCGATGGCATAGCTGTTAAAGTCGACGATCATCAGTGTGTTCACACCGCCCGCGATTGACGCAATGACCGCGAGGAATACCCAAAAACCTGCCCAATAGAAATTAATCAGCTCATTTTTAGCGGGAAAACGTGTGACAGGGACGAAGAACAAAGTTGCCACACTCACAGTGATAGCAAACATTATAACAGCCGGCAGTAAATTCGCGATCATATCCAGTCCTCAAATCGTTTCGGCGTCCCAATGTCAGCCAGTTAGAGGAAGCCGTTCAAGTATCGCGCCAATTAAGGCGAAATCTTGACTTAATTCTTGGTTTTTGTCTAAGGCCCGTCTAAGCGCTGAATTACAGGCGTTCTTTGGTGGTCAGAAAGCGTATGTCGGGGTTTTTCTCCTGCGCATAGCCGATATCCCAAGCTGATTTAGCCAGGAATACGGGTGCACCATCTATGTCTTCGCCCATATTGATATGATTGCGATCGACAAACTCTTTGAGCTTCTCGGGGTTATCAGAAACGACCCAACGTGCGGTTTGGACGGGCGGGGAGTCGAACGTCACGTCGAGGCCGTATTCGGTTTTGATCCGTTCCCGCATCACGTCGATCTGCAAGCTACCCACGGCACCTACGATCATGTCAGAGCCCATGCTTGGCTTGAATAATTGCGTCACGCCCTCTTCGGCGAGAGATTCGAGGGCTTTGCGCAAATGCTTGGCTTTCAGCGGGTCTTTGAGGTTGGCGCGGCGCAGGATTTCTGGCGCAAAGTTCGGAATACCCGCAAATTTGATTTTGCCGCTTTCTGACAAGCTATCGCCCACACGCAGCGCACCGTGGTTGGGTATTCCAATGACATCGCCCGCATAAGCGTTCTCTGCTAACTCCCTGTCTTGTGCAAAAAATAAGATCGGATTGTGGACAGAGACCGTTTTGTTCTCAGTTGTTTTCAGCTTCATGCCGCGCTTAAATTCACCCGAACACATGCGCAGAAAGGCCACGCGGTCACGGTGGTTGAGGTCCATATTCGCCTGCACTTTAAAGACAAAACCCGCGACTTCTTTGTCTGACGGACGCATTTCAATCGGCTGTCCGTTTTTCTTTGCCATTTCTGGCTGTGGGCCAGGGCAGAATTCAGCAAGGGCATTGATCAACTGTGTCACACCAAACTTCCGCAGGGCAGAGCCGAAATAAACAGGCGTCATATGACCTTCGCGGAAGGATTGCTCGTTGAAATCTGGATATTCTTTCGCCAGCTCTTGTTCCTCAGTAAACTCCTCCAGCAATTCTTCGTCATTAAACATCGCCGCGATAGAGTTACCGTCCATGCGGGTCAGGACATGCTCGCCGCCATCTTCGGGTTTGACGAATTGTAGGAACTCGCCCGTGCGCAGATCGGAGACACCGCGAAAGCGACGGCCACTGGCGGCGGGCCACTGCATAGGTACTACGTCAAGCGCGAGCTTATTCTCGATCTCGGCAATGATTTCAAAAGTGTCGCGCGCATCGCGGTCCAGCTTGTTCACGAATGTGATGATTGGAATATCTCGGAGGCGGCAAACCTCAAACAGTTTCAGCGTTTGCGGCTCGATACCCTTCGCGGCGTCAATCACCATGACGGCGCAGTCTGCCGCTGTCAGCGTGCGGTAAGTGTCTTCCGAGAAATCCTCATGGCCAGGCGTGTCCAGGAGGTTAAAGATCAGCCCGCTATGCTCGAACGTCATCACAGAAGACGACACGGAAATTCCGCGCTCTTGTTCGATCTTCATCCAGTCCGATTGCGTGCGCCGCGCTTCGCCGCGAGCCGCGACTTGCCCGGCCGCATGGATCGCACCCGCTGCCAGTAGCATATTTTCAGTGAGTGTCGTCTTACCTGCATCGGGGTGAGAGATAATCGCAAAGACGCGACGTTTCTGTGGTTCAATTTGCAGAGGGCTATTTGAGGCTTTAGACATGGCGCGGGGATAAGGGGAATGGCGGGTGAGGGCAAGTAATTTGGCTAGACAAACCCACGCTTCCTTGCCACCACACAGCTATGAACCCACTATCACCCAAACTCTTTGACAAAGCGGTTGAAGCAAGCGGCTTTTTGGAGGCGGCGGCGAGCGAGATGCGCGTGCTATCGTCGATGGAGTGGAAAGAGTCGTGGCGCGATAAATTCTTGGCAACAAAGGCTTTGCCCAAGCCGCGCTATGCCAAAGTTGATACAGGTGCAGCCCGTGCTGCTATTGCTGATGCGCGGCAGCGTATCGACGGCGATCATGTTGTACTGAACTGGTTATCTGGTATCGCGACGACACTTGAAACGACAGCTAATTTGATCGATGCACGCGGCACAAAAGCGTTTTTTCAACATAGCGTCGCGCTTTACGGTCAACCAACACAATTTATGTTGGATAAGACGACCCGCGTGCTGGACTTGGCCGAGCATATGGACGGCGTTTTGGCGGAGCTGGATTTTGATAATTTGGTCATCGCGGGGTATGAAACGCAGCTGAGCAGCACGGAGTTTGTGCGAGCTTTGCGACCACGCCTAACCAAGCATTTTGGCGAGGAAGCCCCACGCGTCAGGGTCTCTTCTAAACTCTCGGCGAAAGCCTCGGCCAGTTCGTCCCGCATCCGTGTGCGCAAAGATGCGACTTTCACCGAGCGCGATATTGACCAGCTCTTGCAACATGAAGCCCTGATCCATGTGGCCACAGGTATGAACGGTAAAGCGCAGGAAAATTTTCAGATTTTGGGTCGCGCCCATGCTGGCACCACTGAAGTGCAAGAGGGTCTTGCCGTGTTCGCAGAAATCATCAGCGGTGCCATGGACCCCCGGCGATTTCGGCGTTTGTCAGGACGTGTGCTGGCGATTGATATGGCTATTCAGGGCGCAGATTTTAAAGAGGTCTATGACTTTTTTGACGCGCGTGTGGACGAGCCAGAGCAGGCTTACGAGAATACGCGGCGCGTGTTTCGCGGCGGCGTGACGAGTGGCGGTGCGCCGTTCACCAAGGATATGGTCTATCTCAACGGCTTGCTGCGGGTGCATAATTTTATGCGGACAGTCGTGCGACTAGGCAGGGCCGATTTGATCCGCGTGCTGTTCTGCGGAAAAATGGATATTAATGATTTGCCCGCCTTAGCACAGCTGGCCAGTGCAGGACGTTTGACCCCGCCAAAATTCATGCCGCCTTGGGCCAAAGACCTGCGCTTCCTCGTCAGCTATATGGCCTATTCGAGCTTTCTCAATCAGGTCAAAATGCCGGGCTTTCAAGCGCATTACGAAGAAGCCCTGCGTGATGTGCCAGAGGTTTGGAGCTTGACGAGTTAGCTTAGCTTGGCAGGACGTATTCGATCGGTGCGCCTGGGCCAAGTGGTAAGCCGAGGAAAATCCAACCCACAATCAAGATCACACCTGTCACCATCAAGAAGACGGAGTAGGGGATCATCATCGCGGTCAGGCTGCCAATGCCGAAGTCTTTCTGCCAACGCTGCGCAAAGATCAGGATGAGCGGGAAATAAACCATAAGCGGGGTGATGATATTCGTCGCTCCGTCGCCCACGCGGTAGGCGGCTGTCGCACCCTCGGGGCTAATCCCTAGCAACATCAGCATTGGCACGAGGACTGGCGCGAGCAGAGCCCATTTCGCACTGGCTGACCCGACAAAGAGATTGAGGAAGCCTGTGAACAACACGATCAGACCTAGCGCAATCGGGAGCGGCAGCCCGCTAGCTTCAATACCGTTCGCGCCGTGAACAGCCGAGATCAGACCCAAATTGGACCAATTAAACATCGCCACAAAATGCGCGGCGGCGAAAGCGAGCACGAGGTAATAGCCCATGTCTTTCATGGCCTCACTCATCATATCGACTAAGTCACGGTGATTTTTTATTGAACCAGCCGCACTGCCGTAAGCCCAGCCTGCCGCGAGGAATAGCACCATAAAGCCAGCCACGAGGCTGCGGAAAAACGGGGTCGCTGTGACATACCATGCTTGCTCGATACCCTCTGCAGGTTCGTTCAGAAGCGGTGTGCCAGGCATAAATGTCATAACCGCCCAAAGTGCACATACGCCCAAAATCGCGAGGCCCGCGCGGCGTAGACCTTTTTGCTGTGCGTCTGTCAGAGGTTTATCTTCATCGCCATATTCCGCCGCTTGGCGTTCGTCTGGCACCCATTTACCCAGGCGCGGCTCGACGATTTTATCTGTGACGTACCAGATGACGGGGAGGTAGATCACCATCAGCACGGCGATAAACCACCAATTTCCTGCAATGTTCATCGTCCAACTTGGATCAAGACCTGAGCCTTCAACGGCAGCTTCTGTGATGCCAAATAATAACGCGTCGAGCTGACCGGGGGAGATGTTGGCGGAGAACCCGCCTGATACGCCCGCAAAAGCGGCTGCAATGCCAGCCATAGGATGTCGTCCGACAGACGCAAATAATATCGCCGCCAGCGGGATCATCACGACGTAACCCGCATCTGCAGCATGGTTTGACAGCATGGCGACCAGCGCGACGACTGGGGTTAGCAAGAATTTCGGCGCACCGCGCACCGCCTGGCGTATACCGCTGGCAAAGAGGCCTGACCGTTCCGCAACGCCCGCGCCGAGCATCACGACGAGAACATAACCAAGAGGATGGAAGTGGGTAAATGTCTTGGGCATTTCGACCCAAAGCCGCTGGATGTTCTCTGGCGATATAAGGCTGGCCGACTTGATCAAAACGGGGGAGCCGTCGGCATTTGTCTGCACAGGGTGATTAGCTGTCAGCCCAAAATAGCTACACGCAATCGAAATCACAATGAGGACTAAAATAAGATAGAAAAAGATAAAGACGGGATCGGGTAATTTATTCCCTGACCGTTCAACCCATGCCAAAAAGCCTTTGCTTGTCTTCGTATCGCTCGTCGCTGCATTACTCATATCAGGTCTCTTTTTTAGGCGGGATGTGCCGCGCAGTAGTCCTGCGCGAAGAGGAATTTTTGATTCTCTATAGCATGATTTAAAGCTGCGCCAATCAGAGAGGCGTGAATTTTCCCGAACTCGTCGTGTTGCCAACGCCGCATGAAGATTACTCGCGATTATGTGCGAGTGTTTGAGTCTGCAGAAGGATGTGTTAGCGGGGCTTGTATGACCATTTTTGACACCGCGCCTAGCTTTCACATGCAGCACCTAATTTGGCTCTTATCGCAGCCAGGCATCTACATATCATTGGTCTTTTATGCTTCGGCCATCGCGATTTGGATTTGGTCTATTCGCAAAGTCATTGTGCATAAAGATCCGCGCAAACGATTTAAACTCATTGCGATATTTTACACGATTTTCTTCATCATATGGATTTTCTATATGATGGAGAGGTTTCGCTTTTTCTCGCAAATGCTAGGGCTAGACTAAGCCTATATACCCTCGCGGCGGGAGAGGAAGGCGAGCCGCTCAAACAAATGCACGTCTTGTTCGTTCTTTAGCAGCGCGCCGTGCAGAGGTGGGATCATCTTCTTTGGGTCGGTTTCGCGCAACGTCTCTGGATCAATATCTTCTACCAATAAGAGTTTCAGCCAATCGAGCAATTCGCTTGTCGACGGTTTTTTCTTCAGGCCTGGCATTTCCCTCACTTCAAAGAAGCGCTTCATCGCAGAGGAGAGTAAGCGGGGTTTAATGTCAGGGAAATGGACGTCGACAATCTCTTTCATCGTCTGCTCATCAGGGAATTGGATGTAATGGAAGAAGCAGCGGCGCAGGAACGCATCAGGCAGGTCTTTTTCATTATTCGATGTAATGATGATAATCGGGCGCTGCTTGGCCGTGATCGTCTCACCAGTCTCGTAGACATTAAAGCTCATTTTATCGAGTTCGTGCAAGAGGTCGTTCGGGAATTCAATATCGGCTTTGTCGATCTCGTCGATCAGGAGGATCGGGCGGACATCGGCTTCAAACGCTTCCCACAATTTGCCTTTATTGATGTAGTTATTGATATCGTGAACACGGTCATCGCCCAGCTGGCTGTCGCGAAGACGGGCTACGGCATCATATTCATAGAGGCCTTGCTGCGCTTTGGTTGTGGATTTCACATTCCACTCCAGCAGCGGCACACCGAGGGCATTGGCTATTTCATGCGCCAGAACAGTCTTCCCCGTTCCCGGCTCGCCCTTGATTAAAAGCGGACGCTCCAAAGTGATCGCCGCATTGACCGCCATCTTTAGGTCTTGTGTCGCAACGTATTTGTCTGTGCCGGTAAATTTCATCGTGATATGCTCCGCTATGTCTTGCGTCTTTTAGTGACTACGGACGCTGATACAAGGGCGTTTCACTTTCTGTAGATAAGCTGTTCAAATATGTTGATCAGAATCGTTTCGCGCGATAACACGCCGCCAATGTAGGGCCGTGGGGGCCCATAGGTTTCTTAGCCAAGGATCTCCACGCCGAGCGTTGCGCCATCAATCGGGGAGATGACTATGGCCGATAAAGAGAAGAAACGCGTGAAACTCGCGAAGAACTACAAGCCGACGGAATATGAGAAATTCATGAACCCGAAGCAGCAGGAATATTTCCGCCAAAAACTCTTGGCCTGGAAAGAAGAGATCATTGCGGAAACGCGCAATACGGTGGAATTTCTGCAAGGCGAAAGCGTCAGCCATCCTGATCCCGCTGACATGGCCGCTGCCAATGCCGACCGTCAGCTAGAACTACGCACCAAAGACCGTCTGCGCAAATTGATCAACAAGATCGACAAAGCGCTGATGCGGATTGAGAACGGCACATATGGTTATTGCGAAGAGACGGGTGACCCGATCCGTATTAAACGCCTCGACGCGCGCCCGATTGCGACGCTGTCTATTGAAGCCCAAGAAATGCACGAGCGCGGAGAGCGTTTGAAAGCGGGCTAAATTAACCGATATTGAATATGAAAAAGGAGCCCCTTGAGGCTCCTTTTTTTGCGTTAAGTGCCGGAAAGCAAGGTCTTAGCCTTTCACTCGCGCGATATATTGCTCGACATTTTCTTCCATAATATTGAGCGGGACGGGGCCGCTCGCGAGGATGACATCGTGGTAATCGCCCAAGTCAAACGCATCGCCCAGTTCGGCCTTCGCTTGCTCGCGCAGTTCGACAATTTTGTTCATGCCAATTTTGTAAGCCGTTGCTTGGCCTGGCATCACGATGTAACGCTCGATCGCCTTGATGCAGTCGCCTTCAGGATTAGGCGTATTGTCAGTGAGATATTTAATTGCCTCCTCGCGCGTCCATTTTTTGTGGTGGAGGCCGGTATCGACGACCAATCGTGCGGCCCTCCACAGCTCCATCGCTAGGCGGCCAAAGTCGGAATAAGGGTCTTCGTAAAAGCCCATTTCTTTTGGCAGGAACTCTGAATATAAACCCCAGCCTTCGGAATAGGCGGTGAAGCGGCCATATTTGCGAAATTGCGGAATGCCCTCCAATTCCTGACTAATCGCGATCTGCATGTGGTGGCCTGGAATACCTTCATGATAGGCGAGGGCTTCCATTTGGTAGATCGGCATATCGGCCATGGAGTAGAGGTTAGCGTAGTAATAGCCAGGGCGAGAGCCGTCTGGTGCGGGTGCGGAATAGAAGGCTTTACCCGCCGATTTCTCGCGGAAGGCCTCCACTGCGCGCACTTCCATAGGCGCTTTGGGAGCGAGGTTGAACGCTTCTGGAATTCGCGTTTCCATGATGTCGATTAAGTCTGTTGCTTCCTTGAGGTAGCGCGCTTTGCCTTCGGCAGTTTCGGGATAGTAGAACTGTTTATCCGTCCGTGTGAATTCGAAGAAATCTTGCAAGTCACCCTCAAACTCCACCTCTTTCATGATGTCTTTCATCTCGGCATGAATGCGAGCGACTTCGGACAAGCCAAGATCGTGAATTTCGTCTGGCGTCATGTCAGTCGTAGTCATCATGCGAAGGCGATATTCATAATACTCATCGCCATTGGGCAATTTCCAAACACCGTCTTCTGTCGTCGCTTCGGCCTCTTGGCGGCGCATTTCGGTGATGAAATCGGCATAGACAGGGGCCACGTCATTTTTCAACGCCGTGATAGCCTGCTCATACAGCGCCTCTTTCTCGGCCTCCGCTAGATCGAGCTTTTCGACCTTTTTTTCAAAATCAGAGAGAAATAGGTTCAACTCATCCGTGTCTTCAAATGGCGCACCTTTGAGGATGTTTTCAGCGTCCCCAATGATATAGCCATAGACAAATTTCGGCGGTGCAATACCTTTTTCGAAGCTCCGTTTAGAGTTCTCGATATGCTGCCCCAGATAATCATCAATCTTGGACAAGCGCGCGACATAGGCCTCCGCATCGGCTTTCGTATCGATTTTGTGCTGATTGACCAAGAAGGTCACAAGGTCTTTGTGCGGGCCATACATTTGGTGGAAGGTATAGCCGTGGTCATTCCATGCCTCACCGTCCAAACTGCGTTCGGCATTAGTCTCCCAGAGGCGGTAAGATAGTTGCTCATTATCGCCCAGTGCTTCAAAATCGAAGCTGCTGCGAAGTTCAGCGAGTTGGGCTTTCGTCTCGGCAAGTTGTTTCGCATAAAATTCAGGGGACGGGTCATTCCACTCATCCATGCGCTCTTTGATACCGAGGCGTGCTAGGTATTGCGGATATTCCCGCGCATTTTCCATGAAAGTCGCATCAAACCACGCATTGAGGCGCTCGCTTTCGGACTGATCTGTCGCTGCGGTCGTTGCGGCTGGCGCATCGGTGTTAGACGATGAGTTTTGAGGCTGGCAGGCGATTAAAGCCGTGCCGAGAAGTAGAAAGGAAAGTGTACGCATTATGATTAAGCTCCTGCTTTTGTCTCTTTGATCCAAGTATCGACCATGTCTTCTAATACAGATAGTGGCACAGAACCGCTGGCTAAGACAACGTCATGAAACGCCGCAATGTTGAAATCATCGCCGAGTTCCGTTTCGGCCTTCTTTTTCAACTCGCCTATTTTTAGCATGCCAATTTTATAAGCGGTCGCTTGACCAGGCCAGACGATGTAGCGGTCAATCTCGGCGCGGATATCGCCTTCGGGATTGGCGATATTGTCGAGGTAATATTGCACAGCCTCTTCGCGCGTCCATTTTTTGCTATGAATACCGGTGTCGACGACCAAGCGGGCCGCGCGGAAAATCTCCATCGAAAGCCGTCCGAAGTCAGAATAGGGATCGGTGTATACATACCCAACTCCGCAGGCACAGCCTCGGCATAAAGCGCCCAGCCTTCAATATAGGCCGTGTGACCGCCGAGTGTTCGGAATTTTGGCAAGCCCTCTAGCTCCATTGCTAAAGCGATCTGCATATGATGGCCTGGAATACCCTCGTGATAAGCCAATGCTTGCTGCAAGAATTTCGGCTGGTCTTCCATTGTTTTCAGGTTGATATAATATGTCCCGGGTCGAGAGCCGTCCATGGCGGGTAAGTCGTAGAACGCGCCAAAGGCTGTGTCTTCACGAAAAGGCTCCACGCGTTTGACGATCATATCCGCCTTCGGCTTGATATTGAATAGCGAGCCCGTTCGCGCTTTCATGTCGTCGATAATCTGCGTGGCGTCTTTGATATAGGCATCGCGGCCTTCATCCGTATTGGGGTAAACGAATTTCGGGTCTGTGCGCAGATAGGTGAAAAACTCTTGCAACGTACCGTCAAACTCGACTTGTTTCATGATCGCGCGCATTTCGTCTTGGATGCGAGCGACTTCAGCTAAACCAACTTCGTGGATTTCATCTGCCGTCATATCTGTCGTCGTGTAGTGCTTGAGGCGGGTGGCGTAATAGTCTTCGCCGTTCGGCAGTTTCCACGCCCCGTCCTCATCCGTTGCCATCGCCGCGTGTGCATCAAACATGGCGAGTAGGGAAATATAGGCGGGCTGCACAGAGCCAAGCAGCGCGTCTTTGGCAGAGGTCAAAAGGGCTTCTTTTTCGGAATCTGTCGCATCTGATCCATTAATCTTGGCCTGTATATCGGCCCAAAGCGGACTGTCTTCGGTTGCGTCTTCTTCAAACGGCGCGCCAGAGATCACATTGCGGGAGGCGTCAGAGACTTTAGCATAGACGAATTTGGGGAGCACCACACCAGCCTCCGCTTGGGCCTGCGCCCGCGCTTCGGCTTGGCCCAGATAGGTCGGGAACTGTGTCAGTCGCGAGATATAATCCTGCGCATCTTGTGCCGTTTTAATCTGATGAAAATTAATCATAAAAGACGGCAGATCGCTATGCGGGCCGCTCATATGCTGGAACACATAATCATGATCGCCGACCTTATGCGTCGCCAAAGCGTCTTCGGCGGCAAATTCGTATAGCTGGTATGACAGGCGCGTTTGCGGATCGAGGCGGTCAACGTCAAAATCGCGGCGCATTTCAGTCAGCCACGCCTCCTGCAATGCTGCGCCTTCGTCCAAGGCGAGTTGGGAATTATCATCGAGTTTGGATTGATTATCCTTTTGTCCCAAATATGTTTGCGTCATGGGGGAGCGGGCAAGTTCGTCCTCATACCGTGCTGCAAACCAAGCATTGAGCGCTTCGCTTTCTTGGCGCACCATTTCGGCGCGGCTCTCTCGGTCTTGCGCCGTGGGCTGGCAGGCGCTCAACGCTGTCGTCCCCAAAAGAAGTGAGACTGTCATTGCCGTAAGTAATCTGCGCATAAAGCTGCCCTTTTTGTAAAATAGCTCTAAAACTTAAGCCATAAATAGGGCAGGTCAAATGCAAAATCTTCGCTAAGGTGAATGGATGACTGAAGTGATTCGAGATGAGGCAGCAGGCGCGATAGACGCCCGAACACGCACGGGCGGGGGTGGTAGTGCTGTGCTGCACTCTATTCTGATCCTGCTGCTGATCGCGGCTTTGGTGGCATCCATCGTTGTGGCCGCAATGGCATGGGACCGATTAGGTGCGACAGGGCTGATCTTGGCGGGCGGCGTAGCGGCAGTGAGCGCGATGGGCTTGTTGGGTTTGCACTTGCGGCGCAAAAACCGCTACCTCGAAGACCTCCGCAATTCAGATCGCGACAATGTCTATAGTAGTGCATTTTTCCGCTCGCCCACGCCCAGCCTGATCGTAGCCGAAGGCAAGCCTGTTTATGCCAATTCGGCCTATTTTGAGCTGGCCCGTAAATTTAATCTGGATGATGATACAGGCGCGCCGCCCTCTGTTGACCGCCTATTCTCGCGCGCGGGCAAAGCTGCCGCGAGTGCGATCTTCCGTCTCCACCATATTCACGACACGACGCAGCAAGCCGACGAGCAGATTGATTTGATCCAGACCGATGGTGACCTGCATCGCTATCACTTGAATGTGCAGCGACTCGAAGGCACGAGACCTGTGTTCCTATGGGAAATCACCGACATCACCCAAGCTGATTTTGCCGAAGACGCCTTGCTAGCTGAGGCTCCAGTCGGCCTGTTCTCCGTTACCAAGGACGGACGAATTCTGGCGACCAATTCTGTGCTGCAGCGCTGGCTCGGCGGGGAGGCTAATATGCGGCCTGGCCATATGCGCGATTTTATCGAAAACCCTGATGCGCTTCTGGGCAGCCCCGCAGAACCTGGCCGCGTTGTCCGCACCGATACACGGCTGTTGACTCGCAAAGGGGTCGTCACGCCCACGATTATGGTTGGCACGTGGCAAGCGTTGAACTCCGGCGATGTCGTTGCCAGCGTCGCGCTCTATGGCCATTCCAGCATGAGCAAAGCCCCGCCGACGGAATTAACACCCGAGGAAGCCGCCAAACCCAACCTTGCGATTGACCCCAGCCCTGTGCCTGACAAAGCTGATTTAGGTATGGCGGCTGCACCTTTGGCCATGCTCGAACTCTCAGGCCCGACCTTGGGCGAGGCCGCGATCCTCTCTGTGAACCCGACATTCCTGCGCATGAGCGGCGATGCGGCGTGGCAGGACATGACCTTCGGTGATGTATTTGTTCAACGCGATGGGGAGCATCGCTTCCTCCAACTCGCCCCCGCACAATGCCTCCCTGACAAGCCCTATGATGCAGACTTGTCCAGCGGCGACGGGAATCCAGATCTGCCTGTCAGCGTTTATATTGTGCCAGACCCCGAAGCGACAGACCGCTTTTTCGCCTACATGGTCGATGTCAGCGCACGTAAATCGCTCGAAGCGCAACTGGTCCAGAGCCAGAAAATGCAAGCGATCGGGCAGTTGGCGGCGGGGGTCGCGCATGACTTTAACAACCTCCTGACTGCGATCCGCTTGAATACTGATGAACTTCTGCAGCGTCACCCTGTCGGTGATCCGTCTTATCCAGAGCTGCAAAACATCAACTCTACGGGCGCGCGGGCAGCGGCGCTGGTCAAGAAGCTGCTGGCGTTTTCGCGCAAGCAGACCCGCCGCATGGAACGCCTCAACGTCACCGATACGCTGTCCGATATGGCGATGACGCTCAAGCAGACCTTAGGCGAGCGCGCCCAGTTGACGATGAACCATGCGCGCGATTTACCTCTGGTCATGGCTGATAAAAGCCAGATCGACACGATTCTCATGAATCTGTGCGTGAATGCGCGGGACGCGATGCTAGAGCAGGGCGGGGGAAAGATTGAAGTGAAGTCGGCCCTCATGCAGCGCAGTGACGCCAAGGATGTGGCGCTCATTGAAGCGCTGCGAACGCTCCCCGGGGACGCCTTTGTTGTCATCTCAGTCTCGGACAATGGCACGGGTATGACGGACGAAATCAAGGCGAAAATATTTGAGCCGTTCTTCACGACCAAAGAACAAGGCAAAGGCACAGGCCTCGGCCTCGCCACCGTTTACGGCATCGTGCAGCAAACAGGCGGCTATCTCGATGTGCAAAGTGAGTTGGGCAAAGGCACAACATTCCGCATATTCCTGCCAGCGGTCGAGCCCGGCGATGCGGACGAAATCGTTCATGTCAAAGCGACCCCCGCGCCGCGCAAACCCGCCGATATGGCGGGGCAGGGCAATATACTCTTTGTCGAGGACGAAAGCTCTGTGCGCGTGATCGCTGCCAAAACACTCCGTCGTCGCGGCTATAACGTCACCGAAGCCGAAGACGGTGAGGAAGCGCTGGAGCTACTCGAAGACGCCAAAGAGCCGTTCGATTTGATGATTTCTGACGTTGTCATGCCGGGCATGGGCGGGCCAGAATTGCTCAAAGCGGGTCGTGAATTACTCGGCAATGCGCGGATTGTGTTTATATCTGGCTATGCTGAGGAAGAGTTCTCCGACCTCTTATCCGAGGAGCCAGACGTCACATTCCTGCCAAAGCCCTTCACGCTGGAGCAGCTCGCCGAGAAGGTTAAAAACGAGATTGGCGAGGCGAAATAAATAATTGTTCGCAATTTGTTCTTTTTACTTGCACGGGCGGAACGAATGTGGAACAAGATGTTAACGGCAGTCCGATTGCAGCCGTCACTTTAAGCAGATCTCCGAAGGGCTCCGGATATCGAAATTGGAGTAGAGTTCATGGCTAGAAACAGCACACCTCTCACTGTCGTCGGAAAAGTTGCCGACAAAAACAAATCTGCCGCGCTGGATGCGGCTATGTCACAAATCGACCGCGCATTCGGCAAAGGTGCCGTGATGAAATTGGGTCAGAAAACGACGATGGACGTCGAAGCGGTCTCAACTGGCTCGCTCGGTTTAGATATCGCCCTCGGCATAGGTGGCCTACCAAAAGGTCGAATTATTGAAATTTACGGCCCAGAATCATCTGGTAAAACAACATTGTCGCTGCACGCTGTGGCGGAAATGCAGAAAACAGGTGGCGTTGCGGCCTTTATTGACGCGGAACACGCGCTCGATCCTGTCTATGCGGCTAAGTTGGGTGTGGACGTCAATGAACTCTTGATTGCGCAGCCCGATACGGGTGAACAGGGTTTAGAAATCGCTGATACGCTCGTGCGGTCTGGCGCTGTTGATATTCTCGTGATCGATTCGGTTGCAGCACTGACGCCGCGCGCGGAACTTGAAGGTGATATGGGCGATAGCCTGCCAGGCCTTCAGGCGCGTTTAATGAGCCAAGCGCTCCGCAAGCTGACGGGGTCAATCTCGAAGTCAGGCTGTATGGTGATCTTTATCAACCAAATTCGCCATAAGATTGGCGTCATGTACGGTTCACCAGAGACAACAACAGGCGGCAATGCGCTAAAATTCTATAGCTCTGTGCGTCTTGATATTCGCCGCATCGGCGCGATTAAGCATCGGGATGATGTTGTCGGCAACCAGACGCGCGTGAAAATCGTGAAGAACAAAGTGGCGCCGCCCTTCCGTCAGGTCGAATTCGACATCATGTACGGGGAAGGTATCTCCAAGACAGGCGAATTGATTGATTTGGGTGTGAAGGCTGAAGTCATTGAGAAGTCAGGATCATGGTATTCCTACGGCGAGGAGCGCATTGGCCAGGGCCGCGAGAATGTGCGGAAATTCCTGCTCGAAAATCCTGCCATCGCCAATGTTATCGAAGACCGTATCCGCAAGAATGAGGGTTTGATCGAGGAAGAGCTGCTTATGCCAAAAGATGAGCAGGTCGCAGATGACGGTGAGGAGCCGATCACGAGCCTCGGCGCGTAGTCAGTCTGGCGTTACGCGTAAGCCTTCAATGTGATGGCATGCATGTGAGGCCAACTCAGCTGAAATAAGCAAGTAGTAAGAAACAAGCTGAAATAAACAAAAAGAGCGCTTGGCACGTCCGAGCGCTCTTTCTATATGGGAGGCTGATAGAGGCTGTGATTATCTGCAGCTTATGAGCGGGATTATCCCAAAGGACAGTCTATGACCAGCTTGGCCGATATTCGCCAGCAATTCTTGAGCTTTTTTGAAGGTCACGGCCATAGCGTTGAGGCGTCTAGCCCGCTTGTGCCGGATAATGATCCGACATTGCTTTTCACCAATGCGGGCATGGTGCAGTTCAAAGATTATTTCACAGGCGCGATGACACCGCCTATTCCGCGTGCCGTAACATCGCAAAAATGCGTGCGGGCTGGCGGAAAGCACAATGATTTGGACAATGTTGGCTATACGGCGCGCCATCATACATTTTTCGAGATGCTTGGTAATTTTTCGTTCGGGGATTACTTCAAGGAAGAGGCAATCTCTCATGCATGGGAATTGGTGACGAAAGAGTTCGACCTGCCGAAAGATAAGCTTCTCGTCACCGTTTACCACACGGATGATCAAGCCTTTGATTTGTGGAAAAAGATTGCGGGCTTGCCCGATGAGAAAATTATTCGCATCCCAACTTCTGATAACTTCTGGGCCATGGGCGATACGGGGCCATGTGGGCCGTGTTCCGAAATCTTCTTTGATCACGGCGCAGATATTCCTGGGGGCCCTCCCGGATCGCCGAATGAAGACGGTGACCGCTTTATCGAGATTTGGAATCTCGTTTTCATGCAGTTTGAAAAGCATGCGGATGGCCGCCAAGTCCCGCTCCCCAAGCCCTCGATCGACACAGGCATGGGTCTTGAACGGACAGCCGCGATTTTGCAAGGTAAGCACGACAATTACGATATCGATTTGTTCCAATCCCTAATCAACGCCTCTGTCGAATTGACGGGCGTGAAGGCTGTCGGGGAGGCGAAATTTTCACATCGCGTGATTGCTGACCATTTGCGGAGTTGCTCATTCCTCATGGCAGACGGCGTTAGCCCGTCTAACGAAGGGCGCGGCTATGTCTTGCGCCGCATCATGCGCCGCGCCATGCGTCATGCCCATTTACTCGGCGCGAAAGATGCGCTCATGCACCGCCTTGTCCCAACTTTGGTGAGTGAAATGGGCGCAGCTTACGGCGAATTGGGCCGCGCACAGGCCAGTATTGAAGCCGTATTCGAGCAAGAAGAAGAACGCTTCCGCCGCACGCTGGGCCGCGGTACGTCGCTCCTCGAAGATGCCACAGCTAACTTGTCCAAAGGAGACAAACTCGACGGCGAAACGGCATTTACCCTGTATGACACCTACGGTTTCCCACTCGACCTGACGCAGGACGCCTTGCGCGCTAAGGGTATTGATGTGGACACAGACGGCTTTGATGCCGCTATGGCCCGCCAGAAGGAGCAATCTCGCGCAAGCGGTTTTAAATCGGGCGACGTTGGGACAGACGCGATCTGGACTGATATTCGCGATGAATTCGGCGCAACAGAATTCACGGGATATGAGGATTTACAGCTTTCTTCACCGCTCGTTGCGATCATTCAAGACGGCGAATTGGTGACCGATCCTAAAGCTGGTCCTGTTATGTTCGTCACGCAGAAGACGCCGTTTTACGCCGAATCTGGCGGCCAAGCGGGCGATAAAGGCGTGGTCAGCTTTGACAATGGCGCCGTGATCACGGTCTCTGATGTGCAGAAAAAAGCGGGTGATGTGCATGTGCATATTGGCGAGTTGTCAGGCGCGATCAGCCAGAGTGCCACCGCGCATCTCTCCGTCAATGCGGATAATCGCAAACGCACTATGGCGAACCATTCGGCAACGCATCTCATGCACGAAGCACTGCGGCGCGTGTTAGGGGAGCATGTGACACAAAAAGGCCAAATGGTTGACGGTGAGCGTATCCGCTTTGACATCAGCCACGGCGCAGCGATCACGCGCGAAGAACTGGCCAAGGTCGAAGATCAGGTGAATGCGATCATCCTCCAAAACGCGGAGGCAACGACTGAGTTAATGAGCCCAGAAGCCGCGATGGAAGCGGGTGCTATGGCCTTGTTTGGCGAAAAATACGGCGATGAAGTGCGGGTTTTGGCGCTGGGTGAGCCTTTTGGGGATCAGCCAGAGAAAGCTTATTCTGTGGAACTTTGCGGCGGGACGCATGTTCACCGCACGGGCGATATCGCATTGTTTAAGATCGTCTCTGAAGGCGCAGTCGCGGCGGGTATTCGACGGGTCGAAGCCGTTAGCGGCGAAGCGGCGCGGCAATATCTTGAGGAGCAGGCGGGCTATACGCGCGCAGCGGCCGATACCCTCAAATCAAAACCCGAAGACGTGCCAACGCGCATCCAAATGCTGATCGATGACCGCAAACGATTCGAAAAAGAGCTGTCGGAGGTCAAAAAACAGTTGGCACTGGGCGGCGGCGGGGCTGCGAGTGCCGAGGACATTGGCGGTGTGTCCGTCATGGCGCGGGTCGTGGACGGCGTGTCGGGCAAGGATTTGCGCGGCATGTTGAATGATCAACTCTCGGCGCTGAAGTCGGGTATTGTTGCCTTTGTCGCAAAAGATGATGGTAAAGTGGCCGTGGGTGTCGCGGTATCGGATGATCTGATTGCACGCGTGTCGGCGGCTGATTTGGTCAATGCGGGCGCAAGCGAAGTTGGCGGACGTGGCGGCGGTAAGCCTGGCATGGCGCAGGCAGGTGGGAGTAAACCCGAAGGTGCGGACGCGGCTTTGGCGGCGATCAAGGCCGCCATCGAAGCTGCGTTATAACGGAGACGCTCTATATCAATCGACGATTGTCGATCCCGATCAGCGCCATTCAGTTTTCGGCCATTCGGGCGTCCGGTCCAGGTGGGCAGAGCGTCAACAAAACATCTTCGGCTGTGCATTTGCAGCTGGATTTAGCAGACATTGAGATTTTGGAAGGTCATCGAGAGCGAATACTCGCCCATAGTGATCGACGTATTTCTAGCAACGGAATTATCACGATAAAAGCGCAAAACTCCCGAACACAAACGCGCAATCGCCAAGATGCGCTTGACCGCTTGCAGACGCTTTTACGCGAGGCGTTGAAGGTGGAAGCCCCCCGACGTGCGACTCGCCCGACATGGGGATCGACGAAGCGGCGGCTGAAGAAAAAGGCTGAGCGGGGCGCGATCAAGGCCAATCGCGGGAAAGTTCGCGACTTTGACTGAAATTGGACAGGCCGTGAGCGATTAAACCCCTTGCGACAGGCGAAATTTTTGGGTAGTAGCGCGTCAAATCAGCGGCCCAAATAATTGCGGCCGCTTTATATTTGGCACAATGGAGGCCCCGATGGCTGTTCCTAAGAGTAAAATTTCTAATTCACGTCGCGGCATGCGCCGTGCGCATGACAAGCTAACGGCTGTCAATTACATCGAAGACAAAGAGTCTGGTGAGCTGCGTCGTCAGCATCACATCGATCTGAAATCAGGCACCTATCGCGGTCGCCAGGTTCTGACACCTAAAGACTAGTCGACCACATCTGATCCCCCGACATTCAGGAGCCTCCCATGGTAGAGATTGAAGAAATTTTCGCCCGGGAAATCCTGGACAGTCGTGGAAATCCAACACTCGAAGTTGATGTCAGCCTCTCTGATGGGGCTTTTGGTCGTGCGGCTGTGCCAAGTGGTGCCTCTACAGGTGCCCATGAAGCGGTCGAGCTGCGCGATGGGGATAAATCGCGCTATCTCGGCAAAGGCGTGCAAAAAGCCGTCAATAACGTAAATACCGAAATCGCCGATACGCTTTATGGTCTGGACGCAGAGAATCAGCGCGGGATCGATCAAATCCTCATTGAGCTTGATGGCACAGAAAACAAAGGCCGTTTGGGCGCTAACGCGATGCTCGGCGTGTCACTCGCCTTGGCCAAAGCTGTGGCCGATAGCCAGCAAGTGCCGCTTTACCGTTATGTCGGCGGTGTCAATGCGCGCACACTCCCTGTGCCGATGATGAACATCATCAATGGCGGCGAGCATGCGGACAATCCTATCGACGTCCAAGAATTCATGGTGATGCCAGTTGGCGCAGAGAGCTTCTCTGAGGCCCTACGTTGCGGCGCGGAAATCTTCCACGCGCTGAAAGCCAAATTGAAGGCGGACGGCCATAACACAAATGTTGGCGACGAGGGTGGTTTCGCCCCCAACCTTGATGGGTCCAAGCACGCGCTAGACTATATTATGAGCGCGATCACAGCGGCTGGCTATACGCCAGGCGAAGACGTGTTCCTCGCCATGGATGTCGCCTCAACAGAATTTTACAAAAACGGCAAATATGAGTTGAAAGGCGAAGGCAAATCCCTGACGTCAGCACAATTCGTCGATTACCTCGAAGACCTCGTCGATAATTACCCAATCATCTCTATCGAAGACGGCATGGACGAAGATGACTGGGACGGTTGGGTGGCGTTGAACGCGCGCATCGGGGGTAAGTGCCAGCTTGTCGGTGACGATCTTTTTGTGACCAATCCCAAGCGGTTAAAGACGGGTATCGAGAAAAAAGCTGCCAACTCAATCCTTGTGAAGGTTAATCAGATTGGGACGTTATCTGAGACGCTCGACGCCGTGCAAATGGCGCACCGTGCAGGCTACACCGCCGTGATGAGCCATAGATCTGGTGAAACATCTGATACCACGATTGCTGATCTGGCTGTCGCGACGAATTGCGGGCAGATCAAAACTGGCTCGCTCGCGCGCTCCGACCGGTTAGCAAAATACAATCAACTTCTGCGGATTGAAGAGCAGTTGGGCGAGATGGCATTTTATGCTGGCCGCTCGATTATGAAAGACGGCTAATTCCAAACCTTCAAAATGCTTCTCGCGGCAAGGGTGGGTAGGTCAAAGCGCTGTCCAGATATTGTTTTATCACTATCTCGCCAGTTAAGCCGCGAGGACAGTATATCATTTTGTTATGCTAGCTTGCTGCGTACTTTCTCTCACATAGGGAGTCGCGCATTAACTTCGCCCTAACCATGACATCGTAGCTTCGGTCTATCGCGACCCAAGGGACACCTCGCATGAAACGCCTCGCGCAGATAAGACAGAAATTTCCGGTTATCGCGCTGCTGGCGCTTTATGCCTATCTCGCATTTCACGCCTTTAGTGGCTCGCAAGGGATTATGCGCTGGATGACCTATAGCGATCAATCGCGTGTACTGAATGTCAAACTCGATGCATTAGAGGCCCACCGCGCTGCCCTGCAATCAGACGTCGATGCCCTTTCGCCCAATCATCTCAACCTTGATCTGCTAGATGAAAAGGCGCGCGAAACCTTACACGTTTCGGACCCGAAAGAAATGACGATTTGGCTTGACCAGTCACCCTAAACTTCCGACAAAGTCCCACTAGACATTGTTGTTATTTCGTGTCCGAAATAAAGGTTTATTATGGCTGCCTCCAAATCAAAAACTTCTTCTAAAGCGGCAAAACCGCTCAAAGCACTTCCGGCTAAGCCTGACGAATTGCTCGGTTACTACCGCGAAATGCTTTTGATCCGCAGATTTGAAGAAAAGGCGGGGCAGCTTTACGGCATGGGCCAAATTGCTGGGTTTTGTCACCTATATATCGGTCAAGAGGCTGTCGTCACGGGCTGTCGCGCTGCGATGAAAGATGGAGATCAAATGATCACGGGCTACCGCGATCACGGCCATATGTTAGCTTGTGGTATGGAAAGCCGCGGCGTGATGGCCGAACTGACAGGACGTTCAGGCGGCTATTCACGCGGCAAGGGCGGTTCCATGCACATGTTCAGCACGGAAAAGAAATTTTATGGCGGCCACGGCATTGTCGGCGCGCAAGTGCCAATCGGGGCGGGGCTGGGCTTTGCCAATAAATATCTTGGCAACGGCGCGGTTAGTCTCGCTTTCTTTGGTGATGGGGCGTCTAATCAAGGCCAAGTCTACGAAACATTCAACATGGCGAAGCTCTGGGACTTGCCCGTTGTGTTCGTGATTGAAAATAACCAATACGCCATGGGCACGTCCGTTGAACGGTCATCTGCTGAGACGGAGCTTTACAAGCGTGGGTCTTCTTTTGAAATTGAAGGTATCCAAGTCGACGGTATGAATGTCCTGGCCGTGCGCGACGCTGCGAAAAAGGCGATCAAACATGCTCGCGACGGCAAAGGGCCGATGATCCTCGAAATGAAGACTTATCGCTATCGCGGTCACTCTATGTCTGATCCAGCAAAATACCGCTCTCGCGACGAAGTGACCAAGACTCGCTCTGAACGTGACCCGATTGATATGGCGCGCGCGCGTCTGCTCAACGAAAAATGGGCGGATGAAGACGACCTCAAAGCCATCGACAAAGAGATCAAAGAGATCGTCAAAGACGCCGCCGACTTCGCCCTAGAAAGCCCAGAGCCCGACCCGTCCGAGCTATGGACGGATGTGCTGCTGGAGGCCTAAGCCACTATGCATCTCGTCCAAGTCAATATCGCACAGATTAAGCACGACAGCATTGATGCGCCCGAAATGCGCAGCTTTGTGGATCGTGTCGATGCGATCAATGCCTTGGCGAAGCGCTCGACTGGTTTTGTCTGGACATTGGAAGGCGAAGAAGGGGCAGGCGCCACTCGCATTGAAGTATTCCCTGAAAACCCGAACATAATTATCCAGTTGTCCAAGTGGGAGAGCCTCGATAGCCTGTTCCATTTCGCTTATAAAACCGCGCATAGTAAGCTGATTGCTGCTCGGGAAGATTGGTTTGTTGAAGTGCCAAATATTGCTAACCTTGCACTGTGGTGGGTTAAAGACACTCACTTACCGACCATTGCAGAAGCAAAGTCTAAAATGACCAAGCTCTTTAAGAACGGCCCAACGCCAGAAGCCTTCAACTTCCGCACGCCATTTAACGCGGCGGGACAGGCCATTACGCCGAAATTTCCGAAAAAGGACTGCGCATAATGCCAATCGAACTCGTTTATCTTGCCTCAACGGCGTTTTTGCTTTTCGGGCAAATCTTGGTTCAAGCTCTAGCGTCGATCCGCAGTCATTCCTTGAAATTTCTCGTAGGACCACGGGACGGGATAGAGGATAATAATGTTCTGTCAGAACGGTGTCGCCGTACAAATGCTAATCTAATTGAAGGCATGATTATGTTCACGCCGCTTGTGCTGATTTGTGCGCATCTTAATGTGTTTTCTCCGCTGACCGCATTGGCGGCAGCGCTATTTTTCTGGTCGCGAGTCGTCTTTGCGATCACCTATTGGTTAGGCGTTCCTTGGGTCCGCACATTGGCATGGTTTGCGTCAATAATAGCCATATTTATGTTTGCTTGGGAGTTATTTGTCTAATGGCTATTGATATTAAAATGCCCGCTTTGTCTCCGACGATGGAGGAGGGCACGCTCTCGAAATGGCTCGTCAAAGAGGGCGACACCGTCACCTCTGGCGACATTCTGGCCGAGATCGAAACGGACAAGGCGACGATGGAAGTCGAGAGTATTGACGAAGGCACAGTTGGTAAGATCGTGGTCGCCGCTGGCACGGACGGCGTCAAAGTCGGTGCTGTAATCCTGCAACTGTTGGAAGATGGCGATAGCGCGTCTGATTTGTCGACTCCCGCAGACGATAGCAAAGTCGAGATCAGCACACAAAACGATAAGGGCGAAGAGAAGCCCGGCGGCACTGGCCCTGGTCACCCCTCTGACGCGGACGCCAATCGCGACGAAACGAAAGGCGCTGCGCCCAAAGTAAATGTCGCCAATGATCCCGACGTTCCCTCCAATATCAAGATGGTCGAGACAACTGTGCGCGATGCGCTGCGTGATGCGATGGCTGAAGAAATGCGCCGCGACGAAACTGTTTTTGTGATGGGCGAGGAGGTCGCGGAATATCAGGGCGCTTACAAAGTGACGCGCGAACTGCTGCAAGAATTTGGCGCACGCCGCGTCGTCGATACGCCGATTACAGAATACGGTTTTGCGGGTATCGGTGTCGGTGCTGCGATGGGCGGATTGAAGCCTGTTGTTGAATTCATGACGTTTAACTTTGCGATGCAAGCCATTGATCACATTATCAATTCTGCCGCCAAGACGCTCTATATGTCAGGCGGTCAAATGCGCTGCCCCATCGTATTCCGTGGCCCGAACGGCGCCGCCTCCCGCGTGGGCGCGCAACATTCTCATGATTATGCGGCGTGGTATGCCAACGTCCCAGGGCTGAAAGTCATCGCGCCTTATGACTCCGCCGACGCCAAAGGCTTGCTCAAAGCTGCGATCCGCGATCCGAACCCGATCGTCTTTTTGGAACACGAACTCATGTATGGCGAAAGTTTTGACGTGCCAGATATGGACGATTTCATTATCCCGATTGGCAAAGCGAAAGTCCGCCGCGAAGGCTCTGACGTGACCATCGTTGCGTTCTCCCGCATGGTGGGCCGCGCGCTGGAAGCGGCTGAAATTTTAAAGGAAGACGGGATCGATGCCGAAGTTGTCGACCTCCGCACCATCCGCCCGCTGGACAGTGATACGGTGATCAAATCGGTCAAGAAAACGAACCGCGTTGTCTGCGTTGAAGAAGGTTGGGGCCAAAGCGGCATCGGCGCCGAAATCGCTGCCCGAGTGGTCAAAGAGGCGTTTGACTACCTCGATGCCCCACCAGAACGCGTTTTCCAAGCCGACGTTCCGCTGCCCTATGCGGCGAACCTCGAAGCGTTAAGTTTGCCCGGCACGGACGATATTGTGAAAGCGGCGCGGAAGGCGTGTTACCGGTGAAAATCTGGGCTCGGAGAGAGTATGTGAATAATACTATCCAATTACTTCAACATTTACCGAAAACCGAGGAGACAGCTGTTGAGATGCGGCAGCTCACTGGTGCTATACTGTCTCAGAACCTTAGTCCTCTCGGCCACCCTTTTTTAGAAGTAACTACGCTGGTTGAATTTCAGCAATGCTTTGACAATATGGTTAACAATTCGTCCATTAATGAGATGGACGCCGCTGCAACAAAAATTATCAATATCAGCAAGCTAAAAAAATACAGCTTTATCGAACAAAACGCGATAAGATGTGCTGCTGCATTCCTCAAGTCTTCCGCCAATCTTGCTTCATTGAAGCGCAAACGGAAGGCTATGAAGTCCAGAGACGCCGAAAACGGTGAGTTCGTGACAAAATTGGCTCTGAATGCCATCATTGAGTTTAACACTGGTAGGGACAGCTTATGCCCATTGAAATCCTAATGCCCGCGCTTTCTCCGACGATGGAGGAGGGAACGCTGTCCAAATGGCTCGTCAAAGAGGGCGATACGGTTAGCTCTGGCGACTTGTTGGCCGAGATCGAGACGGATAAAGCGACGATGGAAATCGAAGCGGTCGAGGAGGGTCGCGTGGCGAAAATCCTTGTTCAAGGCGGCACAGAAGGCGTGAAAGTCAACGCCCCCATCGCGGTCTTGCTGGAGGATGAAGAAGACGATAGCGCGATGGACGGTTACTCAGCGGGCGGCGGCAAAGCTGAACCACAAGCTGCGAGCGCGGCGTCTGTGCAGAGCCAAGAGCCCGAAACGCCTAAGCCCGCAGAGAAAGCGGACGCGGCTCCCCGCAACTCGTTATGCGTCCGAACCCTCATCATTCAACACGGCACCCAGCGATAAAGGCGACCGCATCAAAGCTTCACCCCTCGCCAAGCGCCTCGCGAAAGAAGCGGGCATCGACTTATCATCCGTCAGCGGTTCTGGCCCCCACGGACGCATCGTCAAAGCGGACATTGAAAGCTATTCGCCCGCGAAAGCTGCGCCGAAAGCCCCGCCGCAGACCGAAGCGCCGACAGCCGAATCCAAAGAAGTTGGTCCTCTGCGCAGTGGCGGCGCGGACTACCTTGAGAAGATGGGTATTGTCGCGGGGACTTACGATCTGGTGCCGCTCGACGGGATGCGCCGCACGATTGCGAAGCGCTTGCTAGCGTCTAACAACAATGTGCCGGACTTCCCGCTGGTCGTGGATTGCGAGATCGATGCGCTGCTCGCCATGCGCAAAGAGTTGAACAGCCAAGCGCCCGAAGGCGTGAAGATTTCTGTCAATGATATGCTGATCCGCGCGTCTGCGCTGGCGCTCAAACACGTGCCAAACGCCAATGCGAGTTTCACGCCTGATGGGATTGCTTATCACAAAAACGCCGATGTCGCCGTGGCTGTCGCGATTGACGGCGGCTTGATCACGCCCATCGTGCGCGAAGCCAATAATAAAGGCCTCTCTACAATTTCAACCGAAATGAAGGATTTGGCAGGCCGCGCGCGCGAGAAAAAACTCAAGCCGCAAGAATATCAAGGCGGCACGTTTAGCATCTCAAACCTCGGCATGATGGGGATCAAAGAATTTGGTTCTATCGTGAATGAACCGCACGGCATGATTTTGTCCGTCGGCGCAGGCGAACCGCGTCCCGTGGTCAAAGAGGGCGAGATTGTCGTGGCGACAGTGATGACTGTGACGCTGACCTGCGATCACCGCGTGGTCGACGGCGCATTGGGCGCGGAATGGCTGCAGCATTTTAAGCGTTACGTCCAATCGCCCATCACCATGATGCTATAATTCGGTCTAATTGACCCAGTGATGTGTTAAATATCTTCGATGTATTGGCATACATCTTCATCGACTTGCCTGTAACTGGATCAATTTGACTCGCATTAAAGGTTTCAAATTTTGGATAGTCCCAGCAGCCACATGACTCGCTTTTAAGGCGAGGGGGTTTGGCGGTATGGTTAAAAATATGTTACTCTGGTGCCAAATGAGGCTTTAGGAGTCCCGTATTATGTTGGTTAAATCACTACTTGCAGGCACAATTCTCTCCGTGATGGCGGGGGGTATCGTTTATTACGGCATGGGCGAAGGCTTGACTGCTAGCGTGCCAAATACGGCGTCGGAGGCCGTAACGTCCTCGCGGACTGATGTGAAATCCGATACAACAAAATCAAACATTACGGCCACGTCGCGCGGGCGTGATAGCGCAATGAGCGGCGCAATAGACGATGCGCCAAAACCGCCCGCGAGCAAATCTGCAGTGACGAAAGACGAGGTCAGCACGACCCGTTCTACGCTTGATCGCATGATGGGGCGTAAGGCGCAAAAGGAACAAGAGGCACAAGATGAGCCAGACCCCGTTCCGGCGCTTGAAAAGGCTCGCGACATTGACCCTATCGAAGAGACGCCAGCAGATATGCGTGCTGAGCCGCCTGCTGATGAAGAAGTTGAAGCCCGTGACGCAAAGCCGAAGAAACGCTGGTTGCGTGAATACCTTAACAATTCGGGCGAAGATAAAAGCGAAACGCTGGATCCTGATGAGGAGGCGGAAGCCGTGCTAGAAGCTGCTAAAACTGCCGTTAGTGCAGAGGTCAACGCGGCAGAAGACGAGGTCGAAGTCGATAAAGTCACAACCAAAACAGTGACGAAAATCCAGACGATTGAGGCCAAAGGCGTGTCCGAGGGCGAAACTATGACTCGCAAAGCCACAGGTGTTTTCGTTGTGAAAGAAGATGGGAGCGAGCGCCGTGTGAACATGTCCGATATGACGGGCGATGGCGCTATTTCCGAGATGCACCCTTCTGGCCACAGCAAGTTGTCCGCCGAAACGGTCAAGCTCCTCATGACGGAAACGGCGAAGTTGGAAATTCCCGATATGCGTGATCAGGCTTACCTGAATATCGTCGACTACGCGCTATCCAAAGGTGCGCGCGAGACGGCGCAATCGGCATTGCAAGAACTGAGCCGTGAAGAGTTGCGGGATACAGCGCGGGGGCGTGTGGCGGTTTCACTTGCAAAAGCTGGACGCGTCAGCGCGGCGTTTGATGTTATTGAAACCCTAGAGATCGAAGAGTTGCAAGACCCTATTCGTCTGCAAATCATTCAGGCGCTGACCGACTATTCGGCCGAACACTCAGCTGGCAAGTAGAGAGCACCAGCAGAAATTCAAAGCAGATAATCCGCTTTTTCATTTCTAATCCGACGTTAAATCTGTCATAGCTTCAAAGTATAATTTGGAGTTTTGTTCATGTCCGAAACATCTTTCGACGTTGTTATCATTGGGTCTGGCCCTGGGGGCTACGCCACCGCTATTCGGGCGTCGCAGCTGGGTTTTAAAACCGCTGTGGTGGAGAAAGCGGAGCTCGGTGGGGTCTGCTTGAATTGGGGCTGTATCCCGACGAAAGCACTGTTGCGATCTGCTGAGGTCTATCACAACATGCAACACGCCGCAGATTACGGCCTCTCGGCGAGCCCGCAATTCGATTTACAAGCCATGGTGAAGCGTTCACGGGGCATAGCGGGGCAGTTATCAGCTGGGATCAAGCATTTGATGAAAAAGAACAAAGTCACTGTGATTGCGGGCTTTGCGAGGCTTAAACCTGGCAAGCCCGCGCCGATTGTGACCGTGGACGGTACGGACTACTCCGCCAAACATGTCATCGTAGCAACAGGCGCTCGTGCGCGGCAAATCCCGCAAGCAGGCCTCGCAGCGGACGGCAAATATATCTGGACATCCCGCGAAGCGATGGTGCCAGATACAATGCCACAGAAATTGCTAGTCGTAGGTTCGGGCGCGATCGGGATGGAGTTCGCGAGCTTTTACAATGCCTTCGGCTCTGATGTGACGGTTGTGGAAATGGTCGATAACATTCTGCCCGCAGAAGATATTGAGATTTCTAATATGGCGGCTAAGGCGTTTAAGAAGCGCGGCGTGACGATCAAAACCAATACACAAGCGTCTGTCAAAACTGGCAAAGACGGCGTGACAGCAACGCTAACCACGGGCGATAAATCCGAAGAGGTCAATTTTGACCGCGTCATCCTCGCGATTGGGATTGTCGGCAATGTCGAAGATATGGGCTTGGAAGAATTGGGCGTTAAAATAGATCGCACGCACATCACGGTCGATGAGTTTTCGCGCACAGGCGTGCCTGGGCTATATGCGATCGGTGACGTCACTACCCCGCCTTGGCTCGCGCATAAAGCGACCCATGAGGGGATCATCTGCATCGAGAAAATAGCGGGCGGCAATCCGCATCCGCTGGACGCTAATGCTATTCCAGGCTGCACCTATTGCCATCCACAAATCGCGAGTGTCGGCTTGACCGAGGCACAAGCGAAAGAGGCGGGACACGACATTAAAGTCGGGAAATTCCCCTATATTGGAAATGGCAAAGCCATCGCGCTCGGAGAGCCTGAAGGGCTGATCAAGACGGTTTTCAATGCTAAAACTGGCGAATTGCTGGGTGCGCATATGATTGGCGCAGAGGTCACGGAACTCATCCAAGGTTACACGATCGCGCGGACGCTAGAGACGACAGAGCATGAGCTGATGGAGACCGTTTTCCCGCATCCAACATTGTCAGAGATGATGCACGAAGCGGTGTTAGACGCCTATGATCGCGTCATTCACATGTAGCTTAATCGAGTAGGACGGCCTTCGGATCATAGATCGGACGGGCTCTTTTAGACCGCCATTTATTGGCTAGCCACGTCTTTTTAGACAGCATCGGTTTCTCAACAAATGTCCATGAGAGCCAAGCGAGTATGACGGTGATGGGGAAACCTATAGCGAATAATGCAAGCACTGACAGGTTGGGCATCCACTGGAATAACATCTGCATTACCGCCCAATGATATATATAAATCCCATAGGATGTGTCTGATAGTTTTTGTGTCCAATTAAGTCTCGGGATTTTCACATACGCCGCCCACATCACGAAATAGGCGATGAAGATATTCATCGTAATTTCCACCAGTGGCGTCTTGGCTGTCAGTGCAGTTAGTCCTAGCAAAAGTGGTAAAACTAGCCAGTTAAAGCTCAGCCGCTTCCGATAAGCATAGATCGTCGCGCCCAAGCCGTAAGCAATACCAAAGCGCAGCAAATTAATACCCGTGGCAGGTAAGTAGTCCACCCATCCCGTTGCATAAAAGACTAAATAAGCGATGGCAGGCAGAATGAATTGCGCCAAAACCATCCATTTTTTCCGCATCAAACCTAGCATGAAGATCGCCAAAGTCCCGATATAGGCGAGGACTTCATATCGCAATGTCCATAGTGGCGCTGACCCCATTTGCTCGGCATTGCTTGCAAATGTTCCCGGCATAAACATAGCCGTTTCGTAAAATGTCAGAACCTTGAGGGGCTGCAAATACCAATCGGGTGAACTGAAAAACTCTCGCAATGGCAGATTGGTCGACATCGGCCCGATTATCAGCATCACAAAAAGAACGTGCACAATAAGTGCAGGGAAGATACGGAGCGCTCTGGCAGAGGTGAAACCCGCTGCATCACCGCGGTAAAGCATTGATTTTGTGACTAAAAATCCAGATGCAATGAAAAACATATTCACAGCAAGATAGCTAAAGGTGTAGTGATGTAGGATTTGCGGCTCGAGCGTTGGATCGCGCATGGCAATCGCAAAAGCATGGCCAATGACGACGAGCGAGGCAAAAATCAGACGAAGCGGCGTGAAGAAATTATCATGCCCCTCCCGTATTTTGACTGTTTGAAACATTGCCCGACGGCCCTTCCCACACACCTGAAATGTCTTAATGACACACGAAACTTAATAATTGCAAAAATCACGCCAAATAGTTGCAGGCGCGTCGCATTTAAGGGCGTGAGCGTGTGAACATTCGCTATCTAGCTCAGCCAAAATGTCATAGCATCTGCCCGCACTTGCCTCTTGTTTCTTGGGCCTAAACCCGCCATTTAAGGGTTATGACTGTACTGATTGATATGTCCAAAAAATCGGCGCCTGTTGATGCTGATGGCAACCGTATTCGGCACCCTGAAAAGGCGCATAAGCCCGATACCGAAGTCCTACGCAAACCAAGCTGGATACGTGTCAAAGCGCCAACGTCCAAGGGCTATGCCGAGACGCGTAAGATCGTCAAAGATAAAGGCCTCGTCACGGTCTGCGAGGAGGCGGCCTGCCCAAATATCGGCGAGTGTTGGGAAAAGTCCCATGCGACTTTCATGATCCTCGGCGAGATATGCACACGTGCTTGTGCATTTTGCAACATCGCGACGGGCCTCCCGCAGCAGGTGGACGCGGAAGAACCGCGCAAAATTGCGGAAGCTGTCAAAGAGATGAAGCTGCAGCATGTGGTTATCACCTCCGTTGATCGCGATGATTTGTCTGACGGCGGGGCGCAGCATTTTGTCGATGTGATCCACGCAATCCGCGGCACTTCGCCCAAGACGACAATCGAAATTTTGACGCCAGACTTCCTTCGAAAATCGGATGACGCGGTGAACGCCGTGATTGATGCGCGCCCAGATGTTTTCAACCATAACCTTGAAACTGTGCCGCGGCTTTACCTCAAGATCCGCCCTGGCGCGCGGTACTTCCATTCTCTCCGCTTGCTGGAAAAAGTCAAAGAGCGCGATGCGAGCCAGTTTACGAAATCCGGCCTGATGGTGGGCCTCGGCGAGACAAAAGAAGAGGTCATGCAAGTCATGGATGATATGCGCTCGGCAGGGATCGATTTTCTGACCATCGGCCAATACCTGCAGCCGACACGCAAACACGCCAAGCTCGACCGTTTCGTGACGCCAGAAGAGTTTAAAGCCTACGAAACCATCGCCAAAGCGAAGGGGTTCTTGCTTGTGTCCGCGACGCCGCTGACCCGTTCTTCCTATCACGCTGACAGCGATTTTGCGAAGCTTCAAGCCGCCCGCCGCGCACAACATGGCGATCGGACAGCCTAATGCCAGGCACGAGTTTTACGCGCCACATCGGCTATGCCCCTGATGATTTGCTGGAAATGGTGGCCAATGTTGAGGACTATCCGACATTTATAAACTTGATTGCCGCGCTACGGATTACCAAACAGCTCAACGAGACTGACTTCGAAGCCGAGGCGATTGTGGCCTATAAAATGATCCGCGAAAGCTTCCGCTCGCTCGTGCATATCAACCGCGAGACGCGCTTTATTCGCGTCACAAAAGCCGAGAAGGGCGGGGCGCTGAAAACTCTCCTCAACGAATGGGCCTTCCACGAACTTTCCGATGGCTCGACCCTTGTCGACTTCAAAGTCGACGTCACCCTTAAAGCTTTCCCGCTCAACATGATCATCAAAGACAAAATGGACCGTGCCGCCGTCGATATCATGAACGCCTTTGAAGCGAGAGCCGCGCAGGTCTGTAAACCCGTGAAGGGCGGCGATATCGACGTGCCAGCGGAGACCCGCGCGCTGGGTTTGGTATAGGTGCGGGTGTCCGCTTTGCGGGCATTGCGGACATTGGGTGAGCGGCTTACACAGAAAGTTTCTAAGCTGCTAGGATTGTGCACTATGTTGGCGGCATACAGCCGTCATTAGACAAAAACTGTAAGCTCACTTAAGCTGGACTTTAAACGTGCAGATCAGGAGAAAAGCTTTGAATGAAAACGAGCAATCAATTTCATTAGGGTTTCTTCAGTCTGGTAAATACGGGCATTACGAACGCGAACGACGTTGGCTCGTTGAAAAACTTCCGAAAATGGCCCCTTTGCGAGTTTATGACATTACAGACACTTATCTAAACCAGTCCAGAATGAGACTGCGCCATATGCAAGGACACGGCGTCACTGACGAGAGAAAGCTGACCAAAAAGGGAGAGTTAACCGCTGACACTCGGATTATTACAACGATATATCTTGATGAGGCAGAATATGCGCTGCTTTCCACTTTAGCTGGTCAACGCATTATAAAACGTCGACATTATTTCGCTGGTGATCCTGAAATTGCCGTAGACATCTTTCAGGGCACGCATGAGGGGTTAATCATGGCAGAGGTCGAATTTCCAAGCTCAAAACTGCTCAAATCCTATAAGCCGCCTCACTGGGTCGGTAAGGAAATCACAAATGATGCGGCCTTCTCTGGCGGAAAACTAAGTCGCCCTTGAAAAACTTGGCATGGCCTTCATTTCGCAATTAAGACACTCAACTTACGTCCCCTTTGGTGATATTAGTTGCCTACCCTTCCAACGCCCCTGTCAACATCCGTAGTGCTTCTAATACCGTTTGATCGCGCACCGCGTTGCGCCCAATATCGC
Source organism: Litorimonas sp. RW-G-Af-16 (assembly GCF_048319245.1). Classification (GTDB taxonomy): domain Bacteria; phylum Pseudomonadota; class Alphaproteobacteria; order Caulobacterales; family Maricaulaceae; genus Litorimonas. The sequence goes on from NZ_CP166993.1 coordinate 887,177, forward strand.
CGAAGTTAAACACCGTCGCGGACACCGCGTCTTTCGTCGCTATCCCGATCCAGACGGTACCGATGGGCTTGCCTTCGACGGCGCCGCCGGGGCCAGCTATGCCTGTGACGGAGACGGCGAGGTCGACGTCGAGGCGTTCGCGAGCGCCAGCCGCCATGCGTTCTGCCGTTTTTTCTGACACCGCGCCGTATTTGCCAAGGACGCTGGGCGAGACGCCGAGGAGCTTGGTTTTGATCGCATTATCATAAGCAATGATCCCGCCTTTGAACGGAGTGGAACTGCCAGGGATAGCTGTAATCGCGCCGCCAATCAGCCCGCCTGTATAGCTTTCCGCTGTCGCGATGCGCCATTGTTTCGTCGTCGCAAGATCGACAATTTTCTGAGCCTCGGCGAAAATATCTTGGAGAAGTGGGTTCATGACATCATCTTTATCGTGGCTGTCGCTTGGGCTGCGAGGCCTTCGCCGCGCCCCGTAAAGCCGAGTTTTTCGGTGGTGGTCGCTTTGACAGATACGCGGGTCAGAGGGAGACCGCAGAGGTCTGCTATCCGCGCGCGCATCGCCTCGCGGTGAGGTTTAATTTTGGGCTTCTCGCAAATTAGTGTCACGTCAACATGCTGCAAAACTCCGCCTCGCGCCGCGACTTCGTCCATCGCGAAGCGCAAGAATTTATCCGAACTCGCGCCCTTCCATTCGGGATCAGACGGTGGGAAGTGATCGCCAATATCGCCGAAACATATCGCGCCAAGAATGGCGTCTGTCAGCGCGTGGAGCCCAGCATCTGCGTCCGAATGACCTTTGAGCGTGTAGCCACAGTCAATCGGAACCCCGCAGAGCCACATCATGCCGCCGTCCTCAAACTGATGCACGTCAAACCCTGATCCTATCGCGGTGTAGCTCATATCGGTTCCCATCATTTGCGCAGCTTTGGCGAAGTCTTCGGGATAGGTCACTTTGAAGTTTCGCGCTTGCCCCGCCGTGAACTTGATCGACAGCCCCGCCGCTTTCGCCACGGCTATGTCGTCGGCAAAATTGGTATCGGGGTGGGCAGCGAATGCGGCATCTATATCAGCACGGCGAAAGGCTTGCGGGGTTTGCACGCGAAGCAATGTATCGCGGTCGACTGCGCTGCCGTCATGTGTCTTGAGGGCATCCGCAATCGGCAGGCTCGGCGCGGCAGCTTGGTGCGTTTCCAGCGCGGTTTGGAGCGGGCGCAGCAGGCCTGCATTGACGAAAGGCCGCGCGGCATCATGGATATAGACATGATCCAGGCCGAATTTCGGCAAAGACTCCAGCCCCGCCCGCACAGAATCTGTGCGTGTCGCCCCGCCTTGTGTCGTGACATGGGCGAGGTCTAATTTTGCGAGGACGGCGTCAATATAGGGGTCATCCGCGCTCACCACGACGCGGATCACATCAAAATCCATAGCTTTCATCAAATTTTGCAGCGTCAGGGCGATGAGGGGCTGCCCTCCGATGTCGCGATATTGCTTAGGTAGGTCGCCACCCGCCCGTTCGCCCTTACCCGCAGCGACCAAAATAAGTGCAGAGCTGGGCATTATAGGGAGATTCCTGTGATGAAATATTGTGCGGGCCAATAAAACCGCTTAGACCGCAATCATGTCAAACCTGCTCCATATCGGCAAGCCAGAATCGCCATTGAGCGTGCAGTTAAAGAGTCGCGTCCTCGTTGCGCCTATGTCGGGCGTGACCGATCTGCCGTTCCGCCGTATCCTGCAACGCTTCCAGCCCGGCATGGTCGTGAGCGAGATGGTGGCGGGCGAGGGTCTAATGCGCGGCGATCCCGAAAACCTCGCGCGGGCCGAGGGCGGGGCGGAGCTTGACCCGTTCGTGATACAACTTGTCGGGCGCGATCCGCATTGGATGGCGGAGGGCGCAAAGGCTGTCGAAGATGCGGGGGCCAAGATCATTGATATTAATTTCGGCTGTCCCGCAAGAAAAGTCACGAACGGGCAGGGCGGGTCAGCCCTAATGCGTGAGCCGGAGCTTGCCATGAAAATCGTCGAAGCTGTCGTCGGGGCGGTGTCCGTGCCTGTGACTGTCAAAATGCGCTTAGGGTGGGATCACGACACGCTCAATGCGCCGGAGATTGCGGCGGGCTCAGTCGCGCGCGGCGCACAAATGATTACGGTTCACGGCCGCACGCGTATGCAGATTTACAAGGGTGAGGCAGACTGGGCGACTGTCGCGGCGACGAAGGCCGCGGTCTCTGTGCCAGTATTCGTCAATGGAGATATTCTGACAGCGGATGATGCGTTGGCTGCGCTGTCGCAATCGGGCTGTGATGGGGTGATGATCGGCCGCGGCTTGATCGGGGCTCCGTGGAAGCTTTTAGACATCGAGGCGGCAATCGAAGGGCGTCCAAAGCCAGAGCCGCTATCGCCCGAGGTGAAAGCGGCTACGGCTGTGCAGCATTACCGCGATATGCTCGACTTTTACGGCGAGGCGAAAGGGTTGCGGGTCGCGCGGAAGCACTTGGCGGGTTACGTTGATGACGCCGCGCCAGACAATATCGACGCCGTGCGGTCAGAGATTTGCCAGTCGACAGACCCGTCTTTCGTGATTGCCCGTTTACGCGAAGTGTTCGCGGCGTCAGACAATCAGGCCGCCGCATGAATATTATGTCTCTATCTGAGGATTGGCCGTTCCCGCTGGTCTTGCTGGACCAAGAGACAGCGACGATCCGCTGGGTCAATATGGCCGCGCAAGAATGGCTGGGTCAGTCCCTTCGAAACCTCGAAGGCAAATCGCCTTGGGATATGGTTGAGGTCAGTGACGCCACCCAGAAGATCGTCAGCAAGTGTCAGGAGTCAGGGGCATCGCTGATCATGCGGGACTGCCCGATAAAGCGCCACGGTAAGGAAGAAGAATTCTGTCATATCACTGCCTATCCGACAGAGATCGGCATTGGCCTAAGCCTCTGGACTGCGGGTCCGCGCCCCCGCGGCAGTCGCGTTGGCGGGCAAGTCGTCTCTGGCATGGGGCGTATGATTGCGCATGAATTGAAAAACCCTCTGGCGGGCATTAAAGGCGCGGCGCAGCTGCTCCGTGATGATGTGGAGAGCGAGGAGGGGCGCAGCTTGCTAGATCTTATTAGCTCTGAAATCGACCGAATCCGTCGCCTAGCTGATCGTATGGAGACACTCGGCGATGTCGATCCGACAAATCGCGATAGGGTCAATATCCATGAACTCCTCCGTCAAGCGCGGCGCATTATTCAATCAGCTAATCCTAATTTGATTTTTACAGAACGCTATGATCCGTCTCTGCCGCATGTAGTGGGCGACGCGGATACACTTATGCAGGCTTTACTAAATTTAATTAAGAATGCGTCTGAAGCCATTGAAAAACAATCTGAAAATGGCGAGATCATTCTGGAAACTCGCTTCCGTGTTGGCGTGCGTAACGGCGACGATGATCAGGCGAAGAACCTGCCGATAGAGATTTTGATTATTGATAATGGTCCCGGTGTCAAAGCGGCGATGAAGGAACAACTCTTCCAGCCTTTCGTGACTAGCAAGCCAGAGGGTCAAGGCCTCGGCCTCGCGCTGGTGTCTAAGGTTGCGCGCGCGCATGGCGGCATTGTCGAGGTCACATCTCGCCCTGGCCGCACGAAATTCTCACTCCTCCTCCCAGCCCCAAATGGAGACCCCGATGAAGTATGAAATCTTGCTCGCCGATGATGATGATAGCGTACGGCTCGTTCTATCCAAAGCTCTGACGCGTGCAGGCCATAGTGTCAAAGCGACCGATAATGCGCAGACCTTGCTGAAATGGGCCGAAGCGGGGCAGGGCGATATTATTGTGACAGACGTGATGATGGACGGGCGCGAAGTGTTCGAAACCCTGCCAGAGATCGTCAAGCAACGCCCGAAAATGCCGATTATCATCATCAGTGCTAATAATACAGTGAACACCGCGCTGAAAGCGGGGCAGCATCGCGTCTTTGAATATGTGCCAAAGCCATTTGATTTAGAGGACGTGACCAATGCCGTCGCGCGGGCGGGATTATCCGTGCATCCGCGCAAGGCCAAGTCTCAAGCTACAAATCGTAAATTGCCCATGATTGGGCGCAGCGCAGAAATGCAGCCCGTCTTCCGCGCAGTGTCCCGTTTCGCAGCGGGCAATCTGCCTGTCTTAATTCAAGGTGCGGTGGGGACAGGCAAAGACCTCGTCGCGCGATTGCTCCATGACGGCGGGGCGCGGGCGGATCGGCCTTTCTTGCGTACAACGGATTTTGATAATACCTCACTGACCCTGCAAAAAGTCAATGGCGGTGATATTTACATCGATGAAATCGCAGAATTATCACTGCATCAGCAAGAGCGCTTGCTATCGCTCATGACCGAAGCCGAGACTATTCCCGCCAATGATCGCCCGCGGATTATCTCTGCGACCCGCAAGGACTTGCGCAAAATGGCGGAGAGTAATGCCTTTCGCGATGACCTTCTCTTTCGGATCAATGTGGCCGAAGTGCGTATTCCGCCGCTCTCTGCGCGTGACCGCGATACGTATGAGCTGGCGGAGAGCTTTCTCTCGCAAGCCTCGCCGGGGCAAACACGGCGGTTTGAGACGGAAGCGTTGGACGTGCTGCACCGCCATAACTGGCAGGGCAATGTGCGCGAATTGGAAAATATGGTGCGCCGCTTGGCCGTGCTGTATTCCGACGAAGTGATTACCGCCGATATGGTATTACAAGAATTCTCTAAGGACATCCGTCCCCAGGATAGCTCCAGCGAAGCTATGGATCATCTGGATAAGCAGCTGGAAGTCGCCTGTCGCGGCTTGCTGAATACTGAGGTTCAAGACGGCGAAGACGCACCGTATCAGGTCGCGCTGGCTTGGGTAGAAAAGCCCTTAATCGTGGAGGCTCTGCGTCTGACGGGCGGTAATCGCGCCAAAGCTGCAGACCGCCTCGGCATCCATAGAAACACCCTGCGCACACGGCTGAAGACACTCGAAATAGAGTAATGCGTCATCACTATGTGACGGTTTTGTATAGTTGATTAATTGCAACAGTGCGGTATGAAAGCCACAGTCCGCATGAAGAGTCATGCGTAATCGTGGATCACTATGAATTCTCAGGTGGAATTTTCGACAGAGGACGCGGCGCCGATTCTGCCCGCTAAGTCATCTGTGCCGCCTGTTTCGCTGGCCCGCCGCGCGCCTAAAATTGTGCAATCCGCCTTCTTTGGCGTCATGTTCACAACGGCGATATTCCTGACCGTTTTGGGCGCATTACTGTCTTTCTCGCAAAACGCTGTGCAGGTCGGGCAAGCCTATTCGCTGCTGCAGTTTAATTTATTCCTGATCATCGCGCTGGCGCTATATCTGGTCTATCGCGTGTGGATCGTCTTGTTTGCCCGCCGCACAGCGCAATCCGCACCTGTATTGCACAGACGAATTGTGTTCGTCTTTAGTTTGGCCGCTTTGTTGCCAGCGCTCGTTGTGGGCGCTTTCACCATCACCTTGTTTAGTCAAAATATCTCTGGGATTTTTGGAGATCAAGTGCGCTCTAATATGCAGCAAGCGCAGAATATCCTTGATGATTATGTCGACCAAGAACTCGAGGGTTTGGGCACAGATATTAGCGCCCTAAAACGCGCCCTTCGCCAGAGCCGCACCACGCTGAACTCACGCATTTCCTACACGGCAGACCTGCAAATTTTCTCCCGCGTGAGGGAGATTGACGCCATCTATGTGCTGGGGCCAGACGGGTTTATTTTGGCGCGCGTTGAGGGGTCCGGATGCCCCAGATTTTCGTTTGCCAGACCGCGCTGTCTTTGAGGGCCTCAAAGGCGATGATGTGGCCATTCAAACGCGCGATGATAGCAACTACCTGATCGCGATCACGCCGCTGGATAATGCGGGCGAAACCTTCATTTACCTCGGCCAAGTCCTGCGATCAAAAAACGAAGTCTTGTCTAGCTTAACAGGCATCAAGGATGCGACGGACGAAATATCGCGGTTTAATGCGAACCAATCGCGCATGAATAAGATTTTCGGCCTGACCTTTGTCGAGACGGCCTTGCTTATTTTGATTGCCTCGATCTGGCTCGGGCTGTTGCTCGCAAACCGCCTGATTGACCCGTTGGCAGGTCTGATCAATGCAGCAGAGCGTGTGCGGGCGGGGGATATGTCCGCGCGGGTCAAAGTGCAAGGTCAGTGGGGCGAGATTTCCGATCTTGGCAGCGCCTTTAACCGCATGACTCAGCAGCTTAACTCCCAACGTGATGCATTAGTGCGAGAGCATGACCTGTCCGAACAACGGCGCCAATTCTCCGAAGCTGTGCTGTCGGGCGTGAGGGCTGGCGTGATCGGGTTGAACCAAAACGGCCGTATCACGCTGCTCAACGAATCTGCCAAACGCTTGCTCGGGCCGCGGTCTGATGCCTTGTTAGGGCAACCCATTTCCGAAGTCTTGGCTGAATTTGCTCCCGCATTCGCCAAAGCGCGCGAGGCGATCACCAGTTCGGCCGAAGATCAAGTGACCCTCGAAATCGATGACGTCATGCGCAATTTCGATCTACGTGTGTCCGCTTACGAAGGCGCGCGAAAGGATACTGGCTGGGTGTTGACCTTTGATGATATGACGCGGCTGGTCTCGGCGCAGCGTCATTCCGCGTGGCGTGAAGTGGCGCGCCGTATCGCACACGAAATTAAAAACCCACTGACGCCGATCCAGCTTTCAGCTGAGCGTTTGCAGCGAAAATACAGCAAAGAGATCACTTCTGACCCTGAAACATTTGCAAATTATACCAATACGATCATTCGCCAAGTTGGTAGCTTGGAGCAGATGGTGAATGAGTTTTCCGCCTTCGCCCGCATGCCCGCACCAGAATTTGAGCCGCTGGACGTCAGCGCGCTGATCGCCAATGTTCTGTTCGAGGAAGGCGTGTCATTCCCCGACATTCGCTTCACGCTGGACGGCGGTGTGCCAGATGGGTTGTCCATGCGCGGGGACATGCGCCTGCTCAATCAAGCGCTGACTAATATCTATAAAAACGCGGGTGAGGCCGTGCTTCGTTTCCAAGATCAAAGCGGAAATAGCGATGTGCAAGGTCTGATCCAAACCGACATCACATTGTCTGATCGTTACGTCAAAATCTTCATCAGCGATAACGGGCCTGGTTGGCCCTTCGCGGATACAGAGCGATTGCTAGAGCCCTATGTGACGACCCGCGAAACTGGCACAGGACTAGGCCTCGCGATTGTGAAACGCATTGCCGAAGATCACGGCGGCTCACTCTCGCTAAGTCCCCGCAAAGACGGGCTGCGCGGTGCGGTTGTCTGTTTGAGCCTCCCGATCGAACCGCCCCCCGACATTTTACAGCAAGACCCCCAGACTAAAAAGGAAATGCCATGATATCCGATGTGCTAATCGTTGAAGACGAGGAAGATATCCGCGCCATGATCTCTGGTATCTTGGAAGATGAGGGCTACCAAGTCCGCGCTTTTGGTACATCCGAGGCTGCCCTAGATGCTGTGAAAGCGCGTAAACCGAACCTCGTCGTGCTGGACGTTTGGCTCAAGGGCAGCTCGATGGACGGGATTGAATTGCTCGACCGTCTTAAGACGATGTATGAAGACTTGCCCGTCATTATCATCAGTGGTCACGGCACGGTCGAGACTGCCGTATCCGCCATTCGCAAGGGCGCTTATGATTACATCGTAAAGCCGTTCAAGGCGGAAAAGCTGATCGTGACGGCCACGCGGGCCTTGGAAAACGCTCGTCTGCGTCAAGAGAATGAAGAACTAAAAGGCAAAGCGCCGGTGGACAAAGCACTGATTGGTTCATCGCCGCAGATTGCACAGTTGCGTACGAAAATTTCTCGCATCGCCGCCACGAATTCTCGTGTGTTAATCACAGGGGCGTCAGGCACGGGTAAAGAGTTGATCGCGCGTTTGCTGCACAATCAATCCAACCGAGAGTCGGGCCCATTTAAGGCCGTCAATGCGGCGTCCATGGTGCCAGAACGGGTCGAGGAAGAGTTGTTCGGCACAGAGGGAAGCGACGGAAATGATCTCAAAACGGGCATCCTAGAACGCGCTCATAATGGGACGCTATATCTGGACGAAGTCGCAGACATGCCAATGGAAACACAGGGCAAGTTATTGCGCCTTCTGGTCGAGCAACGCTTTCAGCGGCTCGGTGGGAATGACGATGTGCAGGTTGATGTTCGCGTGATCACCAGTTCATCGCGCGATCTTGCCAAGGAAGTTGGCCTCGGAAAATTCCGCGAAGATCTCTACCATCGCCTAAATGTCATGCCGCTCGAAGCTCCGTCACTTGCGGACCGGCGGGAAGATATTCCAGAGTTGGTTGAGCATTTTATTACCCAACTCGCGGCAACCTCTGGCTTACCAGCGCGTAAGATTGGCGATGACGCGATGGCCGCCTTACAAGCGCATGATTGGCCAGGCAATGTTCGCCAACTACGTAATAATGTCGAGCGTTTGCTGATCCTCGCTACGGGAGAACCGTCTCAACCCATAACGCTGGAAACGCTGCCGCCTGAAGTGTCTGTCGTGCGCAGTGGGTCGGTCCCCAATGAGAATGAACGCATGATCGGCTTGCCGCTTCGCGATGCCCGCGAACATTTCGAGCGAGAGTATTTGCAGGCACAGATTGACCGTTTTGGTGGCAATATCTCGCGCACAGCCAGCTTTGTCGGAATGGAGCGTTCTGCCTTGCATCGCAAACTGAAGTCGCTAGGTTTAGGCAGCGAGCGGGACTAGCCCGTTCGTCGAGCAATGCAGGGCTAAACAATGCGAGTCATCATTTGCGGCGCAGGTCGCGTCGGCTACGGTCTGGCCTCGCGTCTGGCGACAGAGGGCAATACCGTCACAGTCGTGGACACGACACCAGAATTGATCCGACAGATCACAACGGAACTGGATGTTCGCGGTGTTGTTGGCCACGGCAGCCACCCTGATGTGTTGGTGCGCGCGGGTATTGAGAGCGCAGATATGCTGATCGCGGTAACCTATGCGGATGAGGTCAATATGATGGCCTGCCAAGTCGCGCACTCTCTGTTCAATGTCCCGACCAAAGTCGCCCGTGTCCGCGCGCAGAGCTATCTGCAGAGCGAATGGAACGATTTATATAGCCGACAAAACATGCCCATCGATATTATTATCTCGCCAGAAATTGAGATTGGCAAAGCTATTTTACGCCGCCTCAATACACCGGGTGCGTTCAATGTCGTGCCATTTGGCGAGGGACGTGTGCAATTTCTTGGCGTTCGGATCACAAATGACTGCCCGATCATCGAAACACCCATCAAGCAAATTCCAGATCTGTTTACTGGGCTTCACGCTGCGATTGTTGGTATTAAACGCGACGGCGAGATTTTTGCGCCGACGCAGGATGATCCGCTAGAGCCAGGGGATGATGCCTATTTCGTGACCCGCGCCGAACATGCGTCGCGACTGCTGGAAGTCATTGGGACACGCGAAGCAAAAGCTCGTCATATTGTCATCGTTGGCGGCGGAAACATTGGGGCATATGTTGCGGGGCAGCTTGAGGCGGTATCGGGGCTTCGGGTGCGAATTATTGAATCGAACAAAGACCGTGCAGAATATGCTGCGCGAAATCTCTCGCGCACAGTTATCCTGAACGGCGATGCGATGAATGCGGAAATTCAAGAAGAGGCTGGCGTGGGTCATGCTGAAATGGTGATCTGCCTCACCAATGATGACAAAACGAATATCCTCTCAGCTGTGCTGGCTAAAAAGCTTGGCGCGAAACACACGATCAGCTTGATCAACGAAGTCTCGATGCAGGATATGCAGACCGAACTTGGCATTGATATGGTCATCGACCCCCGCGCCAGCACGATTAGCTCAATCTTGCGTCATGTGCGCCGTGGTCGGATTTTGGATGTCTATACGCTAGAGCAGGGCGGGGCGGAAGTAATGGAAGGCGAAGTGTTGGACACCTCGCCACTCGCGGGTAAATCGCTGCGTGATGCGGGCCTCGAAGACGGTATTGCGATTGGTGCTGTGATTAATAAAACGGGCGTCGTCTTCCCTGATCCTGATCTCCAGATCAAAGCGGGCGACCGTATTATCCTGCTGGCAGAGCGTGCCGCCCTTAAAGGGATCGAAGCCATGTTCAGGGTTAGCACGGACTACTTCTAGGGCGTCGTCGTGGCCATTACCCGCATCATATTATGGCTTGGCAATAGCTTCGTATTTTGCGCCGCGCTTTTTGCGATCACCGCGATCACAGCCTTTGTCAGCCTTGATATTACAGGCGCGACCCGCATGGCGTTTTTGACGTTTATCGCGGGTGTCATAGGTGCAGTTTTGATAGCCATGACGTTCAACACGTCCTCGCGAGAGACCAATGTTGAAGCGATCATTTTCCTGTTTTTATTCTGGCTAACCGTGCCGCTGCTGACCGCGCTGCCTTTTGTGGTGCTAGAGGGTAGCCCAACCTATTTCGCGGCCTATTTCGAGGCTGTTTCCGCCTTCACCACGACGGGCGCGAGCCAAATTGATGCGGATTTGCAGCGGCCCGCTTTGCTGTTTTGGCGTTCGCTTTTGCAATGGTTTGGCGGTGTTTGTTCCGCCACGTTTGCCGTTGTGATCCTCGCGGCACTCAATTTGACAGGCACAGGCGTTCACCGGTCCATGCTGTTCACACGGAAAAAGGGTGAACTATTCGCGCGGTTGCTAAGCATTGGTCGCTTAGTAGCTGGCATATATCTGTTCCTTTCGACCATCGGATTTATCTTCATGGTCATTGGCGGCACGCCAGCATTTGATGCGATATGCCTGTCCTTATCAGGTATCAGCACGGGCGGTCTTGCGCCGCGAACGGGGGCGCTTAGCCTCTATCTCTCGCCGTTTTCCGCAATGATCCTCGCCGTTCTGTGCGCTTTAGGGGCGCTTAATATTGCTGTGATTTGGGATCTGATGCGGGGCCGTCGCTGGATTGACGTAGTGCGCTTGTTTGGCAATATCGAGCATCGCGGCTGGATGGTCATAACAGGACTGCTGATCCTGCTGAGTGTCTTATATATCGGGCCACAATTCCTGTTTGGGCTGATCGTTGACTCAATCTATTTCACCAGTTCAGCGGGCTTTCAATATGATGTGCTGAGTATTGATTTGCTACCGCCAGTCGTGCTGGTCTGCTTAGCTCTAATCGGCGGCTCGGCGCTATCGACCGCGGGCGGCGTGAAAGTCATTCGAATTTTGCTTCTGCTCCGTCACCTCGGTACCGATCTCAGCCGCCTGTCGCATCCTTCGCGAATTCTGCCTGTGACGTTTAAATCCTCCGTTATTCCAGATCGTGCATTTCTTTCGATCTGGATGTATTTCTTTGGCTATACGCTATGCTTTGGCCTTGGCATCGCAGCCTTTGGCGCAGTGGGGCTGGGCCTAGAAGATGCGATGACGGTCAGCGCGGCGACATTGTCGAATATGGGCCCGCTTCTGCCGCTCACACTCCCCGAATCAGGGCTAACATATGCGAGCTTTACGCCGCTACAAATGGCGGTCGCCTGCGCCCTCATGTTGTTAGGCCGTGTTGAAATTTTAGCCGCGATCGTCCTGTTTACGCCGACTTTTTGGCGCAATACCTAAATTCTGGCAATGTCACACAAATAGACTTGCAACCGCGAGAGGACTGTTTCAAACAACGCTTGTGGGTTGCGGTCGAAAGAGCCGTCTAAAATAAGAATAGGAAAAAACCATGTCCGCTGACCGAAAACAAAATCTCCAAGATACATTCCTCAACTCCGTACGGAAGTCAAAAACACCGCTGACGATCTTCCTTGTAAATGGGGTAAAACTGCAGGGTGTTGTCACATGGTTTGATAATTTTTGCGTGTTGTTGCGCCGTGACGGGCAGGTTCAACTGGTCTATAAGCACGCAATCTCGACGATTATGCCGAGTGGGACGGTCTCCCTTTTTGACCCTGAGATAGTGGATAACGATTAGCCCTTATGCATAAAAATGAAGCCCCCCAAGAGCGGGCATTTGTCACTCACCCCCGATTTGCCAATGCCCGGGCCAGCGACGCAGATTATGATTTAGAAGAGGCGATTGGCCTTGCTGAGGCTTTGGGTGTCGATCCTGTCAGCTCTAAAATTGTCCCTATCCGCGAAGTCAAAGTCGCGAATTTCTTTGGCTCTGGCCAGATCGAGGAAATGCTGGCCGATGTCAAAGCCAATGATCTGAACCTATTTATCGTCAACGCCGAATTATCTCCGATCCAGCAGCGTAACCTAGAGAATACGCTCGGTATTAAAGTGATTGACCGTACGGGTTTAATTCTGGAAATTTTCGGCCTTCGTGCTGCAACTAAAGAGGGTAGTTTGCAAGTTGAGCTGGCAAGGCTGGGCTATGAGCGTTCGCGCCTTGTCCGTACGTGGACCCATTTGGAGCGCCAGCGCGGCGGCACTGGGACTGTTGCGGGTCCAGGTGAAACACAGATCGAGAGCGACCGCCGTGTCCTCAACGATAAAATGACCGTGCTAAAAAAGAAGCTCGAAACGGTGCGTCATACACGCGGCTTGCAACGGAAAAAGCGAGAGCGCGCGCCTGAACGGGTTGTGGCGCTCGTCGGCTATACCAATGCAGGCAAATCGACATTGTTTAATTTGCTGACCACGGGCGGCGTCTTGGCGCAGGATATGCTCTTTGCTACGCTCGATACCACACACCGTGTTTTGACTTTGCCTGGCGGGCAATCTGCGATTTTATCAGACACCGTGGGCTTTATCTCCGATTTGCCGACCGAGTTGATCACGGCCTTCCGCGCGACGTTAGAGGAGGTTAAGGAGGCGGATTTGCTGCTGCATGTCCGCGATATGTCTGACCCGTTGACGGAACGCCGCCGCGAAGAAGTGATGGATGTGCTTAGACAGATCGAGGCGGGGCCAGAACACGGGCAAGAAATTGTCGAGGTCTGGAACAAGGTCGATTTGCTCTCCGAAGATGCCGCGAATTCTCTCCAAGAGCGCGCTCTAGCGTCACAAGAGATGATGAGCATGATGAGTTCCTATGCCGTAAGTTGCCTGACAGGTGAGGGCATGGACGCGTTGCAAGAGGGTATTCAAGAGGCACTAACCGCTGACGATCATGTGCTGGATATTAAGATCACGCCTGACGCATTTTCCGCCCGCGCATGGCTGCATGAAAACGGGCACGTGTTGGAAGAAAGCTCTGGCAAGCTCGGCGTCGTCAAGATGAAAGTGCGCCTATCAGAATCAGATGCAGGCCGTTTCCGCGTCAGTCACCCAGAATTGTTGCAGTCCCTATAGATCTGCAGTTTTGGCCGCGACCCATAGCTCTTCCATCTCGTCTAAACTCATATCTTTCAGGGCTTTAGGGCTATTGTCTTCAACATGATTGAAGCGTTGTGTGAATTTAAGATTGGTGCGGCGTAGCGCGGCTTCGGGATCAACCCCTGCTTTGCGGGCGATGTTCGTGACCGCAAATAGCAGATCGCCAATTTCGTCTTCAATCGCGTCTGCATCACCGCTCTTTACAGCCTCGCGAACCTCACCTAATTCCTCTTCAACCTTCTCAAATACGCCGTTCATATCGGGCCAATCAAAGCCGACTTTAGACGCCCGCTTACCGAGCTTCTCGGCGCGCATCAGGGCGGGCAGGGCTTTGGCCACGCCAGATAAGATGCGGTCATCAGCCTTGCCTTCGCGCTCCTGCGCTTTGATCGCGTCCCAATCGGGCTTCTCCGCGCCAGCATAGACATCAGGATGTCGGCGCACCATTTTCTCGACCAAGCCATCACAGACATCGTCCATATCAAACGCGCCTTGCTCCTCTGCCAAGATGGAGTGGAACAGCACTTGGAACAGCAAATCACCCAGTTCATCACGCAGGGACGCCATATCTTGCCGCTCAATCGCATCAGCAACTTCGTAGGCTTCTTCGATTGTGTAAGGCGCGATCGTCTCAAAACTCTGCGTGCTGTCCCATGGGCAATCCTGACGCAGTCGCGCCATCAAGGCTTTCACCCGTGCATAGGGGGTTTCGCCGGGAACAGCGCTCACTTGCGCGGCTTTCGGCGTGTCTGAATAATCATAACGCCTAGGATTAGGGCGCTAATCCCGTAACAGGTCCAAATGAAGGCTGCGTCTTTGCCAAGATCAATCATGATGACAGGGTTTCCAATGTGACCGTGGCGGGGGCTTGGGATGGTTTGCGATCTGCCCGCATTGCGACTATCTCGGCTTCCGTGCCGCGCAGGGCAAACCATGCAAGCAGGAATGTGTAACCCAAGGCCATGACGAGCAAAGGCAATAGGAGCTCTGACGGCAGGCCGGGCGCACCTGGTTGGCTGATCGTCGCGGTCTGGTGCAGGCTATTCCACCATTCGACAGAAAATTTGATGATAGGGATATTGATCCAGCCAACCATAGCGAGAATTGCCGCCAGACGCGCGGCGAGCTGGCGTTTTGGAATGAGCGACCAGAGAGCGATGTAACCCAGATAGATGAAAAACAGCACCAGCACAGACGTCATGCGTCCGTCCCATTGCCACCACGTACCCCACGCGACTTTGCCCCATAGGCTGCCCGTGACGAGGGCGAGGAAGGTGAAGGCGGCCCCCGGCACGGCGAGACTACGTGCGGCACTATCCGCTAAGGGATGACGCCAGATAAAGCTGATTAGGCTGGCGACAGCAATGCCTGTATAGGCGGCCATGGCGCACCATGCAGCGGGGACATGCACATACATCATGCGCACATTCTGTCCGTGATCTTGTGCGGCAGGTGACCCAATGAGCGAGAAGTAAACCCCTGCCAGCAGCGCGATCATTGCGCCCCAACCCGCAATAGGCGTGGCAAAGCGTGAAAACCGCAAAAACCGAGCAGGGTTGGCGAGATAGGTAATCATGATTGCTCCAAATTCGCCGATAATGCGGCGATAATCGCTGGAAACCCTAGCGCGACCGAGATCAAACTTAAACCCAAAAGGATACGCAATTCTGACGCAGCCCAGCCAAAGTCTGGAAACGCATTCGCCGCCGCCACCCCGAATATCAGCGTGGGTATAAGCAGTGGCGCGGTCAGCAGGATTGTCAAAAACCCGCCGCTTTGCCGTCCGCATAATAGGGCGGCAGAGACTCCCATGTAAAATGTCACCGCAGGCAAGCCAATCAGTAAGCTGAGCATCAGCCCAGCAATCACGCCGCCGCTAACACCGAACATCTGTGCTAGCAGTGGCACCATGATGATCAACGGCAGAAGCGTAATGACAGTGAAGCTGACTAATTTTGCCGCAGCCAGTGTCCCCATGCCTGTGCCCGCCAGTTTAAACTGTGCGAGGGAGCCGTCTTCCATTTCTCCGCGAAAAATTTGCGGCACAGAGAGGAGGGCCGAGAAGATAAATGCGAGCCATGTTAGAGGCACAGCGAGCGTTGATAGCGTGCTAAGCTGCCCGCCCAGCGCAATGCCGCATAGCGCCAAGAATAGCGCGAAGAAAATTAAGCCTAGCGCCCAATGCCCACCCGCCCGCATGGCGAGCTTTATGTCGCGTGCAATAATTGCTCTCATGACGCGGTCTCTTGGCTATTCAGGGTGATGCGCTGCACTTTGGGGGCAGGAATATTGGCGGGATTATGAGATGCAATGAGGGCGATGCCGCCGCGCGCCATATGCGCCGCCACGATATTTGTGACGAGTGTTCGACCTGCTGCGTCGAGCCCTGCCATGGGCTCATCCATAATCCAAATGGGACGTTGGTTGATCAGCAGTCGTGCCAGCGCGAGCCGCCGCTGCTGCCCCGCTGAGAGGTGCTGCGTCTGCGTCGTGAGGGCGCCTGATAACCCAACATCTATCAGCGCTTGAGTCGGAACAGTCTGCCCTGTCACTATCTTGCCCCAGAACGCAAAATCTTCTGCGAGCGTGAGTCCTGTCTTGGCGTGGCCTTGGTGAGATTGAAAATCGATGCAGCTTTCCGCGCGGGCGGTTTGCATCGCATGACGCCAAGCGACTTCGCCCTGATCAGGCCGCAGCAGTCCTGCCGCCAGCCGCAGCAATGTCGTCTTTCCGACGCCATTCTCGCCGGCTACCCAAAGCAAATCCCCATTGCCCACGACGAAGGACAATCCTTCGACGATTGGGCGATCGCCGAAGTAAACTGCGACATCCGTCAAGCGTAATTGCGTCCCTGAGAATTGCGCCTGAAAATATGTGTGAAAGTCAGCCATAAAACATGGCTATATGCCGCGCCATGCGCTCTGTCACCTATGTTTGCGCAGGACATAAACTCAGGTATAAGTCATGTATGGTTATTCAGAAAAAACATAAGCGTATGGCATGGGTTGTTGGCTGTGCGGCGCTGCTCACCTTAGGGGCTTGGATGGTGGTGTCTGCCTTGTCCCAGAACTCGCTCTTCTTCTATAACGCATCAGACGTCGCGGCAGAGGGCTTTACGCCAGAATCAGACATATTCCGTGTCGGCGGCATGGTGGTCGAAGGCTCTGTCGTGAAGTCGAAAGGTGTGACGACCACTTTCCAAATTGCAGACTTTGAGCGCCCCATGGCGCGGCCTCTAACGGTCAGCTATGCGGGCGCTTTACCTGATTTATTTCGCGAAGGAGAAGGCGTCGTCGTCTCTGGTCGCTTGATCACCCCGACCGAAATTCAAGCTAGCGAAGTCCTCGCAAAGCATGACGAGAACTATCAACCTAAAATCACCTATCAGGATGAACGCAGCTAATTCTTTGAAGAAGGGGGGTGGCGAACGTCTAGGCCGATGTGGGGCAACCCGTCCGTTCGCCTGTCCATCGTAAAGATAGGACTTGCCCCTATTCTCACACTTCACTGTGTTTGTGGAGTGTTTCACAGTGATAAATTCGTCCTTAATGTTAGTAAGTTCAGTTATTAATGTTGATTTTTCAATGTATTACAACCCTTACTGGTAAATTTATCAATAAACTTTGAGGGACAGTCATAAATTACAAGAGTTAGGCTGGTGACACGAAAATGCCTATTGCCGATCTCGTCGCGTTTAGTCTGACGCTCTCTGAATTGCATGGTTCGGCAAAACAGGCTAGGCGAGCGACGATGCACGAAAAACCAGCAGATATGATCATTGTCGGGGCAGGGCTGTCGGGCCTGCTGACGGCGTGGCGATGCCTCGATGTGAACCCCGAATTGTGCGTCATGGTGATTGAGGCCAGCGACCACATTGCAGGCGATCATACATGGTCATTCAATCTGACCGATGTGGCGGAAGAGTTGCGCGATTGGATACAACCTTTCATCGCCTATCAATGGGATCGCTATGATGTGAAATTTCCTAAGCGGGAACGGACGCTGGAGATACCCTATTGCACGGGGAATTCCGACACACTGCGAGCCTGTGTTCAGCCACATATAGAGAGTGGCCGCTTGCGGTTAATGTTGAATACGCAAGTTAGCGAGCTAACGTCGGAGTCTGTGACGCTGAAAAATGACGAAGTTTTGGAGGCTGCCTGCGTATTGGACGCGCGGGGGTTTGAGCCGCGGGGTGACGAGATTCCTGGTTGGCAAAAATTTGTGGGTCGCGTGATAAAAACAGAAAAACCGCATGGGCTCCACCATCCTGTTATAATGGACGCGACCGTAGAACAGATCGACGGGTATCGCTTTCTTTATCTCTTGCCGTTTTCTGACACTGAATTATTGGTTGAAGACACTTATTTTTCTGACACGTCCAACCTATCGGAAAACGAGATTTCAGCGCGTATTGACGATTACATAAAAGACAAGGGTTGGAGTGACCACAAAGTCTTGCGCACTGAAAAAGGTGTTCTCCCTATGATGATGGCGACAGATAGAGATGATGATAGCTCTAAGATCGGGCTTGCGGGAGGGTTTGCCGTCGCGGCTACGGGCTTTACTGTTCCGTGTGCAGTTGAGATCGCCAATAAAGTCGCCCAAACGATTAGGTCAGAGGGCATAATCGCATTGAATGTATATGTGCCAAAATTGCGAAGCGAACACATTGCGCGTGAGCGTTACCCGCGCCTGCTAAATCGTATGTTTTTTCGCGCTGCTGAACCCCAAAAACGGTTCATTATATTGCAGCGCTTTTACGGTTTTAAAGAGGGACTCATAAAACGGTTTTATCGCAATGGCCTCACTCGCCGCGACAAAGCGCGCATCTTAATCGGAAAGCCGCCCGTGCCCGTATCAAAAGCACTCTATAATTTCAGCGAAAAAGCCTTTATCAAACGCGAACGCGCAGCACGGAAACAGAATCAATGAACGTCCAACTCGACCCGACCTCTATGAAAAAATCTGGCGAGAAGCCGACAGCCATCGTCATTGGCGCAGGGTTTGGCGGTATTGCGCTCGCTATCCGTTTGCAAACCATGGGCTTTCAAACCACCCTTGTAGACAATCGCGACAAGCCAGGTGGCCGTGCTTATGTCTACGAGGAAGATGGGTATAAATTTGATGGCGGGCTGACGGTGATTACGGATCCGAATTGTTTGCGGGAGCTGTTTGAAATTTCGGGCCGCAACATGGACGACTACGTCACCCTGCTGCCTGTTGATCCGTTTTACCGCCTACAATGGGAAGACGGCGATACGTTTGATTACAATAATGACGACGCATATCTGGAGCAACAAATCCGCGAGCGCAACCCTGACGACGTCGCGGGCTACCACAAGTTCTTGAATTATTCCAAAGAGTTATACCGAGAAGGTTATGAGAAACTTGGCACAACAGCATTTCTCAAAATGCGCCAAATGTTCGCCGCTGCGCCGCAGCTTGTGCGCCTACGGGCGGATCGTTCCGTCTATTCTATGGTCAGCAAGTTCGTTAAAAATGAGCGCGTGCGGCAGCTGCTATCTTTCCAATCGCTACTCGTCGGCGGCAACCCGTTTAAGACCAGTTCAATCTACGCCCTGATTCATGCGCTGGAACGCCGCGACGGTGTTTGGTTTGCTAAGGGCGGCACAGGCGCGCTGGTCCAAGGCTGCATCCAGCTCTTCGAAGATCTTGGCGGCGAGCTGCGGCTCGACACGGAAATCACAGATATTCAAACAGAGGGCGACCGCGTCGTCGGTGTGACCGCTGCCGATGGCTGGTCCGCCACGGCTGACCTGATCAGCTCTAATGCGGACGTCGTCCATACCTATAGCCAACTTCTGCGCAAACATTCGCGAGGACAGAAATACGGCAAAGCGCTGAAACGGAAGTCACATTCCATGTCGCTCTTCGTGATTTATTTCGGCCTGAAGACCGAACATCCAAACCTAAAACATCACATAATCTTGCTGGGTAACCGCTATAAAGACCTGATTGCGGAGATTTTTGGCAAGGGGCGCAAACTGCCTGATGATTTCTCGCTCTATCTCCACGCGCCGTGCGTGACCGATAAGTCCATGGCGCCGAAGGGGTGTAGTTCTTATTACGTGCTATCGCCCGTGCCGCATCTGGGCCATGCAGACGTGGACTGGGACGAAGTTGGCCCGAAATATACGCAGAAGATTTTGGACTATATCGAGACACACGCCATCCCGAACCTGAACCGTGATCTGACCGTCGTTAAAACGCTTACGCCATTCGGTTTCCGCGACGAAATGAACAGCCATTTGGGCAGTGCGTTTTCCGTTGAGCCGATCCTCACGCAATCCGCGTGGTTCCGCCCGCACAATCGCGATGACGTCATCGACAACCTTTATATCACAGGTGCTGGAACTCATCCGGGGGCGGGTGTGCCGGGCGTTGTAGGTGCTGCTAAAGCGACAGCGGGCGTGATCGAGGGTGACTTCGACGGACAGCTCTCTGCCTATAAAGCCGCCTCTGGCTGGCCGTCCAACCAATAGGAAAACACCATGTCTACGCTCTCTATGCATAATGCCGCGCAAGCTTTGCCGCGCTTGCTCGATAATCTCGCGCATATCCTTCGCCGCGCCGAAGCAAACGCAGAGGAGCGAGGGATTGAACCGTCAGTTTTCCTCAATGCCCGCCTTGCGCCCGATATGTGGCCATTAGCGAAACAAGTACAGTCTGTGGCGGAATTTGCTAAATCTGCACCTTACCGCATCGCTGGCCTCGACGCACCGAGTTATGAAGGCAGCCCCGCGAGCTTTGCGGAATGTTATGCCGTTATCGAGCGCGCCAAAGCAGACTTCGCCAAAGTCACGCGCACGCAGTTGGACGGGACAGAAGATCGTGAATTTTCATTCAAAGCTGGTCCGAACGAGATGGAATTCACGGGCATAAGTTACCTCTCTGGCTTCGTGATTCCAAACATGCACTTTCACCTCACGACGGTTTATAACATCCTACGCCTCAATGGCGTGCCGCTCGGCAAGCTCGATTATTTCGGAAAAAGCGCCAGCTAAGTCATGGACGCTGTCACTGCGCATGGTCACGAGAGTATAGCTAAAGGCAGTAAGTCTTTCGCGCTAGCCAGCCGTGTCCTGCCGCCCGCTTTGCGTGACGACGCCTCTATGCTTTATGCTTGGTGCCGTTATTGCGATGATGTGATTGACGGCCAAGATATGGGCCACGGACAGATCGCCGATTACAAGATCGGACAGAGTGAGCGCCTCTCAAAACTTCGCACAGTTACCACAGACGCCTTGGCAGGAAAGCCGACAGACAATCCCGTTTTCGCAGGGCTCGCACGGGTTGTCAAAACGCACAATATTGACCATCGTCACCCCTTCGACCTGCTCAAAGGGTTTGAGATGGATACCGAAGATCGTGTTTACGAAACTGTTGATGATATCCTCGATTATTCCTACCATGTCGCAGGCGTCGTTGGCGTGATGATGGCAAATATCATGGGCGTGCGAGATGCAGCAACGCTAGACCGTGCGAGTGATTTGGGCCTCGCCTTTCAGCTTACGAATATCGCGCGGGACGTGATAGATGACGCCAAGGCGGACCGCGTATTTGTGCCAAAGGATTTGCTGCGCGCTGCGGGAGCGCCGACCCAGGCCGATGCTATGCTCAACCCTGCCGCGTGGCCCGCGCTTCACGCTGCAGCCTGCGCCCAACTCGATATTGCCGAGCAATATTACGCGAGCGCGAAAGTTGGGATCAAAGAGTTAGACTTCCGCTGCGCTTGGGCGATTTCCGCCGCGCTGAAAGTCTATCGCGAAATCGGCCAAAGGCTCCGCGACGCTGGCCCGCAAGGCTGGGAAGGGCGCATAAGTGCGAGTAAAAATCGGAAGATCGTCTTAGCGCTCAGCGCAGTCGGCTCCAGCTACGATGCGGAAGACTGTAGGCGTGACGCCGAGGGCTGGGTTTTATGAGCGGCCTTAGAAAAATCTGGTACGTGCAACCGCATTAGTGTTGCTTTTGTCTATTGCTAAGGCGGAATAAAGATCCTCGGCACAGGCTAAGGATGGCGTAATTGGCGGGCGCAGATAGCTACTCCTGCTTCTCCAGCCATTTCTCCAGCCAGTGGATATTATACTCGCCCGCTTGGAATTCGGGGTCGTCTAGGAGGGCTTCGTGGAGGGGTTTTGTGGTCTCGATGCCTGTGATCACCATCTCGCCAAGCGCGCGGCGGAGGCGCAGGATGGCGCCTTCGCGGGTATTGCCCCACACAATGAGCTTCCCGATCAAGCTGTCGTAATATGGCGGCACAGAATAGCCAGAATATAGCGCGGAATCGAGGCGGGTGTTCATGCCGCCAGGCGCGTGAAAGTCGATCACTTTGCCAGGGCTTGGGGCGAAGGTTTTCGGATTTTCAGCATTGATCCGACACTCAATCGCGTGGCCAGAGAAGCGGATGTCTTCTTGCGTGTAGTTGAGTGGCAGGCCAGCT
Organism: Litorimonas sp. RW-G-Af-16; assembly: GCF_048319245.1. Lineage (GTDB taxonomy): Bacteria > Pseudomonadota > Alphaproteobacteria > Caulobacterales > Maricaulaceae > Litorimonas. The sequence goes on from NZ_CP166993.1 coordinate 908,962, forward strand.
GCGACCCGAATTTGTTCGCGGACGAGGTCGATGCCTGTGATCTCTTCGGTCACAGGGTGTTCGACTTGCAAACGGGTATTCATTTCGATGAAGAAAAACTCGCCGTTCTCGTAAAGAAATTCGATTGTGCCCGCACCGCGATAGCCAATTTTCTTGACGGCATTGGCGACGATCATTCCGATGTCGTGACGTTCCGCTTCGGTCAGGGTTGGGGACGGGGCTTCTTCGAGGACTTTTTGGTTGCGGCGTTGGAGAGAGCAATCGCGTTCACCAAGGTGGACGACATTGCCGTGCGTATCGGCGAGGACTTGGATTTCGATGTGACGCCCGCCCGTGAGGTAACGCTCGAGGTAAACCGCGCCGTCACCGAAAGCGGCAATCGCTTCTTGTTGTGCAGCAGCCAGAGCGGCTTCGAGCTTGTCAGGCGTTTCGGCAAGACGCATGCCGCGTCCACCGCCACCAGCGGCGGCTTTGACGAGGAGCGGAAAGCCGACTTTCTTGGCGACCTCTTTGGCTTCAGCGAAGCTTTCGACGCCGCCATCCGACCCTGGCACAACGGGGATACCCGCTGCCATAACGGTTTCCTTGGCCGTGATCTTGTCGCCCATAATGCGAATATGTTCAGCCGTTGGTCCGATAAAAGCCATGCCGTGCGCTTCGACGATCTCGGCGAATTTCGCGTTCTCAGACAGGAAGCCATAGCCAGGATGGACCGCGTCTGCATTGGTGATCTCGCACGCGCTGATGATGGCGGGGATATTGAGATAGCTGTCGGTCGCGCTGTTCGGGCCGATACAGACGGACTCGTCGGCAAGGCGCACATGCATGGCGTGACGGTCAGCTTCGGAGTAAACGGCAACCGTCGATATGCCCATTTCTTTGCAGGCGCGGTGAATACGCAGCGCAATTTCGCCGCGATTGGCGATCAGGACTTTCTTGAAAGGGAGCGGTGTTTTCATGATTTAAGCGATGACGAACAGAGCTTCGCCAAATTCGACGGGCTGGGCGTCTTGCACCATAACGGCTTCGACGATTCCTGACTTCGGCGCCGTGATCGGGTTAAAGGTCTTCATGGCTTCGACAAGGATGATTGTGTCGCCTTCTTTCACCTTATCGCCGACTTTGACGAAGGCGTCCGCATCGGGGGAAGGACGAACATAGGCCGTGCCAACCATCGGCGATTTCACAGCGTTGGGATTGTCAGTAGGGGCCGCGCTAGGAGCAGGTGCTGCACTGGTGACAGGAGCGGCAGCAGGAGCGGGTGCCGCAACTGGCGTGGGAGGTGCCGTCATTTGAACCATCTGTCCGCCGCCTTTGGAGACACGGATTTTCAGGTCGCCCTTCTTCATTTCGATTTCGGTTAGGTCAGTATCGTTCAATATATCGGCGAGTTCGCGTATGAGTTTAGTGTCGTTTGTACCGGCGGGTTTCGCTTTGCTCGTCATAATATTCTCTCTGTGTGGCGAGTCGGGAAATTAAGGCTTTAGCAGATTTATCACGGCTTGCAGCCCTAATTGATAAGAATTTGCGCCAAATCCACTAATTGTCCCCATAACAGCTTGTCCGACATAAGATGTCTGGCGAAAACTCTCGCGCTTGGCGGGCTGCGAAAGGTGGATTTCAACAGCCGGAATGTCGAGAGTTTTTAGCGCATCATGGATGGCAACAGAAGTATGCGTGTAAGCGGCGGGGTTGATGATCAGGGCGGAGGCTTTGGCCCGCGCCTCTTGGATCATATCGACTAACTCGCCCTCAATATTACTCTGGCGAAACTCAATCGCGAAGCCCGCCGTTTTCGCTGTTGCCACACATGCAGCTTTTATATCGGCGAGCGTGTCGGCACCGTAGATTTCTGGCTCCCGCGTGCCCAGTAAATTTAAATTCGGGCCATTGAGTATATAAATGGGTTTAGTCATTGAATCCCTCGTTTTGACTATGGTAACGAGCGAGCGAACGGGCGACAAGCCCTGAAATATCATGGATAACGATCTTGAATTTGACCATAAATGGCGAGCAGAAGGCGGGCTTTGAAACGGGCCTTACGATTGCACAACTTATCGAACGGCTAGACCTGCCGCGTGGCAAAATCGCAGTCGAGCTTAATCGTGCTGTGGTGCCAAAATCTCAGCATGGCACGCAACGCCTGGCCGAAGGTGACATTCTGGAAATCATACACTTTATTGGGGGCGGATAATGCCAACGGATAAATTACAGACGGATAAACTAGTTGTAGCAGGACGAGAGTTTTCGTCGCGCCTAATCATCGGGACTGGCAAGTTTAAAGACTATGCCGAGAACGCTGCTGCGCTAGAAGCGTCTGGCGCGGATATGGTCACAGTCGCCGTGCGTCGCGTCAACCTCAGCAATCCCAAAGAGCCCATGCTCGCGGATTTCATTGATCCTAAGTCCACGACTTATCTGCCAAATACGGCGGGATGCTATACTGGCGAAGACGCGATCCGCACACTCCGTTTGGCGCGGGAAGCGGGCGGTTGGGATTTAGTAAAGTTGGAAGTTTTGTCCGATGTACATCTTTATCCTGATATGGCGGAGACGTTGGCGAGCCTGAAATTACTGGTCGCGGACGGGTTTGACGTGATGGTCTATTGCACAGACGACCCCGTCTATTGCCAGAAACTCGAAGATGCAGGGGCGGCAGCGATCATGCCATTGGCCGCGCCTATTGGTTCTGGGTTAGGCCTACTCAACCCGACCAATATCCGCCTCGTGCGCGAAGCGGTCAGCGTCCCTGTTATTGTGGATGCAGGGTTAGGCACGGCGTCAGAAGCGGCTGCTGCGATGGAACTGGGCTGTGACGGGGTGATAGCGAACACGGCGATCGCTGGCGCGCAAGACCCGATCCGCATGGCGCGCGCGTTCAAACATGCTGTCATTGCTGGCCGCCAAGCCTATCTGGCAGGGCGGATTCCACGCAAGCAATATGCCGTGCCGTCTTCGCCCACAACTGGCCTTATTTAAGATTTACGAACAACGAATGATTCGAAATTTTGTATTGCTAACAATCGGTTCTGTTTGGCTGACGGCCTGCGCCTCATCCCCAATGAAGGAGGCGGGACGTATTGTTGATCGGTCGGAAACACTGGCCGTCAAAACGGCAACAGAGAAATCTCAAGCAGAGAATGTTGAGCGCGTGGGGGACACGCAAACGCTGGGCGATGCTGTCCTGACCCCACTATCAGACGTGAATTTGAAAAAACAAGCAATCCCGCCAAAACTCGCCAACATGACCAATCCCTATGCGAGATTTGGTACGGCGCGTTGTGAAGATATTCAGGCAGAGGTCTTAGAATTGAACAACTTATTGGGGCGAGATTTCGATCAAGACGGCTATGACGAAGCGGATATGGAGACATTAGCTTTAAACGCGACGTCATCAGTCGTTGGTGGTCTGATCCCTTTTCGCGGCTTGATCCGATCCGCTACGGGTGCGAATGAGTATGACCGCGAAGTGCAGCGGGCCTATCGCCGAGGGGTCACGCGCCGGGCGTTTTTGAAAGGCGTTGCTGTGCAAAAGGGGTGTAATTAAGCTCCGCCCCTTGAATTTCGCCCTAGTCAGGGCGACATGGTTCGTCTAAAGACCGCGCGAATTCAAACAAGAGACCGACATGTCAACAGTCCTGCTCATCATCCAACTTATCATCAGCATCATCCTGACTGGGCTGATCCTTATCCAACGCTCCGAAGGCGGTGCGCTAGGAATTGGCGGCGGTGGCGGCGGAGGCGGAGGTGGCTTTATGTCTGGCCGTAGCGCAACCACGTCCGTTGCCCGCATGACAGGCATCCTCGGCGCGATCTTTATCCTTAATTGCCTCGCCCTTTCCGTAGTTTTCAACATCGAAAACAAAGATAGCTCGCTTTTTGACGATACAAATGAGGTTGCCCCCTTGACGCAACCCGTCGAGTCGCAAGATACAACACTCCCGTTAGCTGGTGAAACTTTGACAACGGAAACTCCGATAGAAGAAGCCTCGCCAGAGGTCGCAGAAGAGCCAAAACTAGACGAATAAGCGTCTCGTTCGGCCCGCGATAGATATTGGAACGGGCCACATGGCACAGACTCAACCGCGCTATATTTTTATCACAGGGGGGTGGTGTCCTCTCTTGGGAAGGGCTTGGCCTCGGCAGCTCTTGGCGCATTATTGCAAGCCCGCGGGTATAAAGTCCGCCTGCGAAAGCTCGACCCGTATCTGAACGTCGACCCCGGTATGATGAGCCCGTATCAGCACGGTGAAGTCTACGTCACCGATGACGGCGCAGAAACCGATCTGGACCTCGGTCACTATGAGCGCTTTACGGGCGTATCTGCCGCGCAGTCTGATAACATCACAACGGGCCGCATCTATTCTGATATTATTACGAAGGAACGGCGCGGCGATTACCTTGGTGCAACTGTGCAGGTCATCCCCCACGTCACGAATGAGATCAAAAACTTTGTTCTGTCTGATGCAGGTGAGGGAGTGGATTTCGTCCTCTGCGAAGTTGGCGGCACGGTGGGCGATATTGAAGGCTTGCCGTTTTTCGAAGCGCTGCGACAGCTCGGTCAAGAGCTGGAACGCGACCAAACATGCTTCCTCCATGTGACGCTGCTGCCTTATATCAAAGCTGCGGGCGAGATGAAGACAAAGCCGACCCAGCATAGTGTGAAAGAATTGCGCTCCATCGGTATTCAGCCCGACATACTCCTTTGCCGCGCAGACCGCGCTGTCAGCGAAGGGGACCGTCGCAAGATCGCGCGTTTTTGTAATGTCCGCGAGAGTGCCGTGATCCAAGGGCTAGACGCCGCGTCGATCTATGATGTGCCGCTGGCCTATCATGCCGAAGGTCTAGACCGCGAAGTCCTCGCGCATTTCCGCATTGACGACTACGCCGAGGCTGACCTGTCCCGCTGGGAGGGGATTTCCGAAGCGCTGCGCAACCCAGATGGCGAGGTTAATATCGCCGTGGTCGGGAAATATACCGTTCTGCCAGACGCCTATAAATCCATCACCGAAGCGCTCGTCCACGGCGGGATTGCCAATCAGGTGAAAGTTAAAATCAAGTGGCTGGAAGCGGAAGAGTTCGAGAACGCGGATGCAGCCGAAGTCCTCAAAGGCATGCACGGTATCCTTGTCCCTGGCGGGTTTGGTGAGCGCGGCACGGAAGGGAAAATCAAAGCGGTTGAGTTCGCTCGCACGCGAGAATTGCCCTATTTCGGCATCTGCCTCGGTATGCAAATGGCGGTGATCGAAGCTGCCCGCAATCTCGCTGGCATGGACGCGGCCAGTTCTTCTGAATTTGGCGAGAGCGGCCAGAACGTCGTCGGCCTGATGACCGAATGGACGAAGGGCAATGAGCGGCTGGAGCGCACGAAAGACACAGACCTCGGCGGCACGATGCGTCTCGGCGCTTATCCCGCGACGCTGACCAAAGGCTCGCTGGTCGCGGAACAATACGGCACGACAGAGATCACCGAACGCCACCGCCACCGCTATGAGGTCAACGTCGATTACAAAGATCAACTCGAAGCCGCAGGCCTCACATTCTCTGGCATGTCCCCCGACGGCGTCCTGCCCGAAATCGTCGAGATCAAAAACCACCCCTGGTTCATCGGCGTGCAATACCATCCCGAACTAAAAAGCCGCCCGTTCGAGCCGCACCCGCTGTTTAAAGGGTTCGTGGGAGCCGCGAAGACGCAAAGCCGGTTGGTTTAGGGAGGCTGGCTGGGACGTCCGCATTGGGGGCGGGGGGGGACATTGGGTCAGTGTCTTAAGTCGCCCAAAGAAGGACGCTTACGGGTTTCGAAATTTCTACAAAAGCGGATTTAGAGGCTTACTCTTATCAACTTGGTTCCTCAACATTTAGAGTGTCCCACCGTCTGGCCAATTTGACCAATGGGTATTGCCTTCACTCGGCTGGGTGTATTGATTAGGGTCGCCGGTAAGTAATACTTTTTGCAGTTGCTGAAAGCTCTCTAACTGGCTTGGTAACTCCTCGATTGCCAAATCAGGATGATGCCAGTCATCCAATGTCAATATAGGAAATAAACTATCCGGCACATTAAATCGCTTTTCGGCGTCGGTTCCAAGAATGGAATCCCGATAATTTTCAGCAAGGAATCGACAGAGCTCAAATGTAAGCGGGCGGTCCTCTTCAAGAACAATTGACGCGGCCGCATAGTCAGCCTTTGTCGGTAAAGGTATTTCCAGACCCCGTAATCTTAACTTTCCTACATCCTTGACATGTTCACAGTCTTCGTCATCCATCCAGTCATCGTTTTCGATTGGACTAAAAGTTTTATATTCATTCAGAGGATTGTTTGAGAGATAATTTTCGAAGGCTTCTTGGGTCACATAATTTTTTGCATTAGGGCGATTAATTAGTTTTGAGGCATATGTTTGAATTGTTAAGCTAGGAAATCCAGCTCTTGGAGAAAAACCAAAAGTTTCGATGACAAGAGCCCAGTCACCATTGCCATGAAAGACCGTTAGTCTTGCTGCCGCAAGATACTGGTAGCCATTGTCCAACATTGGGAAAGTAAATGCTCTGGCACAATTATCCAACACTTCAAGCACAGGTCCACCGTGAAGAATCCTTGGCGGTATTGCTGAATTAATTGCCGATGATTTTCTTTTGAAAAATTTAAAGATCATTGCCCAACTTTAGCAGGAAAAAATGGTTTGTCTAAATTCTCTATTCTCCTGTGTCCGCTTGCTCAAATCAAGGCCAAAAACGAGCGGCTTAAAATCGCCCAAAAGTAAGCCGCTGGCCAACGTCCCCTTTGGGGATTATGCCGACCTTATTATTCTACTAGATAGAAAAACTCGTCCCGCAGCCGCAATTCGCTGTCGCATTCGGGTTCACGATTTTGAAGGCTGAGCCGATGAGTTCTTGCGTGTAGTCGATCTCTGACCCTGTCAAAAATTCGAGGCTCATTTCATCGATGACGACGCGGGCACCGTCTCTTTCGATCAGGAGGTCGTCGTCATTGGCCGCGTCGGCAAAATCGAACTTATAGCTAAAGCCAGAGCAGCCGCCGCCTTCGACTGCCACGCGGAGGAGTTTGTCGATGCCTTGCTTGGCCATGATCGTATTGATCTGACGGGCCGCATTGGCGGAGAGTGTAACGGGTGTAGCCATTGTATCCATAATGGTTATATAGGGCGCAAATCATCCCAGCGAAAGCCCCAACCCTGAAAGCCTTCTATCTGTGACAGTTTTTCCCGCTCACCGCCGCCGCGCTGCCTATGCGTCTGATCCAGAAAATTGCCGAGGCCGCGCGATTTCGCAGCCCAGCAGTTCTGAACGTAGCCCGTTTCAGCGGGACAAAGACCGCATCATTCACTCATCCGCCTTTCGCCGCCTAAAAGGCAAGACACAAGTGTTTGTGGCGCATGAGGGTGATTATTACCGCACGCGCCTGACGCATAGTTTGGAAGTCAGCCAGATCGCGCGGTCGATTGCGCGCGTGCTGGGACTGGACGAGGACTTGGCGGAGTGTCTCGCGCTAGCGCACGATATGGGCCATCCACCTTTTGGTCATTCTGGCGAGGACGCGCTGGCCGACTGTATGAAGCCCTATGGCGGCTTTGATCACAACGCGCAGACCTTGCGAATTGTTACGGAGCTAGAGGGACGTTACGCCGAATTTGACGGGTTAAACCTGACTTGGGAAACGCTGGAAGGCATTGCCAAACATAACGGGCCTTTGGTGATCAAGCCATCCGATGTTGATAATTTGCCGTGGGCGCTAAAGGCCATACCGAATTGGGAGGGCTTGGAGTTGGACACATTTGCGGGGCCAGAAGCGCAGGTCGCAGCGCTGGCCGACGATATCGCCTATAATAATCACGACATTGATGACGGCTTACAATCGGGGCTGTTCACGATTGACGATGTGGCCGAAGTGCCGCTGGTCGGGCGAGCCTTTGCGGATGTGCGTAAGCGCTATCCCGATATAAGCCGCTCGCGCTTGATCCACGAAGCGGTGCGGGATTTGATCGGGTATATGGTGGCCGATGTGCTGGCGGAAACGCGCGAGCGTTTGGCGGCGGAAGACCCGAAGAGCGCGGCCGATATACGCGCGCTATCCCGTCCTATTTGTGATTTCTCAGAGAGTTTCCGCCAAGAGGAGGCTCCGCTGCGGTCATTTTTGTATGACAATATGTATCGTCATTACAAAGTGAACCGTATGATGGGGCAGGCGAGGCGCGTGGTGTCGGAGCTATTTGAACTGTTCATTGCGGACCCAGATATTTTGCCGACAGAGCTACGCGTTCGCTGCAACGGGCCGCACACGCCAGAGACTGCGCGGATTATCTGTGACCATATTGCAGGGATGACGGATAGTTTCGCAATCAGCGAGCATCGGAAATTGTTTACAGTTGCAGGTTATCTGTAAGTTTTGATTAACCTTTCCGCGCGACCCTTCTAAAAGACAAAAAATCGCCTAAGCTACGCTTTTCGATTAGATTGCTGTCAAAGGCATGTGATTCGGATTGCGGCTGAAAGAGGAATTATGGCCAATAACGACACAGAATTTTCACCTGATATGCAGGGCGGTGACGAAGCCCTGACGCCCTTTGATGTGCGCGATAGCTCAGGCCGACAAGGCTTGGTCAAACTGCTAGTCGGGTTTGGAATTTTGCTAGTGGCGGCGCTCGTTGTTTTAAAACTCTACCAACCCGGCGTTCGCGACCGGAGCGACCCGCCTCGGATCACGGCGGAGAACACGCCGTTTAAAGTTGTTCCCGAAGATGCGGGCGGGGCACAGACCCCCGATCAAGACAAGGCTGTATTTGACGTCATGGACGGCAAAGCCCCTGATGACACCGTGATAACTGCGCCGGTTCCCGAAATGCCGATCAAAATTCCAGAGACGGCGAAGGTCACCGCGCCTAAACCGACTGTAACTGCGCCGCAACCGATAGAAGCGCCAGTGCCAAAGACACCAGCGGCCAAGGCGCCGACTTACACGCCGCCTGCACCAAAACCAACAGCATCTGCGAATGTGGCGACGGGTAATTCTGAATATGTGGTGCAGATCGCGTCTGTCCGTTCGGAAAATGACGCAGGCAAAATGTGGACGGAGGTTCGACGCAAATATCCCAATATCGTGACAGATGCGTTTTACGCCGATGTACGCCGCGTCGACCTTGCCGAGAAAGGCGTTTACTACCGCACGCGCCTCGCGGGTCTTGCAGACAAACAAGCGGCAACAGACATGTGCAATGCGCTTAAAGCAGTTGGGCAGGCCTGCTTCGTGACGAAAAAGTGAGCGAACTCGCAGTCATTTTAGGCACGTCTGGGCCAAAGCTGACTGCGGCAGAATCCGTCTTTTTTCGGGATGCCAATCCTTGGGGTTTCATCCTTTTTGGCCGCAATATCGAAACGCCCGCACAGGTGAGGCGTCTTTGTGCAGATTTGCGCGAGGCGGTTGGGCGCGACTGTTTGATATTTATTGACCAAGAGGGAGGACGCGTGCGCCGCCTGCGACCGCCACATTGGCGCGATTATCCTGCGGCATCAAAATTTGCGACCCTGCCGACCAATGACCCTGCGAAGCGTCGCCGTGCGGCCTATCTATCCTACCGCCTGATCGCTGATGATTTAAGGCAGTTAGGGATTACCGCAGATTGCGCACCCGTATTGGACTTGCCACAAAAGGGCGCTGACCCGATCATCTCTGACCGCGCATTTGATACACATGTCGCGGGTATCGTCGAAATGGCGCATGCCTGCATGGCGGGGCTCATGGCGGGCGGCGTTGTGCCAGTGGTAAAGCATATACCAGGGCATGGCCGCGCGACCGTTGACAGCCACAAGGCATTGCCCATTATCGAAAACAGCCTCCACGTTCTCAATGCGTCTGACTTTCTGCCTTTTCGCTGGCTCAATGATGCACCCATGGCGATGACGGCTCATGCGGTCTATTCCAAGAGTTCACGGCAAGCCGTAACGATTTCGCCAAGGGCAATGACGGATTTAGTGCGCGGAAAAATAGGCTATGACGGCTTGGTGATGAGTGATGATTTGAATATGAAGGCGCTTTCGGGTGGGCTGACCCGCCTGACGGAGCGGACACTAGGGGCGGGCTGCGATATTGCGCTGCAATGTTCTGGGAAAATGGCAGATATGGTGAAAGTGGTGAAAGGTGCGAAAGCGTTAAAAGGCAAAGCCCTGATGCGCGCACGGATCGCTGAAAACTGCGTAGACCACATCACTGACTTTGACCGCGAATCCGCTAATGCTGAATTTGATGCGCTGATGAATTTGAGCAGTGATAGCTTTGTCACCAATCTGCCTGACCCGACTGAAACTTGGGCGACTACAACGTGACAGATGATTTCCAAGAAGACCTGAAGTTTGCAGCTGCTGATGATGCGGCAGATGAGGGCGAAGGCCTGATCCTTGATATTGACGGCTATGAAGGCCCGCTGCATTTGTTGTTAGAGCTTGCGCGGAAACAAAAAGTTGATCTGGCGCGGCTGTCAATTCTTGACCTCGCTAACCAATTCATAGCTTTCATCAAAAACGCTCAGGACTTGCGGATTGAGTTAGCGGCTGACTATCTCGTGATGGCTGCATGGCTGGCTTACCTGAAATCGCGTTTGATCTTGCCCCGCGATAGCGATGGTGAGTTGATGCCCGAGGCCGAAGAATTAGCCGCACATTTGGCGTTCCGACTCGAGCGTTTAGAGGCAATGCGACGCGCCGTTGATGGGCTCTACCGCCTACCGCAGACGGGGCAAGAGATATTTGCGCGCGGCGCGCCCGAAGGTCTTCGGTCCCGCACATCACCGATTTTTGAAGCGGAATTATTTGATTTGCTGAGCGCCTACGGCACGTCCCGGTCTCGTCAATCTATCCGCGCGCACAAACTGCCCAAGCCGCGCGTGATGAGCCTGGAAGATGCGCGCAATCGTTTGCGCCGCGCCCTTCTGCAAACAGGCATGGATATTTCAGATTGGACGGCGCTAGATGGTTTGCTGCCAGACGGAACTGAGATTGGCGCGGACGGTGTGCCGCAAGCCTCTGTGCGGGCAAGTTCGCTCCTCGCAGGGCTAGAGCTAGCCAAAGAGGGCGAAATTGAGCTGCGTCAGACGGGGGCTTATACGCCGATCTATCTGCGCGGGGCCAAAAAGGATGAGGGACCATAATGTCAAATACGACTTCCAAACGCATTGATAAAGCCACGGCTGGTATAGAAGAGGGCGTTGTGAATATCGCCGACCGTTTGAAGCAAAAAGGCGATGGCGGCGATGTGGATCACGATTTGCGACACGTAGAAGCGCTCTTATTTGCTGCGGTCGAGCCGATTGATGTGCAGACCTTACGAGACCGTTTGCCAGAAACGGCTGACGTCGGATCACTGTTGGCACGGCTGCAGCGGGACTATGCGGGGCGAGGGGTCAACCTCGTTCGTGTGGCGGACAAATGGCGGTTCCAGACAGCGCCTGACCTCGAAGCGAACTTGATTGATATAAAAGAAACGCCGCGAAAGCTATCTAACGCCGCACTCGAAACGCTCGCGATTGTGGCTTACCACCAACCTGTCACCCGTGCGGAAATCGAAGATGTGCGCGGTGTCGCGGTCAGCAAGGGCACGTTGGATGTTCTGATGGAACTGGGCTGGTTACGTTTGCGCGGACGTCGGCGTATTCCAGGTCGTCCCGTGACATATGGCACGACGGACGGTTTTTTGGCGCATTTTAATCTGGAGACGATTTCAGACCTACCAGGACGCGAGGACTTAAAAGCCGCCGGCTTGCTCGATCCGCGCTTGCCCAAGGACTTTGAGATGCCAGAGCCAATGATGGCAGATGATCTGGATATGGATGAAGACCCGCTGGAAGATGACGAAGATGGCCCCGACTTCTTCGAAGACTTCTTAAACGACGGTGAGGAAGACGCTTAATTGGCTTGAACCTGTGGCCAGTGCGGCTTATGTAGGCAAGATCGTATAAAGGATTTTGTTATGGGCGGTATGCACCCTCTCGGTTGGTTACTCATTGGCGTTCTCGCGATCGTCGTCTTTGGCGGGCGTGGTCGTATTTCCAACATTATGGGCGATGTCGGCAAGGGTATTACGAGTTTTCGTAAAGGCCTCAAAGACGCGACGGATGACAGCGAAGCTGAAACCAAAGACCCCGCAGATGATGCGCTAGATGTTTCGCCCAAAAATAAGACAAAAGATAAAACCAAATAGCGGTCTTTTTCACCCCTGACGGACATAGGACGTCGTAAATGTTACCTTCCGTTGGCTTCGCAGAAATGGTCGTCTTGATGTTGCTGGCGATTATTGTCGTCGATCCCAAGGACTTGCCAAAATTAATGCGCACTCTGGGGCAGTGGATGGGGAAAATCCGTGCCATGGGTCAGGAATTCAAAGACGCCTTTAATGATATGGACGCGGAGGGCGAAATCGCCGAGATGCGCCGCGAAATTCAAGAATTGAAAAAGCTCTCGCCTTTATCGGAAGATTTCGATGAAGACCTTGCCAATGAAATGCGTGGACTGGATAGTGATATTCGCGAGGCAACAGATATGTCATCCCCGCGAAAGCCAGATACTTCGTCATGACAGAGATGCCGCGATTAGAATCTGACGAAGTTGAGGCGAGCAAAGCCCCGCTTATGGAGCATTTGCTGGAACTGCGCTCGCGTTTGATCAAATGTGTGCTGGCAGTCATTTTGGGCTGCTTGATTTGTATCCCGTTCCTGGACGAAATTATTTCTCTGCTGATGTGGCCGTTCCAAGTCGCGATTGAGCGCTATAATGCGGATATGGTCGCGGTGGGGCGTGATGCCATCGACCTAGAGTTAATCTCGACCTATCCGCTTGAGACCTTTTTTGTGAAGCTCAAGATCGCACTGTTTGGCGGGATTGTGTTGGGGTTTCCTGTGCTGAGCTACCAAGTCTACCGCTTTGTTGCGCCGGGGCTTTATAAGAATGAAAAGCGGGCGTTTTTACCCTATCTCCTTGTATCGCCATTGCTTTTTGTGGCGGGGGCATCGCTCGTATTCTTTTTTATCTTCCCGTTCGTGATGCAATTCGCACTCGGGCAGCAGATGATAACTGAGGACCAAAGCATCGAATTGCTGACGAAAATCGCGGACTATCTCAAACTTGCCACGACCTTGTTTCTGGCATTCGGCTTATCATTCCAACTGCCTGTCATTCTCAGTTTATTAGGGCGGGCAGGGATTATTCGCGCGGACACACTCAAGAAAGGTCGTAAATATGCGCTCTTTGGTATTGCCGTCTTTGCGGCCTTCGTCACGCCGCCCGATCCGTTCTCGCAATTCATCCTAATCGCCGCGATTTACTTGCTATATGAAGTGTCGATCATCAGCGTTTCCGTTTTGCAAAAAGAGAAGCCCAAGCCCGAGGTCGCTTAAATCTACCATGATAAATCGCCAGAGCTTTAGCGATTGATTAACCACAAACCTTCACCATGGGGCAAAATTAATCATGGGAAGGGTTCGCCATGCGTTCAGCCATTTTACTCTCTGCGACTATGCTTGTCGCCATCGCCGGATCAGCGTCAGCGCAAACTGCTGCAGATGATGACCGTTTCAAGCCGCGCGTCTACGGCAGCCTCGGCGTCACGCCAGCCTATCAAGGCGGCACGGTTGAGCTTTATCAGCCAGAGTCTGAAACTGACACATCAACTGTCACGCGCGTCGTCGAGCCAGTGGAACCAAGCGTCACGACGCTCATTAACGCGCCCGTGACTTACACAGAGACAGGCGTCGTCAAAGCGCAGCATTTCAAGCAAGGCGATTTGTCCGAGACAGAATACCAAGCGCTCCTCAATGAAGCTGACCGTGTTCGTGCATATCAAGGCACGTCTGCGACAACAGCGTCTTCGACAATCTCGCCTGCTTACGAAATTCAACTTTATGAAACAGCTCCGACGACAACAACTGTAACCGAGCCTGTGCAGTCAGCTGCAATTTCAACAGCACATTCGGTGGCTAAAGGCGACACGCTTTATAATATTTCAAAGCGCTACGGCACAACGGTTGCGGCTTTGCAGGACGCGAACGGTCTGTCTGGCACAGCGATCAGCTTGGGGCAGACCCTGACAATTCCTGGTAATGCTATTCCACAACAAAGTCTGAATACGACAATGGCGCAGCCTATTTTCGCCAGTGCGCCTGTGCAGCAGGGTTACGTAACGCGCCGCGTGGTGCAGCCTGTCTCAACATCGCCCAACAGTTCCGTTTATGCAGTGTTGAAAAAAGATACACTTTATTCAATCTCGCGCCGCACATGCGTGAGTGTTGGCGATTTGATCAGCACGAACAGCCTTTCAAATCCTAATGCTTTGACGCCTGGGCAACGTCTGACACTGCCATCGGGCCATTGCCTGACGAAGTAGTCTACGGAGAGTTCATTCCTGTGTAATCGTGCATTAGGCCATTGAATTATCATCGAAGCGCCCTATATACATCCCTAATTCAAGGCCGCTTTCGGGCGGCCTATTTCCTAGATAACGGAGCAGGGGATCATGCCAAGTTCACTAATTATGCAAGCCGCACCAGCGGGTGGAGCCGCCAGCGCTTTGGGCGGTATTTTGCCGTTCGTTCTGATCGGTTTGATCTTTTATTTCCTGCTAATTCGTCCGCAAAATCAGCGCCTCAAAAAGCACCGTCAGCTGCTATCTGAAATCACACGCGGCGATACAATCGTCACCAATGGCGGCTTGATTGGCAAAGTCAAAAAAGTCGCTGACGACGAATTGACGGTGACGTTTGGCGATAACGACATGAAAGTCGTGCGCACAATGATCGCGGATGTTCGCAATAAAACAGCGGCCAACGACACCAAATAGCCCCCATAAATCGCGGGCCAATTTGTCCGCAGTCACTCGCGGAAAACCTACGCCATGCTTATTTTCTCTCGTTGGAAAGTCACCCTAATCCTCGGCACTGTCTTGCTAGGATTATTGTTCGCATTGCCAAACGCATTGCCGGCCAGTGTGCGGGATAACTTGCCAGCGCCGATGCAGCGTACCATCAACCTTGGCCTAGACTTACAAGGCGGGGCGCACATGCTCCTCGAAGTCGATCTGTCGAGCGTATTGACGCAAGCACTTGAAAATGAACGACAAACTATCTTGGAAGAGTTCCGCGATGCGGGCCGTCTGCGGACGGAATTTGTGCGGATAGAGGATGATGCCGTTGTCGGTCGCGTTAGGGACGAAGCGGATATGGATCGCGCCATGACGCTGCTACGCTCCCTCGCTCGCCCGATTGACCCAACTAGCCTGTCGCAAGATAAGACGATTACGGTGGAGCAGGTCGGCGATAAAGGCTTTCAAGTCAACGTGACGGACGCCAATATCGAATTCATCCGTAAGCGGACGATTGCGCAATCCATCAACGTCCTCCGTAAACGGATTGACCCGCAAGGCACAACAGAAATGACACTCGCGCCTGAAGGTGATGAGCGTATTTTGTTGCAAGTGCCAGGCGCCAAAGACATTGACGAAATTAAAGACCGCATCAATAAAACGGCCAATTTATCATTTAACATGGTGCGCCAAGAAAGCACAAATGCAGCCGCCATGGCAGCCGCTAGCGAGGGCCGCTTGCCTCCGGGTGCAGCTTACTTTCCGTCAAAAGATGGTAGCCCGCTGATCGTTGATAAACGCACCAAGATCACTGGGGAATGTTTGAAATCCTCGTCTGAGGGGATTCACCCCACGGCTAACTATCCCATTGTGAATTTCAGCTTTAACGTCCGCTGTGCCAAAGAATTTGGTGATCTGACATCAAAGAATTTAGGCAAACGCTTTGCCGTTGTTCTGGATGGTGAGATTATTACGGTCCCCCGCATCAATGGCGCGATCACGGGCGGCTCGGGCTTTATCGAGGGTAGCTTCACAAATGAAAGCGCGCGCGAATTGGCGCTCCTGCTGAACGCGGGTGCATTGCCAGCGAAATTGATCATTGTTGAAGAGCGGACCGTGTCAGCGGAACTTGGGAACGACTCGATTACGGCAGGTAAAGTCGCGTCGATGATTGGCCTTATTGGTGTCGCGATCTTTATGTGGCTGTCCTACGGGTTACGGTTCGGCACGATTGCAAATTTAGCACTGGCGACGAACATTATTCTGATTGCCGGATCGCTAACACTGATGGGCGCGACGCTGACGCTGCCAGGGATTGCAGGTATCATTCTGACGATTGGTATGGCGGTGGACGCCAATGTTTTGATTTTTGAGCGTATTCGGGAGGAGACCTATCTTGGTCGTCCACCTGTCAACGCGATTGAAACAGGCTACCGTCGCTCGCTTGCGCCGATTTTAGATGCCAATATTACAACGCTGATCGCGGCGATTACGCTCTACTTTGTCGGCTCTGGCCCCATCAGAGGTTTTGCCGTGACGCTGGCCATTGGGATCGTCATGTCAGTATTTACAGCCGTAATCGTGGCGCGTCTGATGACTGCGACATGGCTTCGCGGGTCTCGCCCCAAAACGCTGCCGATTTAGGATTAGGATAGACCCATGAAAGATATTTCACTCGTTCGGTTCCTGCCCAAAGAACCTAAAGTCCCGTTTATTAATCTGCGCATGTTTGCGGCGGCTTTGTCCGTTTTAGCGATACTTGCGTCGATCTATCTCTTCTCAACGCGCGGCCTGAATTACGGGATCGACTTTACAGGCGGCACGGTAATCGAGCTTGATTTCGGTGAGGAGCCTCGTCCAGATGATATTCGTTCTACGCTCGCAGATCTCGGCTATGCAGGCGGCACTGTGCAAAACATCGCGCCCCCCAAGTCTGAGAATAAAAGCTATGATTTCGTCCGTGTCGGCATCCCGCTGCAGCCAGAAACTGGCGACGCAGGGGCAACTGCGCAACAAGACGCGCTCAAAGCCGTCGAAGCAGGTCTTGCCGAACAAGTCGGGCCTTACAAGATTTACTCCCAAGATGTGGTTGGTTCTAAAGTGTCTGGTGAATTGCGGACGAAGGGGGCATTGGCCGTCGGGCTGGCGCTACTCGCCGTGCTGGCATATATCTGGTTCCGCTTTGAATGGCAGTTCGGCTTGGGTGCCGTTATGGCTCTATTCCATGACGTGATTTTGACGATCGGTGTGTTTAGCCTGACGCAAATTGAGTTTAACCTCTCCATCATCGCGGCCATCCTGACCATTGTGGGGTACTCGCTTAACGATACAGTGATTGTGTATGATCGAATCCGTGAAAATTTACGGAAGTTCAAGAAAATGCCTTTGCCCGAAGTCCTCAACCTGTCGATCAATGATACGCTATCAAGGACGATTTTGACGTCTATGACAACTTTGCTGGCGCTAGTTTCGCTCTATATTTTGGGTGGCTCAGGTTTGCGCGGCTTCTCATTCGCGATGATTTGGGGTGTGTTTGTCGGGACGTACTCCTCGATTTTCGTCGCATCGCCACTCCTGATGCTGCTGAAACTCAAGCGCGGTGTGAACACGGGCAATGCGGAAGCGGCCGAAGCCTAGATGCGCCTGACGCCTTTGGGTGTAATCGCGAGCCACGCGACGCGCTTGACTTGCGCAGCAGAGACTTGCCCAGATGACCCTTCGGAGTTATCGCTTACGTAGCTGATAAGATCGCCTTCAAGACGGGTGGCACGTTTGACGATTAAACCGTGCCGCTCATGTTCAATCACATAAATAAGCCCCGCTCGGATAAAGCGAGGCTTTTTTGTTAGGACATAATCACCCGGCATCAAAGTCGGCACCATGGAGGTGCCTTTCACTTTGATCAGGCGAAACATGCGCTAAAGCGCAGGTTCGACGACTTCAACATTTGGGGCGTAAGGCGTCGTGACTTTCTTTGTCTTCACACCCTTCATGTCCCAGAACATTTCTGCAAAATCATTACATAGCGCGACAAGCTTTTCGCCGTCTTCGCGGTGCAGGTCTTGCTTACAGGCGGAACCTGCGAGCATGATTTTATGTGCGAGTTCGTGGGCGCCGGGATGCTTTTTCAAATGATCGCCCTTCATGAAGTCACCCCAGATGATCCGGGTCTGATGCTTCACGTTTTCAGCCATTTCTTCTTTCTTGGCTGTATTGCGCGCGACCTGCATGGCAAAGGCTGTGTCGGACAAATCTTTGTCTTTCAGGCTTAGCAGAATATCGATCTGACGCAGAGTTGAAACGGCATAATACGTTACGATGCGCGCGTCATAAATGCCGCATGGAATGTCGCAATGTGCAGACGCACTGTCGATGTGAGAGTCAAAATTCGAGAGAATTGAGTGTAGCATTGAGGTAACTCCTATGCTTTTTTACGAAAAAGAAAGACAGCGACTGATCCGACAGCGATAATGCCAGCGATTGAGAGCAGACCGTGAACTGGGCTGGACATCCAATGCGCGAGGTGCGCAAAAAAGCCGTCTGTATGTGCGCTACCATGCGCGAAGGCTGGCGTGGCGGCGCCAAAGGCGATGATCGCCGCAGCTGAAGTAATACGTTTTTTCATGGGAAGTCCTCTCTAGGGTGGTTATTCAATATCTTTCGGCTTAATCATTGAACCGAATACGTGCAAGGCACGTCACATTATATATACGTAGAAAGCGCCGTTTCGTTCAAAATGCTTGAAACTTCCGTGATAGACACGCTGAAATCCGTCGACCCAGATCGTGTGCGGGCGGCAATGTTGGCCGAAGCCCAGCCGCGAGAGGCGTTGTTGACGCTCTACGCGTTTCACTATGAACTCGCGAAAATCCCAGAACTCGTCAGTGAGCCTATGGTCGGCGCGATCCGTTATCAATGGTGGCGCGACGCGATTGACGAGATGTATCTGGGCAAGCCTGTCCGTCGCCACGAAGTCACGACGCCGCTTGCAGAGGTGATCAAACGCTATGACCTGCCGCGATTTTGGGTAGATAAACTGATCGACGGGCGAGAGCGCGATATTGATCCGCGCCCTTTCAAAGACCTGACAGAGGCGCGCGAATATTGCGCGCAGACTTCTGGTACTCTTGCGAGACTTGCTGCCATGATCTGTGAAGCAGAAAAGAGCGAGACGGCGCAGGCACTAGGGGTCGCGTGGGGTCTGACGGGATTACTACGTGGGTGGTCATTTTACAAAGACAGCATGCTCAAAGATATTGATCCTGCTGCTTTGTCTGCCGAGGGGCAATCGGCTTATGTATCGGCTCGCGACAGGGTGGGCGCAATATCACCTGCCTTGATGCCCGCTATCGCATATTGCGCGCTTATCCCAGGTTTCCAAAAACGCCATGAAATGACCGCAGACACAGCAAATTCTCCTCGCAATTACACGGCACTCGCCAAAAAGACACGTTTGCTCCTCACAGCCATGAGGGGTAGGCTACCACACATGTAATAAGGGCTTGAATATGACAGAAACAAAAAAACGCTGGTTTCAACGCATGCCAGATTTAGGCAATGTGATCACACGCTTCCCTGCGGTGACAGCAATCATGGCTGTGTTCTCTGGCATATTTGTTTATTTTGGCGACCGTGTTGGGTCATATGACCCATTGGGCCTGGCAATGATCGGCTTGGTTATTGCGGCCTATATCGGCGTTTTCATAACTGTTGCGCGAGAAGCGAAGGGACGGTCAAACCTCTGGCCAGTGCAGATTGTTATCGCCGTCGCGTTCTTCGCTTTGGGATGGTTTTCAGAAGAACTCCGTATCAACCTCGCTATGGCGATAGGCGCCGTTTTATTGGCGCTCGGCAACGCAATTCTGTGGCGGCAGACGCGTAACGATACACATTTATGGGACTTTACGCATAAAATCTGGACAGGCGCGGCCTTCGCGACGTTAGGTTCCATCCTGTTTACGCTAGGCATTTTCGCCATTCTCGCCGCACTGAAATCTCTGTTTGGTTTGCGAATTGATGATCTAGCAGAGCATATTTTATTTCCGATAGGGCTAGCGTTTCTTGCGCCGCTCTATTGGCTCTCAACCGTGCCAGGGGTGGATGAACCCTATCAAGACCTCTATGATAATCCAGGATTTGTATCTAAGGCTGTGTCGTTTCTCGGCACATGGATTTTATCGCCGCTCACCCTGATCTACGCCCTGATCCTGTTGGCCTATGCCGTCAAGATTGCTCTAGCAGGGGAGTTGCCTAAAGGAGAGATTGCAGGGCTGACATTGCCGTTTTTACTGATTGGCACTCTTACATGGCTGCTATTGGAACCGCCATTCGTGCGGGCGAAGTTTTTGGCAAACCTGTTCCGAAAGCTCTGGTGGCCGATCTCGATTCCCGCAGCGATTATGCTGGCAATTTCCGTTTTCGTGCGTATCCGAGAGTATGGATATACAGAAGAGCGGTTTGCCTTGACCCTCGCAATCGTGTGGGCGCTCGCCATCGCGGGGTGGTTTACCTTCGCGCCCAAAGATAAACGCGATATTCGCTATATTCCAGGCTTTGCGGCTGTTTTGCTTCTCCTCGGCACTTTTGTGGCACAGCCATTATCTGTGACAAATCAGTCGATGCGCCTCAAAGGCTATTTGGCAGAGCTGACGCCCATGGCGGAGAAGGATTTGGATATTGCGCGTAAAACCAAAGGTGCAATGCAATATCTCTGGGGCAAAAAGGCGAAAGATCGTGTGCGTGAGCTAACGCGAGACACGGGGCTCACGGTGGCAGAGGACGCCACGCTCAATGACATGCTGGAAGCGTTGACGATTAAGGATGTCAGAATTCCTTACCGATACGAAACGCTGGAGAATGAGCAATATACGTTTAATCGCCGTGATGAACCGCTCAATATCTCGGGATACGATATAATTTACGATAGAGATTGGGTCAGTTTTGATGGCAGAGATAGAAAGCGCAACCCCTATGAACTCGCCACAATCCAAGGCATCGATGTTACAACCGATGGCAAACAACTCGTGTTTACAAAGGACGGTACGGTCATTGGGAAATATGCTCTCGCTGAGTTCGTTATGTCAGCCGATGTTGAGTTGGACGTGCTCAAAATATCTCGCGACCCTGTCTTACTATTTGAGGATGAGGATGTGCGCATCGCCATGGTCGTGACGCAAGCAAAGCGGTGGAAAGAGAAAAGAGAAGGCGAGTTGGTGCCTTATAGCAATATCGAGTTTAATCTTCTCAGCGCGAACAAGCGCTAGGCCCAAGCCCGAATATCCCGTAAAGCGCGTTTCGCTAACAGACCCTTGCGGAAGCGTGTTTTGTCTTTCCCGCGCAGACGTTTGCCTTGCACACGCGGATAGGTAATGTCTTCCTCAAGTGGCGGAAAGAGGCCGAAATTGACATTCATCGGTTGGAAAGTTGCCTTTGGCCCGCTCATAAATCCACCTGTGACGTGTTCGACCAAAGCCCCCAAAGCTGTCGTTAGCGGTGGAGCTTCTTGCATTTGCCCAAGCGCTTGCATTGCCGCCATACGGCCCGTGATCAGGCCGAGGGCGGCGCTTTCAATATAACCTTCGACGCCCATAATCTGCCCTGCAAAACGAAGATCGGGACGCGAGGTAAGTTGCAACTGTTTGTTCAACAGTTTCGGTGAATTGATAAAGGTATTGCGGTGAATGCCGCCAAGCCGTGCAAAGACTGCGTTCTCTAGCCCCGGTATTGTTTTGAAAATTTCCGCCTGTGCGCCGTATTTCATCTTTGTCTGAAATCCGACCATATTATAGAGCGTGCCGAGCGCGTTATCTTGGCGCAGTTGCACAATCGCATGGGCTTTCACGGTTGGGTTATGTGGATTGGTTAAGCCGACAGGCTTCATTGGACCCCACCGCAAGGTTTCCGCGCCGCGCTCCGCCATTACCTCAATCGGGAGGCAGCTCTCAAAATAGGGTGTGTCTTTTTCAAAGTCTTTAAATTCCGTTTTTTCTGACGCAATCAACGCATCGATAAAGGCGCGATATTGGTCCTTGTCCAACGGGCAGTTGATATAGTCCGCGCCGTCGCCGCCAGGGCCTTTTTTATCATAGCGCGACTGCATCCAAGCAATGTCAAAATCAATACTGTCCTTGTAAACGATCGGGGCAATGGCATCGAAAAAAGCAAGGCTGTCTTCGCCTGTCTCTGCCAAAATCGCTTGCGCGAGCGACGGTGCGGTGAGGGGGCCAGTGGCGATAATCGTATTGCCCCATTCTCGCGGCGGCAGGCCTTTGACCTCGCCGTATTCGACGGTCACCAGCGGGTGCTGTTGCAAGATCATGGTGACGGCCTCGGAGAACTGATCGCGGTCAACCGCAAGCGCGCCGCCCGCGGGCAGTTTCGTCATATCGCCCATTCCAAGGATCAGGGAATTTGAGAGGCGCATTTCCTCATGCAGCACGCCCACGGCATTGCCATATTTGTCATCTGAACGGAAAGAATTGGAGCAAACAAGCTCTGCAAAGCCACCTGTTTCGTGCGCGTCCGTCATACGGTGTGGTCGCATTTCATGGAGGATCACAGGCACACCGCGCGAGACGCATTGCCAAGCCGCCTCTGACCCCGCCATGCCAGCGCCGATTATGTGAACAGGTTTGATGTCTTTGGTCATGCGCGTCGATCTAGGGCATGGAGCAAATTTGTAAACCCGCCATTGCATCGACGTTGACAAGCGCGGCAATATTTCACAAGCCAAAAGACAAGGAGACTCTGATGGAAATCGCACCAAGGCCACGTAAATCAAACTTCGATTTTGGCGCGGCAGTCTCGCAGTTATTCACAACACCAGGTGGGGCAGGGTGGGCGCTCAAGCTAATTCTTAGCACAGGGGCCGTTTTGGGGCTTTGCTATGTTCTTGGCATGTATTTGATTGCGACACCGTATTTAGGGTTCGTTGAGAATATGGATCAATTAGACACAAATCCAGAGGCGGTGTTATCCGGTTTTGGCGCGATGGCGCCTGGATATTTGCTGATGACGTTCGGCGCGCTATTGACTTTGGTAATGGGCGAAACGGCACTGCACTGTGCTGTGCTTCGCCAAGAGGATACACCCGGTATTCCGCTGCGCTTTGGTCGGGATGAACTACGAGTTTTTGGGGCGTCGCTTGGGGTTTGGGTGTTTGCGTTCGTAGCGTTTTTCGTAATCGTGTTGATCGGGGGGCTCTTCGGCGCAGCTCTAACGACCGTAGTGCCTGAGCTGGGCGTCGCGATTGTTATCATAGCCTATTTGGTGGGAACTATCGCTTGGCCATTTTTTGCAGTCCGCCTTTCGCCCGCTGCTGCGCTGACGGTTTATAATGAGAAAGCGCATTTGCTTGCGGGACGTCACATTAGCAAAGACCGCTTTTGGAGCTTGTTCCTTGCCTTCCTCGCTGTCGGGTTTGGCGGCTATATCGTCAACTCGATCATCAGCATGATCGGTATGACGGCGCTGATCGGAGATAGCAGTGTCTTTCTAGCCTCGGGCGGCGAACTGGGCTCTGGTAGCGGAAAAGATATTGCCAGCACGTTGCGGGAGAAATTCTCCAACCCGCTCATTGTGATCCTCGCCATCATTGGCGCTTTTATTTACAGCTGTGCCGTCGCGACGTGGTTGCTGACCATGGCAGGTATCGGGACGTATGCGGTAAAGTGGTGGGCTGACGATGACGCGGCTTCGCCTTTTGATTAACGCCAATAACCGCGCATAAAAAAGGGGCCGATTGGCCCCCTAAATATTGGTTTGTGACGTAAGCCTAAAACGGGATTTCATCATCTAGGTCAAAATTATCGGCTGGACCTTCCATGGCAGAGGCTGAGCGAGAGCCGCCTCCGCGATTGCCTTGGTCCATATTGCCGTAGCCGCCGCCGTCTTGATTATAGCCGCCTCCGCCGCCACGATTTCCACCGCCTTGACCGCCAGCGCTATCAAGCATGGTCAAATTCATACCTGGTCCCTGCAAGACGATCTCGGTCGTATATTTATCATTGCCGTCGCGGTCTTGCCATTTGCGAGTCTGGAGCTTGCCTTCGATGTAGAGCTTGGAGCCTTTTTTGACGTAGCGTTCAATGACGCCGACGAGGCCTTCACCAAAGACAGCGACGCGGTGCCACTCTGTTTTCTCTTTTTTCTCGCCCGATTGCTTATCGCGCCAGCTTTCTGACGTGGCGAGGGACAGGTTTGCGACCTTGCCACCATTGCCGAATGTGCGGATTTCGGGATCATTGCCGACATTCCCGACCAGAATTACCTTGTTGACTGAGCCAGCCATAATTCACCTCTTGACCAATTTGTTCTTTATATGTTCTATTCTACTCACAGCGCAGATGCAAGTGCGAGTCTCACCCACTTGTTTTGAGGGGGAGGCGTCCTAAGTCCATCGCATTGCGTAAGTAAGTCAGAGCTTTTCCACACTTCTTTGGGTTTCCCCTTCATGGCCATGTTAAAAAATATCGAAGTTCGCGGCGCACGTGAGCATAATCTCAAAGGCGTCAATGTCGATTTGCCGCGCGATAAGCTGATCGTGATTACGGGTTTGTCGGGGTCGGGGAAGTCATCGCTGGCTTTTGATACGATTTATGCGGAGGGGCAGCGCCGTTATGTCGAGAGTTTGTCAGCCTATGCGCGTCAGTTCTTAGAGCTGCAGAGCAAGCCTGATGTCGATAGCATTGAAGGGCTGTCGCCCGCGATTTCGATTGAACAGAAAACCACATCCAAGAACCCGCGCTCGACTGTGGGCACTGTGACAGAGATTTACGACTACATGCGCCTGCTATGGGCGCGAGTCGGAATTCCTTATTCCCCCACCACGGGGCTGCCTATCACCAGCCAGACCGTTAGCCAGATGGTTGACAAAGTCATGGCACTGCCCGCCGATACTAAGCTTTATATCCTCGCGCCTGTCGTGCGAGGCCGCAAAGGGGAGTTCAAAAAAGACTTCGCCGATTATATGAAGCAGGGCTTCCAACGCGCCAAGATCAATGGCGAGATTGTGCGGATCGAAGACGCGCCGGATTTGGATAAGAAATATAAGCACGACATCGATGTTGTCATTGATCGCGTCGTCGTGCGCGAAGGGCTAGAAACGCGCTTGGCGGAGAGTATCGAGCAAGCTTTGCGTCTGGCGGACGGCCTCGCTGTTGCGGAAAATGCGGACACACAAGAGCGCATGTTGTTCTCCGAGAAGTTCGCTTGCCCTGTTTCTGGCTTCACGATCAGCGAGATCGAGCCGCGGCTATTCTCATTCAACAACCCGCACGGTGCATGTCCTGTCTGTGACGGGTTGGGCAAGGAGCTGAAATTCGATCCAAATCTCGTGATCCCTGACGATAGCCGCTCGCTCGCGGGCGGGGCGATTGCGGCATGGCCCAATAAAACTAGCGGGCTTTACATGCAGACGATCAAAGCTCTGTCCAAGCATTACGGCTTTAAGGTCGATATGCCATTTGCGGAGTTGTCCGAAGGCGCGCAGAATGTCGTGCTTTACGGCACAGGCGGGCAAGCGATTGATTTTGTTTATCAAGATGACAAGCGCACTTATAAAACCAAGAAACCCTTTGAAGGCGTGATACCCAATCTTGAGCGTCGCTACCGCGAGACGGAAAGCACGTGGATGCGCGAGGAATTGGCGAAATATATGTCGGATGCGCAGTGCGATACGTGTGAAGGCAAACGTCTTCGCCCCGAAGCGCTTTGCGTCCGCGTCGCCGATATGGACATTTCAGTCACGGGTGAGATGAGCATCCGCGACGCACTTGCTCGGTTTGAAACGCTGGACGGTGAGCTAACGGAACAGCAAATGGAAATCGCTGTTCGTATTCTAAAAGAGATCAAAGATCGCTTACGTTTCCTTAATGCAGTGGGCTTGGACTACCTGACGCTGGGGCGAGGTTCGGGTTCGCTCTCAGGTGGGGAAAGCCAGCGTATTCGACTGGCGTCACAGATCGGGTCTGGCCTGACGGGCGTGCTATATGTCCTCGATGAACCGTCGATTGGTCTGCATCAGCGGGACAATGCCCGATTGTTGGAGACCTTGGAAAACCTGCGCGACCTTGGCAACACTGTAATCGTCGTTGAGCATGACGAAGACGCGATCCTCACCGCAGATTACGTTGTCGATATGGGCCCCAAAGCGGGCGTCCACGGCGGCGAAGTCGTGGCAAGCGGGACGCCTGATAAAATCAAGAAAACGAAGAAATCTTTGACCGGGCAATACCTCACGGGCAAAAAAGAAATCGCAGTTCCCAAAATTCGTCGTGAGAAAACAGGCAAAGTTTTGACTGTCAAAGGCGCGCGCGGCAATAACTTGCAAAATGTCACAGCAGAGTTTCCGCTCGGCCTTATGACCTGTGTGACAGGCGTATCGGGCGGCGGGAAATCAACACTGACGATTGAGACGCTTTACAAAGGCGTCGCACGGCGCATCAACAAATCCACCGTGCAGCCTATGGCCCATGATAGTATTGAAGGCATCGAGCATTTGGACAAGGTCATCGATATTGACCAAAGCCCGATTGGGCGCACCCCGCGCTCTAACCCCGCGACCTATACGGGCGCTTTTACGCCCATCCGTGATTGGTTTGCAGGACTGCCAGAGGCGAAAACGCGCGGCTACAAACCTGGACGATTTAGTTTTAACGTCAAAGGCGGACGTTGCGAAGCTTGCCAAGGCGGGGGAGTAATCAAGATTGAAATGCACTTCCTTCCAGACGTCTATGTGACCTGCGACGTATGCAACGGCGCACGTTATAACCGCGAGACGCTAGAGATTAAATTCAAAGGTAAGTCGATCGCAGATGTCCTCGCTATGACGGTCGATGAGGGCGCTGACTTCTTTAAAGCTGTCCCGACGATCCGCGATAAAATGGTGACGCTACAACGTGTTGGGCTGGGGTATCTGAAAGTCGGGCAGCAAGCGACAACGCTATCTGGCGGCGAGGCGCAACGGGTGAAACTCGCCAAAGAACTGGCCAAGCGCGCAACAGGGCGGACGCTCTATATTTTAGATGAACCGACAACGGGTTTGCACTTTGAGGATGTCAATAAGCTACTAACCGTGCTGAACGAGTTGGTGGGCAACGGCAATACGATGGTGATTATCGAGCATAACCTCGATGTCGTCAAAACCGCCGATTGGGTAATCGACATCGGTCCCGAAGGCGGAGATGGTGGCGGCGAAATCGTAGCTGTCGGTACACCGGAAGACGTTGCAAAAGTCAAAGCCAGTTGGACAGGTCGCTACCTCAAACCAATGCTGGCGAAGCATAAAAGCCGCAAAACGGCCTAGCGTTTAAAATATCATATCACCATTATTGTCTGTGAGCATGTAGCGAAGGGTGACAATTAAATCTTCGCGATCACTGTCGGTTTCATCCGCGGTGCGCGGCGTATATTGCCATTTTTCAATCGCTTTTAAGGACGACGAGTCATAAATATCTTTAGGCCAAGATACTAAAATCTGTGTGTTAGTTGGCTTACCCGCATCGTCGAGGTCAAATTGAACAATCGAATAGCCTGATGTGTAGGCTTTACGCGGCATTTTCGGCGCTTCTCGTTTTACAGGCTTCAGCGACTCATTGCGGTCTTTGTCATAAGGCCAGCACTTGCACAGACCTTGTTGTTCGGCCTCCGCCAATTTGCCCTCATCTTTGAGACGACTCCGCATATGCGACCAGCGCCCCAAAGCTCTGGCGGCAATCGGGTGATCTTCTGGCGCAACCCCGTCAATCGCTTCCATGACTTTTTGGTAGCTCAGCGCGGCTTCGACCGTTTCGTCTTCGGCTTCCATGCCGTAACCCGCATAAAGATTGGCGAGAATTGGGTAAGCGGACACGATGTCGTCACTGGCAGCCTCAAAAGCCGCCAACGCTCCCTTTGCATATTTTTTCGTTTGTCGGTGATTGCCTTTACGCGCGTGATATTGCGACATCAGCGTCATGGCTTCGCCGTATAATGTTGTCTCTGTCAGCGCATTTTCGTCAGCATATTTCACGACATTTTTTGCCGCCTTGTAAGAATCGCTGAATTTTTCATCGAAGGCATAGAGTGTGGCTTTGGCGACACCGCGTTGAATGAAAATGTCGCCAGCCTGATCACCATATCCCGCCACCAATTCCATACTGCGGTCATAGGCTTCGTATTGGGCTTTGCGATATTTCTTACTTTTGATGTCAGCAAAGTTTTGCGCCAAGTCGCCTGTAGTTTTGCTGTCGCCCATCAATTCTTCAGCTTTTTGCCAAGCCTCATAAGCGTATTGGGCGGCGAGGGCGGCATCACCGGCTTCAAACGCTGCACGATATTGCTTATAGGGTTTTAAGACCTCTGGCGGGGTTTTCGCAAAGGCAGGACTGACCAAGCAGGTTGCTAAGGTAAGTCCAACAAAAAATCGTTTCATATCTCTTCCCCCAAACACAATGCTTTTACCCGTATAACTATCACCAACCTTATTCAAGGGGAGGTTGTGTCGCTTTGAGTTGCCTTTCTCTCCAATTTGTAACGCGACAATCTGTCATTGCCATTTTTGCGCCTCACTTTCTTGTGATATGGTTACAACATAACACAAGGGTGATATTTTGCGGGCAACTTCCCCTCAGACACGAAAAGCGCCAAAACAAGTGACGCAAATGAAGGCGGGCTTTAGCTGGGGCAAAGCGCTGCTGGCAGATCCGCGGCATTACCAAATTGGTGTCCTAAGCTCTCTTATTTTGGTTGGTATTTTTGTCTACGCGTTTCAGCTCCCGTGGTGGCATGCGGCAGGGACGATTGGGTCGACGCTCGTTACGCAAGCGGTGGCTGATAAGATCGTCGGGCGCAGGTTTGATGCGCGCAGTCCTTTGATTTCTGCGCTGTCTCTCACACTTCTCTTGCGCACAGGATCAGTCACGCTGTCGATAGCGGCGGGCGTTATTGCTGTGGCTTCTAAATATCTCATTCGCTGGCGCGGGAAGCATATTTTCAATCCTGCAAACTTCGGCCTTGTGATTGTTAGCCTGCTTTTCGGTGCCGCTTGGATTTCCCCAGGGCAGTGGGGGGCGGCCCCGATCTTCGCGATAGCTTTGCTGGGCCTCGGCGGAATTGTGACAGGCAAAGCCAAGCGCTGGGATGTGTCGCTTGCGCTTCTGGGCAGCTATGCAACTCTGATTTTTGCGCGAGCCATTTGGCTCGGTGATCCGCTGTCCATTCCTGTGCATCAGATGCAAAGCGGAGCGTTGCTGATCTTTGCCTTCTTTATGATTTCTGATCCCAAGACGACACCCGATAGTCGTATGGGGCGTGTGTTTTATGCTATGCTCGTCGCGAGTATTGGCTTCACCATTCAATTTGGCCTTTACAATAGCGCAGGCATTATCCTCGCACTGATCTTGACCGCGCCGCTCATGCCGCTCTTTGACCGTTTCTTCCCCGCAGGCCGCTATCACTGGCCGCAATTCTTTCCCACCCCAACAGGAGTCTCCCATGACATTCAAACACCTGCTGAGTAGCGCCGTTGCGCTCTCCACATTCGCTGTCGCTGGTTCAGCCAATGCTTTTTGCGGATTTTATGTGGCAAAGGCCGACACAGACTTGTTCAACAAATCCTCCAAAGTCGCGATGGTGCGGGACGGGGACCGTACGGTCATCACGATGGCGAATGATTACATCGGCGACCCGACAGAATTTGCGATGGTTATCCCCGTGCCGACGGTGATTAAGAAAGAACAGGTACATATCTCTGACGCGTCTTTGTTAGATCATTTGGACGCCTACACGGCGCCGCGATTGGTAGAATATTTCGATGACAATCCGTGTAACCGCGTAATGTATGAAAAGATGATGCGGTCTAGCGGTCCAATGGTGGCGCCTGTAGCAGAGAGCGCGATGGAAGCAGATGCCCTCGGCGTGACAATCGAAGAGAGCTTCTCCGTCGGCGAGTATGACATCCTCATCCTCTCCGCCAAAGAGAGCGACGGCTTACAAAAATGGTTGTCGAGCAATGGTTATAAAGTCCCGAAAAAGGCTGAGCGAACTCTAGGAAGCTACATCAAACAAGACATGAAATTCTTTGTCGCAAAGGTGAATTTAGAAGAAAAAGCCAAACAGGGCGGCGAGATGTTGCGCCCGATTGCAGTCGCATTTGAGAGCCCGAAATTCATGCTGCCCATCCGCCTTGGCACCGTTAACGCAGACGGCGATCAGGATATGTTCGTCTACACGCTGACCAAGGGCGGGCAGGTGGAAACCACCAATTACCGCACGCAGAAAATCCCGAGTGACAAAGAGTTGCCGATCTTCATCAAAGACGAAGAGGTGTTCGGTGAGTTCTATAAAGACATGTATAAAACGGCGGCCAATCGCGAGGGCGGACATGGTGTGTTCATGGAGTATGCGTGGGACATGAATTGGTGCGACCCCTGTGCGGCCGATCCTCTCTCTGACGATCAGCTAAGAGAACTCGGCGTTTTCTGGCTGGATGATGTGAAGGGCCGTCCGCAAAAGCCCGGGCAGATGCCGCGCCGTCGCGTCATGCCGAGCCCGGCCAAAGACGTGTTCGTGACGCGCTTGCATGTCCGCTATGACGCGGAAAGCTTCCCAGAAGATTTGAAGTTTAAAACCACGGGCAATAAGCAGAATTTCCAAGGCCGCTACATCCTTCGCCACGCCTTTGACGGGGAGATGGAATGTCCCGAGGCTGCCGACTATAAGCGTGAAGTCAACAAGCGCAAAGAGACCGAAATCAAGACACTGGCAAACCTCACAGGCTGGGACACGAAATACATTCGCGCCAAGATCAAGGAAAGCGGCAAGGGGGAGATGTTTGATATAGACGAGCCTAAAAAAGACTATGACTGGTGGAATAAAATTTGGCCCGGCGATGACTAATTTCATCACTACCATTTAAGGTATTGCTAACCACAACGCTCAATTTGCTATTATCGCTTTTCTGCTAAATTTCACTCGTTATGAGTGGGAGTATATCATGGCGAAAGTGCCATTCAGAAGTTTTATAGCCGATAATAGCGGCAATGTTGCGATGATGTTCAGTGCCATGATGGTTGTTTTGGTTGGCGGAGTAGCTTTGGCGACTGATGCTTCTATGGCGTTCAAAACCCGCGAAAGCCTTACGAATATTGCCGACTCTGCCGCGCTGTCTGGTGCTTTCGTAGCGACGACAAACAAAGACGAACGTGAAGACATTGTACAAAAAACGATTGATTTTCACGTTTCTAATTTGGGCAGTCATCTTGATGTTGAAGACGCAATTATCAAATTTGACGATTCCGCCGATGAGGTCACAGTGACATTGCGGTCTAAGCAAAATACAACATTCGCAAAAGTCTTCGGGAAGAAGGACATCGCGGTTAAAGGGCAAAGCGTTGCGTCCTACGCTATGGAAGAGGTGAACCCTGTCTCCATGACTTTGGTGGTTGATATTTCAAGTTCTATGTCTGGATCGACATCTGACGGTCGTATCAAAATCGATGTTCTAAAAGATGCGACTGAAACGCTGTTCGACGCCATTGAAGATTCTGCGCCACGAAAAGATATTCTGAAAACCAAGATGCGCTCAGGCTTGACTGTTTACAGCAACGATATGGTGGATGCGCATACGGTACCTATGGCGTATGGCTGGAATAATGTTGAGTCTGAGGTAAAGAGTCTCGTCACTCTATATGGCACAAACTCGACCCTCGCGTTCAAAACGGCATATGACATGTTGACGAATGATCCTAACCAGCCAGCGGACCTCAAAGAATATATCGTCTTTATGACAGATGGGGCCAATAATAGCTCTCTTGAGAGCGACGCAACGCGAGCCCATTGCGAAGCGGCGAAGGCTGACGGAATAACGATCTTCTCAGTCGCGTTTGAAGCGCCAAGCGCGGGGGAGGCTCTGCTTCGGGATTGTGCGTCGTTGAATGATGGCGCCACTGATCCAGCGTCAGCGAAGACACAGTATTACTTCGATACGAATAACGCGGCCGAATTTGAAGCAGCTTTCAAAGCGATTGGCGAACAAATCGGTAAGTTGGAAACGCGGATTGTTCGCTAGTTAGCGCTAATGACAGCACAACCAATGCGTGCGCCTGCCGCGCCGCTAGGCTGGCTTTCATAATCATCGGCTTTCTCGTGAATGATGAGCGCTGTGCCGTCTCCATCTAGGAGAGGGGGCAGGCCGTGATCGCCATTAATTGACACGCGCTCATTGATGACAGTCATTTGGCCTGTCAGGTCGCCCATCACGTCAATATTCATCATATCGCCCGCATGTGGACCATTAGCCATTTTCGTGCCGTGTGCTGCATTTGTCGGATTATAATGCCCACCAGCAGAGGCGTAGTCTGGCCCTTCGCATTTCCCAGTTTCATGAAAATGCATCGCATGCGAACCTTCGCTAATACCGGTGACAGTGACCTTAACCTCAGTGCCGTCCGCACCAAGATCGCGTAAAGTTACCGTGCCGAGTTGGTTGCCTATCGTGCTGAGAATGGGTTGCTCAATCGTCATGGGAGAGTCGCTAGCTGTGTCTTGGGAGCTACAAGCCGATAGCGCCAAAATTGCGGTGAGTGTAAGGGATAGGGGTTTAACGTATGGCATAGCGATCTCCTGTTTGGGCCTGTAATACCATAGAAATTCGTTGGAGACGAGAGAGTTCCAAGATCCTAGACGTCGCAGGCTTTGATTTGGTGATTCATTTGCGGTCAGCCTCTCGCAATGCTAGTAAAATGTGATGCATTTGTCGCGATTCTTGCGGCCTATCAGAAGTGGATTATTTGACCTTTGGCCGACGACACTGACATCCCAAACGACGACACACCGCAGACACCAAAAGGTCTACCTGATGGCATTTCGCCCGTGACGATTGAGGAGGAGATGAAACGCTCCTATCTCGATTATGCAATGTCTGTGATTGTCTCTCGCGCCATCCCAGATGTGCGCGACGGGTTGAAACCCGTCCATCGCCGTATCCTTTATTCAATGCATGAGAACGGATTTACCCGCGAAAAAGCCTATAAGAAATCTGCCCGTGTAGTTGGCGATGTCATCGGTAAATACCATCCTCACGGCGATAGTGCGGTGTATGACGCGCTGGTGCGCATGGCGCAGGATTTTTCCATGCGCCTGCCATTGCTGGACGGTCAGGGTAACTTTGGCTCGGTAGACGGTGATCCGCCCGCTGCTATGCGATATACCGAAGTCCGCATGGATCGTCCTGCCGCGAGCTTGCTAGCGGATATTGAGAAGAACACAGTCAATTTCCAAGACAATTACGATAGCTCCGAGTCAGAGCCTATCGTCCTACCCGCGCGCTTTCCTAATATCTTGGTCAACGGCGCGGGAGGGATCGCCGTTGGTATGGCGACTAATATCGCGCCGCACAATCTCGGCGAGGTCGTGGATGCAAGCCTGGCGCTGCTCGATAACGGGGCGCTGACCGATGATGAACTTCTAGAGATTATTCCAGGGCCAGATTTCCCAACGGGGGCATTAATCATGGGCCAATCCGGGGCGCGCCAAGGTGTGCTGACGGGGCGTGGCTCCGTCACTCTCCGCGCGGTGACAGAGATCGAAGAAATCCGCAAAGACCGTATGGCGATTGTCGTGACGGAAATTCCGTTCCAAGTGAACAAAGCTACGATGATTAAGAAGATCGCCTCCCTCGTGAATGAAAAGCGTGTTGAAGGCATTTCTGCTGTCCGCGACGAGTCTGATCGTGTTGGCATGCGGGTCGTGATTGAATTGAAGCGCGACGCCGTGCCTGACGTGGTCCTCAACCAGCTTTTCCGCTTCTCGCAACTGCAACAGAATTTCAGCTCCAATATGCTCGCACTGAATGGCGGCAAGCCAGAGCAAATGAACGTGCGTCAGATGATTGAAGCCTTTCTTGGCTTTCGCGAGGAGGTCATTGCGCGGCGCACGAAGTTTGATCTCGCTAAGGCGCGGGACCGTGCCCACATCATTGTTGGCCTTGCGACAGCGGTAGCAAATATTGATGAAATCATCAAAATCATCCGCGGCTCTGCCAATCCGCAAGACGCGCGCCAAAACTTATTGGCCCGCACATGGCCTGCTAAGGACATGGGGGCTTTGATCAAATTGATCGCTGATCCACGGTCTAAATTGCTCGATGATGGCACGATCCAACTGACAGAAGAACAAGCGAAAGCCATCCTGGATTTGCGTCTGCTAAAGCTAACCGCCTTGGGGATGGACGACCTGACAAGCGAAGCAGAAAAACTGGCCGCAACTATTAGTGATTTGCTGGATATTCTGCGTTCCCGCAAGCGCGTCCGCACGATCATTCATGAAGAACTAACTGAAATTAAAGAAAAATTTGCAACCCCGCGCAAGTCTATTTTCGTTGAAGGCGGTATGGACTTTGACGACGAAGACCTGATCGCGGTCGAAGATATGGTCGTTACAGTGACAGCGGGCGGATATGTGAAACGGACGCCGCTGGACACATATCGTGCGCAACGTCGCGGCGGCAAAGGTCGCTCTGGCATGGCCATGAAAGACGAAGATTACGTCACCACAGTTTTTGTCGCGACCACACATACGCCCGTGCTGTTCTTTAGCTCAAACGGCATGTCTTATAAGCTCAAAGTCTGGAAGCTGCCTGTTGGCGGTCCAGCCACGCGCGGCAAAGCCCTCGTCAATCTCCTGCCGCTTGAGCAAGGCGAAACAATCAATTCCATCATGGCTTTGCCAGAGAATGAGGAAGACTGGAAGAACATGGACATCATGTTCGCCGCTCGCTCTGGCGGTGTGCGTCGGAACAGCCTCGCTGACTTCACCCGCGTCAACCGCAACGGGAAAATCGCGATGAAGCCTGATGAGGGCGACGGTATCGTCGATGTCCGCCTCTGCACTGAAGACGATGATATTCTGCTAACAACGGCAATGGGCAAAGCGTTACGTTGCCGCGTCACCGATGTCCGACGTTTTGTCGGTCGCACGTCATCAGGTGTGCGCGGGATCAAGCTGGCAGATGGTGATGAAGTGATCTCTATGGCCGTGCTGCGCCACGTCGATGTCGAAACGGACGAGGCACGGGCCTATATGAAGCACGCCAATGCCATGCGCCGCGCCTTGGGCGAGGGGGAAGATGAGGCTGAGGAAACCGAGATCGAAATCGAAAGCTCGCTATCCGATGAACGCATTGGTGAGTTAGGCGGCAAAGAACAATTCCTGCTGACCCTTGCAGATGACGGGTTTGGCAAGCGCAGCAGTTCTTATGACTATAGGTGCATGAATCGTGGCGGGCAGGGCGTGACAGCGCAAGACCTCTCGCGCAAAGGCGAAGAGGATGCGAAACTCGTGCGTAGCTTTACGATCGAAGATGATAACCAACTGATGATCGTGACAGATGGCGGTCAGTTGATTCGCTGCCCTGTCAAGAACATCCGCGTTGTTTCGCGCAGCTCTCGCGGCGTCACTGTCATTCGCGTTAAAGACGATGAACGCGTGGTCTCTGTCGAGCGGATTGAAGAAAGTGAAGACGACGAAGCCGAAGACGCCTCTGAGTCCCCAGCAGAATAGGTGTTTAAGCGTCGCAGGTGATCTGCAACGTCAACCTATTGAAATCACGATATTCTTCTAGATAATCTGGCTATCCCCGTTATAACTCATTTATGACCAAACGCATCGCACTCTATCCTGGTACTTTTGACCCCATGACATTGGGCCATTTGGACATTCTCAAACGTGCCTCAAGGCTATGCGATAAGCTTGTTGTAGGCGTAGCGATCAATCGTTCCAAGAACCCACTCTTTGGCCTCGATGAGCGTGTCGAGATGGTGGAGGACGTTGTCAAAGACTTCCGCGATCGTATCGAAGTTGAGGTGAAGCCGTTTGAAGGTCTACTGATACATTTTGTTGAAAGCTGCGGTGCCTCTATGATAGTGCGCGGCTTACGGAGCCGTTTCGGATTTCGAATACGAATTTCAAATGGCTGGAATGAATGACCGCTTGAACCCGGATATCGAAACTGTCTTCCTGATGGCCGACCCGCAATACCAAACCATCGCGTCGCGATTGGTGAAGGAAATAGCGAGACTCGGCGGCGATGTAGGACAGTTTGTGACGCCCGAGGTAGAGCTACGCTTGAAGGACAAATACTCATGATGAAACGAATTATAGCTGGCACTTGTTTGGCCGCCTCTCTGGTCGCATCTGCTTGCGCTGCCGAAGCGCCGGAAGCTCAAACCACCGCAACGACAGCGTCGAGCTCTACGATGAGCAATGTACCAGCAGAGGCTTGGCGGACGGTTGATCCAGACAATCTGATGGTCATTGATACGGCTTACGGTAAAATCGGTGTGGAGCTTTTCCCAGAGATCGCGCCGGCTCATGTCTCGCAGATTAAAGCCTTAGTGCGCCAAGGGTTTTATGACGGTGTTCCGTTTCACCGCGTGATTGACGGTTTTATGAACCAGACGGGCGACGGCTCCAATGGTGACGGCACAGGCGATAGTGACTTGCCCAACATTCCTGCAGAATTTACTTTCCGCCGCGGCGACGACATGGCTGTGACGTTGGTCGGCGCGCGCAAGGCGGGTAATGAGGAAATCGGCGTGGGTTTCTATAAATCC
Source organism: Litorimonas sp. RW-G-Af-16 (assembly GCF_048319245.1). GTDB lineage: Bacteria > Pseudomonadota > Alphaproteobacteria > Caulobacterales > Maricaulaceae > Litorimonas. The sequence goes on from NZ_CP166993.1 coordinate 945,409, forward strand.
CTCCCAGTCGCAACGCAGCCAATTAGCCAAGCGATGCTGACAAAGGACGGTAAAGTTGCCGCCTTTGGACTACATTGCAAAGGCGTGACGTCCATGGCACGAACCTCTGATCCGAATTCTGCCAATAGCCAGTTCTTTTTGATGCGCGCAAAAGCCGATCATTTGGATACGCAATATTCTGTCTGGGGCAATACAGTGATGGGGTATGAATATCTGGAAAGCTTCAAAGTGGGCACCAAAGGCGAAGTTCCAGGCTTTATCCCAGATCAGATGAACACCGTGACACTCGCTTCCGATATACCAGATGCGGATCGCCCGAATGTTCAGGTGCTAAAAGTGAACACACCTGCCTTTAGCAACCACTTAAAGACTTATAAAAATGCGGACGGGACATATCCCGATATCTGTGACATAACCGTACCTAGTCATACGCTTTAACCCCCCGATACAGACGATAAGAGGAAATATAATGGCTGAAAAACTAACAATGACGGTTGATTGCAATGACGGAAAAACGGGTGATGTTGTCATTGCTCTTCGTCCCGATGTCGCACCTTTGCACGTCAAGCAGATCACAACGCTCGCAACGAAGGGTTTTTATGACGGCCTGACATTTCATCGTGTGATCGACGGATTTATGGCTCAAGGTGGTTGTCCTGACGGGACAGGCATGGGCGGCGCGAAGAAGAATGTGCCAGCTGAGTTTAACTCAACGCCGCATGTGCGCGGCACGTGTTCTATGGCCCGCGCGGCCAGCCCAAATTCTGCGTCCAGCCAGTTCTTTATCTGCTTTGACGATGCCAGCTTTTTGAACGGTCAATATACGGTCTGGGGCCAAGTCGAGAGCGGCATGGAATTCATCGATGCGCTGCCAAAGGGTGAGCCGCCACGCTACCCAGGTAAAATCGTAAAAATGGAAGTTTCCTAGACTTTAAGTCTAGGGTCTCCGACCACCGTCCGCCTTTGGAGGTCTCCCAGTGGACGTTTCCCTCTTTGATTTCGAGCTACCCGAAGCGTCAATCGCGCTTCGGCCTGCCTCTCCGCGTGATAGCGCCAAGCTGCTGGGCGTGAGCGCAGAGGGCGTGCTGTCTGATCATATCGTACGCGATTTGCCAGATCAGTTACGGGCTGGCGATGTCTTGGTGGTCAATGAAACACGCGTTTTATTGGCGGCGTTAAAAGCCGTGCGGCCTGCGCGTCCTCATGGCGGCGGCGGGGACGTGACGCTCGACATCAATCTGCTTGAGCGCGAAACGCCTGATACATGGTTAGCTTTCGCGCGACCTGCCAAGCGTATCAAAGACGGTGATAGTCTCTCATTCGGGCATGATCTGACGGCGACAGTCATTCACAAAGGCGAGGGCGGTTTGGCCACGCTACAATTCTCGCAATCTGGCGAGGCGCTTGATGCAGCGATTGAAACTGTCGGCCGCCCACCGCTCCCGCCCTATATTGGCCGCAAGCGAGAGGTGGATGAACAGGACGTGTCGGATTATCAAACGGTCTACGCCGAAGAAACGGGCTCTGTCGCAGCTCCCACGGCGGGACTACACTTCACGCCCGAACTACTTGATCGTTTGGATACGAAAGGTGTGGAGATAGAGCGCGTGACGTTACATGTTGGGGCGGGGACATTCTTACCAGTAAAAACTGATAATACAGACGACCACGACATGCACAGCGAGTGGTATTCGATCGGGGCTGACACGGCCGCTCGTATCAATCGCGCAAAGTCAGAGGGCCGCCGCGTGATCGCGGTTGGCACAACGTCTTTGCGTGCGCTCGAGAGTGCTGCTGAGAAGGGACAACTAAAAACGCTGTCCAAAGATACCGATATTTTCATCACGCCCGGCTACGAATTTCAAATCGTTGACGGCCTTATGACGAATTTCCATTTGCCGAAATCAACCTTGTTTATGCTGGTTAGTGCGCTGGCGGGATTGGATACAATGCAGGCTGCTTACGCGCATGCGATTGAACAAGGCTACCGCTTTTACAGCTATGGCGACAGTTCGCTCCTCTGGCGTGCGCAAGGTAAAGAGAAGTCTTAGAGAGGCGACATGGCGAAATTTCCATTCGATATTCATGCGACTGAAGGCAAAGCGCGGACAGGCGTATTGCGAACCCCGCGCGGTGATATTCGCACCCCAGCCTTTATGCCTGTCGGGACGGCGGGTACGGTCAAAGGGCTATATATGGACCAAGTGCGCCAAGCAGGTGCGGATATTATCTTGGGCAACACCTATCACCTGATGCTGCGACCTGGGGCAGAGCGGGTCAAGCGTATGGGCGGTTTGCATAAATTCGGTGGCTGGGACGGCCCGATTCTGACTGATTCAGGCGGTTTTCAGGTGTGGTCCCTGTCGAAGCTTCGCAAGATGACCGAAGAAGGCGTTGAGTTCCAGAGTCATCTGGACGGTTCTAAGCACATGCTTTCACCCGAGCGGTCTATTGAGATTCAAGCCGATCTCCTTGGCGCGGATATCTCAATGCAGCTTGATGAGTGTACGGAATTCCCGTCGCCCTATGACGCCGCTGCAAAGTCTATGGAATTATCCCTACGATGGGGACAGCGATCCCTCGCGGCGTTTGGGGAACGAGAAAGTCAGACATTATTTGCGATTGTCCAAGGTTCAACTTTCCCTGACCTCCGCAAGATGAGCGCCGAGGCCAGCGTGGCCGAGGCAACCGCAGGCGGTTATGGCGGCTTTGCGATTGGCGGTTTGGCTGTGGGGGAAGGGCATGACGCCATGTGCGAGACGCTCGATTTCACAGTGCCGCACCTGCCAGTTGATCGACCTAGATATTTAATGGGTGTGGGCAAGCCCATAGACCTCGTAGAAGCTGTCGCTCGCGGCGTTGATATGTTTGATTGCGTGATTCCCACACGGTCTGGCAGACACGGGCAAGTCTGGACTGATTCGGGGCCGTACAACATTAAACGCGCCGAGTTTGCCGAAGATGCCGCCCCTCTGGACGCAGCGATTCACTGCCCAGCTTCAAATGATTATAGTCGTGCCTATGTCCACCACCTTATCCGCTCTCAGGAGATGTTGGGTTCGATGATTCTGTCTTGGCATAACATCGCATATTTCGAAGATTTGATGAATCGGATGCGTGCGGCGATCTCTGAAGGTCGGTTTGATGCCTTTGTTGCGACATTTCGCGCAAACTTGGGTGAAAAAACACCGACTTGACGAAGTTTTCTGCCTTGACGTAGCGCCGCCCTAACCATAGTAAGCGCCGCTTATTAGATGCGCCCGTAGCTCAGTTGGTAGAGCGCCTCACTTTTAATGAGGATGTCCACGGTTCGAGTCCGTGCGGGCGTACCATTCTTTTCTTTTCCCGCCATTGTGCCATAAGAATGACGTAATTGCTGGGAAAGTTCGCCTCTTAGATGATATTAAAGCTAACGATGGTGAAAATTAATGTGGTGCAAAAAAGCCACGGGCCATAAAAAACCTTTTAAAATCGTCAAAATAGGGCTATTGAACCTTGGCAACGCGGAACGAATTCGTGTAGCAGGGGTTTAAGCAAGTATGTCAACATGACATACTGTTTGGATAAATTAGGCAGATAACCTGTCTATAATTGGAGGAAACATCATGAAGCATAAGCTTCTCATTGCAGCTGCAGCTTCTGCGTTGATGGCCGCGCCATCTCTCGCATCAGCACAAGACGACGGCTGGTATCTTCGCGGTAATGCGGGATATGGTATTCACAACGACATGGATTTCGTTCCTGGTGACGCAACAAGCAATACGCTTGCTGGCGACGTCGAGAGTGAAGGAAATGGCGCATTCTCACTCGGTCTCGGTTACGAGTTTGGCAATAATTGGCGCATGGAATTAGACGGAACAAGTCTTTGGACTGACCTAGGCGCGATCGATAACGTGCCAAGTTCTTTCGCTAAATTGCGCACGAACGCTATGATGCTTAACGCTATTTATGATTTCAGCGATTTTGGTCGTTGGGAGCCATATGTTGGTGCCGGTATTGGTCTCGTTCGCGGCGACCTTGATGCCGCTGCACACGATTTTGCAAGCGTTGACAATAACCTAGTTCGCACACCCGTTTGTAATGCGACACGCACTGCAAATGACGCAATTTCATGCGAATTTACTGATCGTGACACAACTTTCGGCTGGCAGCTTCTTGCAGGTCTTGGTTATGCGATCACTGACAATCTGTCATGGGATACAAACTACAAGTACATGAACGCTAGCAACATGGATTTCGAAGGTGTTGCAACTAACGGTCTTGATAACGCGACTCAAAACATTACAACAACTCTTGAAGATGTTGGTTCGCACTCATTGATGACGGGTTTCCGTTACCGCTTTGGCGCATCTGCTCCAGCACCTGTTGTGGCTCCAGCTCCTACACCTGACTTCGCTTGTTGGGATGGTTCAATGGTCTTCAACGCTGGTCAGTGTCCAGCTGAGCCAGTGGCACAGCCAGAAGTCCGTTGCTGGGATGGTTCCATGGTGTTTGCTGCTGGTGAGTGTCCTGCACAGCCAGAAACATACACATGTTGGGACGGTTCACTCGTTTATGATCTCGCACAGTGTCCTGTTCAAATGACAGAGCGTGGCAATGTTGTTGCTGACATCTGTGGTGAGCAGTATCGCCAAGAAATCATTTATTATGAATTTAACAAAGGCCAATCTGCTGAGACACGTAACACTGTCAACCGCATCTTGGACATTGGCGAGTATTGTAATGTCGATAACATCCGCGTCGTGGGTCACACAGACTCGTCCGGTTCAGCATCTTACAACTTGGCACTGTCTAAGCGTCGCGCAAAAGACGCCATGGACGAACTCGTTCGTCAAGGTGTTGATCGCGCTAAGATCACATCCGAAGGTAAGGGCGAAACAGAGCTCTTCGTTCAGACTGGTGACGGCGTGAAAGAGCAGTTGAACCGTCATACAGAAGTGTTGATCACTCTCGGTTCACTTGGCGGCATCAATTAAGATCCGCTTATAAAACTTAGAAAGCCCCGTCTCGTTACTTGTTATCAAGTCGCTAGGCGGGGTTTTTTTATGTGCGATTGACAGATATTATAACGATTGAGGCTGGCTTGCATTGAGTTATGAAAAGATGATGTTTTCGTTCGGGCCATTAAGCAGAGCCAAAATCACGCTGAAAAACTGTTTGATTTGCAACAGACAGACCGACACCCAAAATGTCATGAGACGTGCGTTGAAGGCTAAGCCTACACTAATCTCACGATAAAATAACTTATCTCTATATTTCAGTGTCTTAGAGGCTGCTAAGCTTCGATCTATCGTACATATTGTATAATACGGGCGCTGTGATTTTACTGAGCCGTAACTCTCTTTTGGGTTCCGACGTTAAGGAGATGATCGGTTTTCACGATATCTGCAGGCAAGATCGGTTGCTGACCTGCCGCTTTATCGTCTTCCAAGCGGTCATAAATGGCTTTGAAATCTTGTTGCGTCGCGTCGAATAACTCATCAAAAGACTCGATTGTGAAATAGCATTGCTGATAATCATCAATTTTATAATCTGTCCGCATAATCCGTTCGAGATCAAATTCAATCCGGTGCGGGGAGGGTGAGTCGAGGCTAAAGAGGCTTTCGCCTTTGGATGAAACAATGCCGGCGCCGTAAATGCGCAGACCTTCGGCGCTCTGCAGGAGGCCGAATTCCACAGTATACCAATATAGTCGCGCCAATTCTTTCAGCATCCCGCGCTCTTCACCGCGCAGTCCACCTGTCCCGTAAGCTTGCATGTAATCAGCAAAGACGGGATGCGTCAGCATGGGAACGTGGCCGAAAATATCGTGAAAAATATCTGGTTCTTGGAGGTAATCGAGTTGGTCTCTCCGGCGAATAAAACGCCCCGCCGGGAAGCGTCGATTGGCGAGGTGGTCAAAAAATATTAGGTCTGGCACTAGATGAGGCACCATCACAATTTCCCAACCCGTTAAGGCGCGCAGTTTCGGGTTGATAACAGCCAGATCGGGAATACCGGCGCCGCCTAAGTCTAAGGCTTCCAAGCCCGTGTAGAATTCGTCGACGGCTCGTCCTTGCAAAATATCAATTTGACGCGCGTAGAGAAGATCCCAAATAGCATGCTCATCCGCCGTATAGCGCTCCCATTTCTGCTCGATCGTAAAATCTGCAGCAGGGGTTTGCTCTAAAATGACAGGGTCAGAAATCACGCATATCTCCTTTTAAGGAGTATATACGGTCAATGAATAGGATAAAAAGACCAATTTTGTTCTATATTATGTAGATTGGAAGCAAATTATTCGTTCGGCTCTGGCGTCTTCTGATTTAGTCTTTTTCTTGCGACCAAATAAGCTGCCCAGTGCATCTTCGATTTTTTCTTCATCGGTCTTCTCAACAGGCTGTGTTTGAGAGGGTGCCGTCTCAGTTGGAATTGTGGACGCATCCGTATTGTTTGGCGTGTGTGCAGGCGCTTTTTTGACACCTAATAACTCGCCTAGCATGCCTTCGACAGCATCAGATGGTGATTTGGATTCTGTAGGTGTTGTCGCCGGGGGAATTTCTCCATTTTCAGGTGCGGGGTTAGGAGGTGTTGGCTGTCCACCAATTATGCCGCCAACAATATCGCCAAGACCACCGCCCAACTCTTTTTTCAAGATATTACCAGCCTCTGCTCGCGCCCGATTGGTGACAATCTGACCCAAGAATTCTGTATCCAGGCTGGCTTTAGCGGAGCCGAAACCGCCTGAAAACCGAATGGGAATACCAAAGGCAGCCAAGCCACTGGCTTGATCCCCTCTGAGTTTTGGGAGGAAGCGCAGGTCTAGCGTTTGATTGCCCAAGTCAATCTCGCCATCCCCTTCGGCCAACAAGTTGGCGGCGGCGAGTTTAAACGTACCGACTTTCAACACACCATTTTCGATTTGGAATTTCCCGACAAGGTCTTGAAATTGTGTGACTTGATCCGCGCCAATACCGCTGGGGAGACTACGAGACGTCAGGGCGCTATCCAGCCCGGTTAGGAATTCGCTCGCATTGATGCCCTTGAGCGTACCTTCCAAGACTTCAAACCCGCCAGTGCCGTTGAGGGATTTCATAATGGCGGCTTGCGAAATGCCGCGACCTTCAACTTTCAAGGCGGTTTGACCCTGACCAGACGCATTTGCGAAGCCAGCGACAGCACTCATAAAGCTATTGGTCTGTAATTTGTCGAGTTTTGTATCCAAGGAAATTGCCGGCACAGCGCTTGACGCGTCGAGAGTTGCGGTCATTGTACCGCGGCCACCATAAAGGGAGAGGCTCGGCATGACTGTGGATAGCACGCCATTATTGAGCGTGGTGTTGATGGTTGTTTCGCCCAGCGTAAGTCGGGTCATTTTGATGTTGGGCGTAGCGATGACAATCTTCGCATTCACCGCGCGGAAGGGCTCTGTATTGATCGGGGTGTCGCTCCAAGGAACGATCTGTCCTTCGGGACGCTGCGCAGAGAAACTTTCCATGTAAGGGCGTAGATCAAGGCCGCTCGTGACATTGAGCGTCCCGTCAATAAAGGGTTTTGGTGTCGTAAGGTCGACTCCGAATTGCCCTGTAGTTTTGATCTGATCCAGCGCGATATTGGCCTGTGATAAGGTGATAGCCTGAGGTGTGCCCTTGACCGTGCCGTTCATGGCAAAGGCGCCAAAAATATCACCAGCCGCCGTGCTAGGCGGAAGGTCAGTGCCAGATAATTTGGCGAGCTCGCGCAGGCTTGTGATCGTCGCGTCTAGCTGTCCATCTAATGTGACACCATCATTATAAGTCGCGCTGCCGCGGTATGACCCATTGAGTAGGCCTTGGGTTAAATCGGCAATAATGTCTTTAATATCAATATTTTGCCCTGATCCTTTTATCTTGCCTGAAACCGCTAATTGTCCAATCGCATTGTCATATGGAATGTCCATTGTGAGGGCTTGGTCGAGTTTGGCGAGTTGCGGGATGGTTGCTGTGAAGGCCCCGTCAAACGCAGGAATTTCGCCAAGCGTTGCATCACCCTCATAGGTTCCGTTGACCGCGCCATTTGTCAGGCTGGCCGACAGACCTTTAAGAGAAGTCGCGGTGTCTGAGTAATTCACCGAGCCTTTCATCGCCACAGTTTTGACCGCATCTATGTTTTCAATCGTCAGTCCCATGATACGGGTCAGCGCGGGGAGGTCAGCGATGTTGGCGTCGACATTGCCATTCGCTGCGGCCTTACCGTTAACGAATGAGGCGTCACCAGAGTATGTGGCCCGTAAGTCATTACCTTCGGTTTTAAAGCTAATATTCGTCGCGCGAACCGCTTGCCCCGCCATGTCCACAGTGCCCGACACGGATGTCGCGCCCAAGGCCGCTGCGCCTTGCACGTCTGGAGCGAAAATTGCGGCGAGTTTGGCGGGGTTATCAGAATTAGCTTTGAATTGCCCTTTCGCTGTCACCGCATTTTTAGGCTCTGCTTTGGCATTATAACTCGCTGTGCCTGTGTAGCTGCCTGCCACACTCGGCCCGTCAAATTTCGCATCAAGGGCAGTGGCTTCAACGCCTTGCTCTGTTGATTGTAATTTAGCGGTCACATCGACTGTTTTAAGCAGGTCTAGACCTTTGACATCCTGTGGAAGGTAGGACTTGAGTGACGTAAGGTCTGTTATATTTAAGGCAATATCGCCAGACGCGGTCGGCACGTCGGCCATGCGAGCGTTACCTGCGAAGCGAAAGGTGAGGGCGTCGCCTTCAATGTTGATATTGGTGTTTTCTGCGCTGATTGTCTCGCCCTCATAACGAATATCGCCAATGAGAGATGCGGTTTTGGCGAGGTCGACATACTTCGCGGTCTCTCCAAGGGCGGTCTCTCCAAGGAAAGGCTTCAGAGCGGCAAGATCAGAGACGTTCCCGTCAATGTTGGCTGCAAATGCAATGGCTTCACTTGGCAGGAAACTGCCGTCGACTTTAGCGCTAGCGAAATCAGTTTTGATGTTGCCTTCGATCGTCGCAGATTGACCGTTCAAGAAGGCCCGAGGACTATTCATTGCCAGGTCGAGCGTCAGGGGCATATCGTCATAAACAAGACTACCGTCGATAATGAGTGTCTTGGCCATGCTGGGCAGGGAAACAAATGTATTGATGTCTGTCACGGATATGGATTGACCCGTCACCGCATCGTCATAGGTGAGCGTGCCGTTCTCTAGAGTAAACGCTCCAATTTGCGGGTCGAGCGCGGCCATACGGCCATCGCGTTTAAAGGGTCCAGTGTCAGGTTTCGGCTCTGTCGGGCGATCCCCAAACTCCCAGTTCGCCACACCGTCCGCGCGTTTTTCCAAGCGTATGATCGGGTCGCGCAGAGTAAAGCGGCTAATCTCAACGCGTTTGGAGAAGAGCGGGAGTAACTTCACTCGTGCCTCGAGGCCAGAGATTTGGGCAAAATCTGTGGCCGTGAAACCTTCAGGATTTTTGATCGTCACGCCATCTGTTTTGGCTTTTATTAGCGGGAAGGTTGAGAGTTTGACATCTCCCGTTATCAAAACATCACGCCCTAATTCCGAGCTTAGCTGCGTTTGAATTTTGTCTTTATAAACGGAGGATGGGACCAGGGACGGCACAATAAATAGCACGGCGAGCAGCAGTGTAATCAGGACTCCGATAGCGATAAGTAACTTTTTCATATGGCCTAAATTTCCTTTTTCAACGGAACCAACGCGACCCTATCGGGTTCGTTCCGTATCGCAGTATGTAAAAAAATGCGCTTGACGCTGTCACTTTGTCGTATCTTAAGGTATGATTAATGAACACACGCTGCAAGGCATGAATATTTGGAGGACAATATGTGTTTTAATCATAACCACACGGTCGAGGCGAAACCCGCTACCGCCAAAGCGACGCCAGAGTTGGGTCGACGTAAAATTATCCAAGGTGCCGTTGCAGGCGGAGCGCTTATGGCGTCGCCCGCTCTGGTCAGTTGCGCAACAAATGCAGAGACGGTACGCAAGCAATTTGTCGGCCTTGCCCCGGGCGCAGGTCAGCTTAATTCTATGGCAGCCGCGTCATGGGCAGAGATGAAGCAAAAGACTCCGACCTCGACAGATCCCCGCTACACGAACCGCCTGCGTAATATTGGTGGCCGTATTGCAAAAGGAGCCAACCGTTCGAACCAAAAATGGGACTATGCGGTTTTTGATACAGACACCAAAAACGCATTTGTCCTCCCCGGTAACCGTGTCGGATTTTACAAGGGTATGATGGACTTTACAGATAATGATGACCAAATCGCGGGCATTATGGGCCACGAA